>VBAR01000003.1:0-215459 GCA_005882315.1 Bacteroidota bacterium
GTAATAAACTTTTAAAACAAGTATTTGCAGTGGTAAAAAACAAAACATTGTATCAACCTAATTATTGCTCAGCTAAACCATAAAAAAAATCAATTTTATATTTGGTTTTTTACACAGTTCATGTTGTATGCTGTGCTCCCTCGTCTATTCGTTGCGACAATCAGAAAACTGAAGCTCTTTACAAAGTCTATTTAGCTTTTGTCTTCCAACTTCATTTAATAACCCTTCTCGTTTGGGGTCGCCGATCTTAATCGTCGATTCTAATCTTGCACAACTTAAACAAATCGCTGTTTGTCCAATTACTCTACCATTTTTAAAGTAAACAATTCCGTGTCTGGGTTCATAACATGCAACAAGTACAGGGTTGGAATATGATTTTTTGTCACCGATAACAGTAGCAACATAATCTTCTTGTTGTTGTGTCAACTTTTTTACTTGTTGGATTTTGTTTATCCATTGTCCTTTGTCGTTAAGCGGTAAAAATGTATACTCGCCTTCAAAACCAGTATAATCAATAGCAAGAACAGAATCACAATCAAAATTTTTAGTTTTATATGAAATTGTCGTGTCTATGGCCATTTCAACCTTTGAACTGTCGAGCCATTTAATACTTGACCCAAAAAGTTGTTGTTCAGGGTTTGCTATTTTCCCTGTGTCTTGCGACGTCAGCTGGGAGTTTTGAGATGAGTTGTTGCAACTGAGAGAAGTCAAACAGCAAATGGCGAATATGGTAAGAGGTGTCTTCATAGTATTGCATACAACTCAAAAATATTCAAAAATTTTCTAGCTTCCTAAGTTACATATACCATCAATTTTCATCAATTTCCCTTCTGAAAATAAAAAGTCCCGCAACTTGCGGGACTTCTCTTATAACTTTCGGTCGAAACCGATTTACTTCTTCTTCTTCTTAGCTGCTTTCTTTTTAGGAGCCGCTTTTTTCTTTGCTGCTTTTTTCTTTGCTGCCATGATTTGTGAATTTAATGTTTAGTAAAAATGGGTTAACGTTAGTAAAAATAGTAAAATTTTTAAACTAACAAAAATAAATTCACAAAAAATGCACAATGGAGCTTTTGGAAGCTTACGCTTCAACAGGGTTAACAGAAATAAACATTCTGTTGCTTCTTCCTTTTTTAAATTCAACAACACCATCGATCATTGAAAAAATAGTGAAGTCTTTTCCAACTCCAACATTTTTTCCAGGATGATAAGTTGTTCCTCTTTGACGAACGATGATGTTACCAGCAATAGCAGGCTGTCCGCCATAAATTTTTACACCGAGTCTTTTGCTATGTGAGTCGCGGTTATTTTTTACACTGCCTTCACCTTTCTTATGTGCCATGACGAATGAGTTTTGAAATTAATTATTTAATGCTTGTGATCTTGATTTTAGTATACGCAGTACGATGACCTTTTTTCTTGTGAAAACCTTTTCTTCTTTTTTGTTTGTATGCAATCACAGTATCACCTTTTTCCTGGCTTACTATTTCTGCAGCTACTGTTGATTTCACATCACTACCTGCCGTCAACTTACCATCGGCATCTACCATCAATACTTCCACTTCTACTTTATCACCAGCATTACCTTCCACATGAGGAACGTAAAGGGTCTGGTCTTTTTCTACTTTATACTGCTGTCCGGCGATCTTTATTACGGCTATCATATACAAAAATTTAAGGGTGGCAAAGGTAAGGGGAAATGCTTTTCCGGCAAACAGATTATCAAAGTTTTATGTCCACATCCGGGTATAATTAATAGGGCGTCCTTTATATTTGCATCCCGCCCCGGCGGGACTACTCAGCCAGCTTAGCAGTTAGTGTATGAAAATCAAGTCTTTTTTAGCGAAACCCTTCGCTTCATATATATATAAAGGTATCCGAAAAGGGATGGCTACAGCCGTGGCCGACCAGGAAAATATTCTGAAAACTCAGATAAAAACCGGGCGGATAACGGATATCGGCAAGGATATGAAGCTGGCCGATGTGGATAATTATGAGACCTTTAAGCAGGCGGTACCTGTCCGGGATTATGAGCAAATGAGGCCTTATGTGGACAGGATCAAGGAGGGTAAGCATAATGTTCTGTGGAAAGGCAAGCCTATTTATTTCGCCAAAACATCCGGCACGACAAGCGGGGCTAAATACATCCCTATTACAAAAGAATCCATCCCAAACCATATTAATACGGCACGTAATGCCCTGCTTTGTTATATGGCAGAGACGGGTAATACTGCTTTTGCTAATGGTAAATTGATCTTTCTTTCAGGTTCCCCGGTGCTGGACAGGATTGGCGGCGTTCCAACTGGCCGGTTGAGTGGTATCGTCAATCATCATGTTCCAAAATATCTCAGGGCAAACCAGATGCCTTCGTATGAAACTAATTGTATTGAAGACTGGGAAACCAAACTCGGAAAAATAGTTGATGAGACCATCAATCAGAACATGACACTCATTAGTGGTATACCACCATGGATGCAGATGTATTTTGATGAGTTGACAAAACGCAGTGGAAAAAAGATCGCTGACCTGTTTCCAAATTTCAGTGTGATGGTTCAGGGCGGTGTAAACTTTGAACCTTACAAAGCCAAACTGTACGAAAGCATTGGCAAGAAAATTGACTGCATTGAGCTGTTTCCTGCAAGTGAAGGTTTCTTTGCTTTCCAGGATTCACAGAATGCGGAAGGTCTTTTGCTGAATACTAATAGCGGAATTTTTTATGAGTTTATCCCGGTTGCAGAGTTTTATAATGATAACCCAACACGATTATCATTGAGAGATGTAAAAGTGGGAGAGAACTATGCAATGATCATTAATAACAATGCTGGCCTTTGGGGATATAATCTTGGTGATACGGTAAAATTTGTTTCAACAAATCCTTACCGGTTAGTTGTTACAGGCCGTATCAAACATTTTATTTCAGCATTTGGAGAGCATGTGATAGGTGAGGAGGTAGAATATAGTTTGTTGCGTGCTGCAGAAGAAGAGAGAGTACATATCACAGAATTTACTGTTGCGCCATTTGTAAATAAATCGGATGGCAGATCCTATCACGAATGGTTTATTGAATTTGAGAATAAGCCAGATGACATGACTGCCTTTATTAAAAAAATGGATGACAACCTGCGGACAAAGAATGTATATTACGATGATTTAATAAGCGGAAATATTTTGTCAACCCTTAAAGTGACGCCAATTCGCAAGAATGGTTTCATTGATTATATGAAATCCATCGGTAAATTAGGCGGACAAAATAAAGTACCAAGATTGAGTAATGACAGGAAGATTGCGGATGAGTTAACTAAGTTTGCTGAATGACCAATGACTCTAACATAAAACGTATTGCCCTTTTTGGCTCTACCGGTTCTATCGGTACGCAGGCATTGGAAGTAATTGCTGCCCATCCGGATAAATTTTCTGCTGAAGTATTGACTGCACAAAACAGCGATGACCTGTTGATACAACAAGCGCTGAAGTTCAATCCCAATATTGTAGTGATCGGTGATGAAAAGAAATACCAGAAAGTAAAAGATGCTTTGGCTGCTACGGATGTAAAAGTATTTTCTGGCGAAAAAGCATTGGAAGAAGTAGCTGCAATGGATTGTTATGATCTGATGCTTGCTGGTATTGTTGGCTTTGCTGGGTTAAAACCTACACTTAAAGCAATTGAAAACAAAAAGACAATTGGACTCGCTAATAAAGAAACATTGGTTGTTGCAGGAGATATTATAATGCAGAAAGCCGTTGAAAACAGGGTTGCTGTTATTCCAGTTGATTCAGAACATTCAGCCATTTTTCAATGTCTTGTTGGTGAATCAAGAAACAAGATCGAGAAAGTGATCCTCACTGCATCAGGCGGACCATTCCTGGGAAAGAAGCCAAACTTTCTCGTGAATGTAAAAAGAGAACATGCTTTGCAGCATCCAAACTGGACAATGGGTGCAAAGATCTCAATTGATTCATCTACACTAATGAATAAAGGGCTTGAGATGATCGAAGCAAAATGGTTGTTTAACCTGAAACCGGAACAGGTACAGGTTATCATTCATCCGCAAAGTATTATTCATAGCATGGTGCAGTTTGAAGATGGAAGTATAAAAGCGCAGATGGGTTTGCCGGATATGAAACTGCCAATACAGTATGCATTAGGTTTCCCTCATCGTATTCCAAATAATTATCCGCGGTTTGAATTCAGAAAATATGCGACACTGAATTTTGAAGAACCCGATATCAGAACATTCCGAAACCTCGCATTGGCGCAGGATGCTTTATTTAAAGGCGGTAATTTGCCCTGTGTAATGAATGCGGCCAATGAACTTGCAGTCTATGCATTTTTAAGGAACAGGGTTGGCTTTTTGGAAATGACAGACCTGATTGAAAAGACGATGGCAAAGATCCCTTTTATAGAAAAGCCTACGCTGGAAGAATATTTTGAAAGCGATGGTGAGGCCCGTAATTTTGTCGCCGACATTATAAAATTGTAACGTTCCCCAACTACGGTTGGGTTGTTTTTTAATAAGAATCTATTATGCATTATTTGTTAGCTATTGATTTGAGTACACTTGGAGTGAAGGCTGCCCAGTTTATTTTATCTTTTTCAATCCTGATCGTCTTACATGAATTTGGTCATTATATCACAGCCAAATGGTTTGGTTGCCGGGTAGAAAAATTCTATTTGTTTTTCAATCCATGGTTCTCGCTTTGGAAAAAGAAAAAAGGTGAAACTGAATATGGACTCGGCTGGATACCATTGGGCGGTTATGTGAAGATCTCCGGAATGATCGATGAGAGCATGGACAAAGAGGCAATGAAATTGCCGGCACAACCTTATGAGTTCAGAAGTAAACCGGCCTGGCAGCGATTGATCATTATGTTAGGTGGGATTATAATAAATGTGGTATTGGCGATCCTCATTTTTATTGTAATACTTTGGGTTTGGGGAAAAGAGTATATGCCGCCGGCCAATGCTAAGTACGGAATTGCAGTGGATAGCCTTGCGCAAACTGTTGGATTAAAGGATGGAGATATTGTGTTGAAAGTAGATACAACAACTTTGAAGGATATTGGTTCTGTGAAGGGCAGGATCGTTTTAGATGAAGCAACTTCACTTACAATACAAAGAGGGGATAGCCTGATTGAATTAAAACTCGATGATGGATTGGTGAGAAAACTAAATACGAGGACCTCAGGAAGTTTTGTAAATGTGAGGGCGCCATTTGTTGTGAAAAAATTTGCTAAAAAATCAAATGCTGAAAAAGCAGGTATTTTGGCTGAAGATAGAATTGTAGGCGTTAATGGTATTGAAACATTATACTATCACGAGTATAAAAGAGCAACAAAAGATATAAAGGATACCAGCCTGACGATAAAAATTCTTCGCGGTAATGACACGATCACTAAAACTGTTGAGTTTGATAAAAATGGATTAATAGGTGTTGAAGCAAAATCCCTGGAAGAGCTCGGCTTTATATTCGAGGCAGAGCATTTTAATTTTTTCCAGGCCATACCGGCTGGTTTTAAAGAATGCTGGTCAACATTAGGAAGATATATGACAGGGTTGCGCCAATTGTTTACTGGTAAAGCAAAAGCCAGTGAATCTGTAGGTAGTGTTTTGAGTATTGGTGGTATTTATCCTGATGAATGGAACTGGCAGATATTCTGGTCGCTTACTGCGATATTCAGTATCATTCTTGCATTCATGAATATATTGCCAATACCCGGGCTTGATGGTGGGCATGCATTATTTACATTAGTAGAAATGATTACCGGTCGCAAACCGAGTGATAAGTTTTTGGAGTATGCACAAATGGTAGGAATGGTATTACTGCTTGCATTAATGGCTTATGCATTAGGGCTTGATATCTGGCGGATATTTAAATAGGGCTAAGAGTTTGAAAGAGAGAAAGAGAGGTTTTATGTCTTTGTATAGTTTATAACAGGGATAAAATTTACTCTTTGCCTCTTTCCACACCTTTATCTCTTAGCTTATAATTCGATCCCAATCTTTTTCATCAATAAAGAGGCGTTCATGCTTTGGCATACGCCTCTTTTTAATTTGTAATCAAAATACAATTCATCGTTCGCTACCTGCACATCAAAATGATAGTTGTGAATATTGGCAGGAAATTCATCAGCCAGTTTTGCCAATTCCAGATCATGTGTAGCGATCAGCCCGGCGGCTTTATGTTGTATGAGTTGTTTTATTAAAGCTTTCGAACCTGTATGCCTGTCGCCGGAATTTGTGCCTCTTAAAATTTCATCCAGCAGCAGGAAAACTTTTTCATTATTATAAACGGCATCAATTACTTCTTTTAGCTTTTTAAGTTCTGCATAAAAGGTAGATGTGCTTTCTTCCAGGTTATCACTAACCCTCATGCTGCTCAGCACTTTCATTGGCGAAAGCGTAAGTGATCTTGCATGAACAGAGGCGCCCATCATCGCTAAAACTATATTCACCCCGATACTTCTGAGAAATGTGCTTTTACCGGCCATATTAGAACCCGTAACAAGATTCATCTGGTTTAATCCTTCGGTTGCAAAAGAATTGCAAACCAGTTTTTCTTTTGGGATCAAAGGATGCCCCAACTCTTCAGCATTAAAAACGCCTTGTTGATCCGATATGACCGGGAATGAATTTTCGGAGTGATTGAAATGAAAATTACCCAATGACGAAAGACATTCAATTTCTGCAAGGGCATGAAACCATTCATCAATGCTTTCTTTATTTTCTTTTTTCCATTTTTCAAGGACAAATATTTGCTGTAAGTCCCAGAATAAGAAAGTGTTTAAAGGAATAAATACAAGTGGGTTCAGGCGAATATCAAACCGGTCTAAAATATTTTTCAATTTTTTTATTGATTGTGATGATGTGCCTGACCCGGTTTTGAATTTGTTTTTTAGCTGTTCAAGTAGTTCGGATCTAAACTCCTTTTGTTCGATCCATCTTATACTGCCAGACAGTGATTCTAATTGCGGGGCTACTTTATCCAATTGCAGGTATGAAGGCATTACTTGTTTTGAAATAATAAAGGAGATGCCAAGCATCAGGATCATTAACGGATAAAAAGCAGATGATGAAAGAACATCCGTAAGATGCAGGATAAGTAATGTAAAGCTTATTACAGGCAAGAGATATTTCAGAACCCGCCAGTATGATTTGCCTGAAAACTCATTAGGTTCTTTAAGCCAGTTATCAATTTTTCGCTGTGTGCTGATGCTGATCGGACTTGCGGTGCCATAGGATTGCAGTTGCTGACGCCAGTTTAGTTCAGTTGTCAGTTCGTTAACTGCGTGCTGACGTTGAAGTATAGCTTCGGGTTCTGCAGGATGCAGCAACCAGTCTGAAAATAATTTATTTCCCTGCTCACTTTTGGTTCGATTGATATATTGATATAAGGAAGCTCTCCCGAAAATATCGAGGTCGTTGGCATATTCATGCATTTCGGGTTTGTATTGGCTGCCATCTGGTAAATGGGTGAAATGATGATTCAGAACTTCAATTTCAGTTTCGTTTATCTTAATAAGTCTTTCAAGGTTTTCGATTGCATCATTATTGTTGAGATCTTTTGTGAGGATGAAAAGAAATAAAGCAATAAACAAAAAGGGTAGGGGAAGGAGGAAAAACATTCCATTTGTCCAAAGCCACCATAGGCTGACTAATGCCAGGCCCATGCTTAGTAACCTAAGCCAGCCCAATAAAGATTTTCGCTTTTCTAGTTTATTAAGTTCAGCCTTTAGTCTTGTAATTTCTTGCTGATAGGTTTCTAATGGATTCGTCATTGGGTAAAAATAAAATATTTCGCATTGGCATGGTGGCGAAATAAATTTTAAGTAAAAATTCAATATGCACCACGGGAAACATGGTTATCTTTGCAGACAGTTCGATTATGCTGAATAGGGATACCGAACGTACAAGAGTGCGACGCAACAATGGCCTAATAGTAGCAATGTTGCCGGTAACAAAAGTAGCAATGTTGCCGGTAACAAAATATCGAAATGAAAATGGGGGTGCCCGGTTTTGACAGCATAGATCTTTGAAAGTGTAAGCATGTTCTGCGTTGTGTAATTAGCAGGCTAATCTGAATACTCAAAACTCAAATGGCAATACTCAGTATGCCATGGCTGCCTAATCAGTGATTAAGTAGTCATTAGGGCCGCCGGGCCGGTTCGCTTGTTTCCATGCCCTGCCGCCGACTTAAAATAAAACAAGTTGCTGCAATCATAGGCTGTGCTGATTGCCTAAGACCATCCAGCTAAGGAAGTGATCGGTTGTTTGTTTCCAGTTACTTTCCGACACAATAAAACAGAATAAGCATGTAGAAAGCTTTCGGCGAATATGTTTGGACAGGAGTTCGATTCTCCTCACCTCCACCCGGTTTAAATGCAACAAAATGTAAGCGACTGCAAAATTATGATTAGCAGTCGCTTTTGTTTTTAGCATGATGCAACTATCAGCAAGCTGCTGCAATTTTCTGGTGTACTTTCAGAGACATTTTCGTTAGGCACCCGTTCACTTTTGGCGATGTCCAATTTTGTAGCATTCTGCAGCAATTATCACTTTGAAAATATTCACCTCCACCCGGTTTAGATGTAAAAAATGTAAGCGACTGTTAATGATTAGCAGTCGCTTTTCGTTTTAGCATCGTTGATGTCTCAGCTCTTTTATTTTCTTAGATTATCCGTTCAATGTCTTCATTGTGAGTAATTAATTACCCATTTTGTTAGATTTCATTTTCGTCTTTCTAATGATTTTGAGTTGGCACGATTTTTTTAAGGGTATTGTTGTCTTAACTTTTAAAACCTTTTATTATGACTCCAAATCTTACCCTCGATGAAATGATACTTCAATACAGTGAGAACCCATTCATCGACGAAAAAATGTTTCAAGCCCCGGCTTTTTCAGATAACAAGCAAAAGCATAAGATATTAACAAGATTAGTACTTATTGCCAGGAATTTGTTTAATAAAGAGCAAGAACCAATTCTCGATACTTACAAAAGACGATACGAGATCATGCATGGATAACATTTTTCTCCTTTAAATTGATCGGTTGACTTAATTCTCTTCTAAAAAATAATTGCCTCAATGAAAATATATGCAATGTATATGCAAGAGGTACTAGTACTCCCGGCAATAAGATAAAAGGAAACTCTGCTACTAATGTGTTTGCCGGCTCGTTCATAAAATAACGGATGGATGTTGGCATTGAAAGCACTGCGATCACAAGTATATTGATCAGTAAAAGGATCCCAAGAAAATTATAGAAAATAGCCAATTTAGATGCATTACTTTTTCTTCTTGCCAGTAAATAACCAACTGGCAAAGCAAGTAAACCAGTGAGTATATCAAAATTTCTTCCTTCGAATGTCATTTGAACAGGCAACTTATTATTTAAAAAGGCTAAAAGAAGTAATAGTTCTACCATTATTCGGAAAGATTGCATCCAGATCAGCCAATGCGGTGGGATTGATTGTAAGAGTTGTGTCCCTTTTTTTGAAAATGCAATGAGTAAAACAATTGGTAAAGGAATAAGTATTGCTAAAGCCGGTTTTGGTGGTAAACTACTGAAGTCGGAAAAGAAATCCTGGAACGAAAGTACTGAAAGCAACACTGCCCATAATAATATAGCAACTGTTGAGATAGTAAATATTCTTTTGCGACGAGTTTCTTCCCAGCCTGTTCTTTTTAAGACAGCCTGTAATCCTTTTATGATAAGGGCAATACATGCCAGGGTAAGCAACAGCATCAGGAAGCCCGGTATTGAAAAATTGCTTTTCATTTTATAAGCTTTTATTGTGTTTTGATCTTATGATCATATCACAAAGAAACTATAGAGGATCTTGCCTGCTCTTTGCAAATGACAAGAAATGACCGGGGATTATTTTTTTAGATATTCCTTTCGAATGCGGCTTAAAGAAGTATCAGTAATGCCAAGATAAGAGGCGATATGTTTCAGTGCAGCATACTGAAATATTTCAGGATTGGTTTTCAATAGTGTGTCGTACCGTTGCTCCGCTGTTTCGGTGATCATTGAGAGCATTCTTGTTTTTAGTGAAGAAAATCCTTTTACTAATATGGCACGGCCAAAATCCCTGAACTCATGCAGAGAATGAAAAAGATTATTAAGCTGGTCGTAGGTTATACACCACCCTTCAGAGTCAACAATTGACTGAAAGTTTTCTTTTGATATTGTGCGATTAAAAAAGGATGACACTTCAAATACCACCTGGTTTGAAGAATAGAAATTAGTTGTAACCTCATTGCCATCTGTATCATGTGCAAATGCTCGGATGAAACCATTTTCAAGAAAAAAATAATCATTGCAAATTCTTCCTTCTTTAAAGAGAAAATCATTTCGTTTGATTTCTTTTGGAGTAAACTGTCCGGCTATCTCTTCTGCTGTTTTTTGAGAGACGAGGTTGGAATTTCTTAAAAATTGAATTAGTTTTTGACTACCCATGAATAATCATTTTAAATGATCGGTTTATTTTTCTTTCTTAACCACAATTCCATCATCGCAATTGTTGCAAGGAACATAGGCGATCCTCGTTTAATATCATTGGTGCAAGTTAATATATTGCTGTCTAAACAAATAAAGCAGGGCATTTCTGTGCATGGTATTTGTAGGCCTGATTAAGTAATTAATTTCTTAATCTTAAAAATCAAACCTATGAGTCACGAAAAAAATATAGGATTGATCGAAATGCTGAATCGTTGCGCTATTGAATGCAGCCATTGTGCAATGGCCTGCCTCAATGAAGATCATGTAAAAATGCTGAACCGCTGTATTAAGCTTGATCTTGACTGTGCTGAACTTTGCCGTACTATAGCATCACTTCTTTCACGTGGCTCCGAACATGGTGAGCATTTGCTGAAAGAATGCGTAGAACTTTGTAATGTATGTGCTGATGAATGTGAAAAACATTCACATATGCAACATTGTAAAAGATGTGCAGAAGTATGCAGGGAATGTGCAGAGGAATGCAGTGCAATGGCGTAAAAAATCACAGGGACGATCCATCGTCCCTGTTTACTTATATAAAATATTTAAAATAATATGATCATGTCAGTATATGTAATAAACGCTTATGACATACACGACTTTGAAACATTCAAAGATTATCCGCCGCGTGTAGGACCCTTACTTCAGAAACATGGAGCAAAATTGTTGGCAATGGAAACAAATCCAAAAGCATTGGAAAGAAACCCTAAAACCATGAATGCTTTAGTAGAATTTCCTTCAGAGGAAGCTGTACTTAATTTTTATAATGACCCCGAATATCGATCCTTTATTCATTTAAGACACAATTCCACATCAAATTGCACAATGATCATATTGAATCAATTTGAAAACAAGCAAAGTTGAATAATATTCATGCGGTTCCTCATTTCTTTAAATCAAAAACAACCTTCGCATTTTTTTGTTCGCTGGAGGAGATGAAAACCTGGTAGCGGTCGTTTGCAGTAGTAATGATCATGACGGAAGTATTGGGCGGAATAGAGCCTAAATTTTCAGCAACCATAATTATTTCATGATGAGGTTGAGAAGGATTTATACTAACGGTGATTGATATCGGTTTTTGAGAAAGCCGCATATGCGATCTTATTAATGTATTGTTGTGGTATATGCTGATCGTATCACCATCGATCTCACCATTATCATATAGATCAATTTTTATTTCACTGGCTTCAGTTTCAATTTCCCTGACCAATGCATTTTCCCTGTTCTTTAATACCAAAGGGGCAGCAGGAAGGATATTCTTATGTTTAACAACTGGATTTGTTTTTAATAGCGTATCAGTTTTCGGTTTGATCACAGGTGCTGGCTGGACTTTTTTCTCCAGTGGAGTTGTAGATTTTTTAGGTGCCGGTTTTGGCTTTGTTGTCACCGGTGAATTTTTCTGTGAAGTTTTCTTTGGCACTTCAGCTACCTGTGTATTTTGTTTTACACATTCGCGGAATGTGATATCGTCTAATGCAAAATCATTTCCACAACCACTTGGTCTATTATCGGCCATCACAAGTATCAATGTTGACGTTGAGGCAGGAGTTGTGAAATAGACACGATGCTGCGTCCAATGCGGATCTTCAACTCTTGGCAGATCGCCTGTCACAATGTTTGCGACGATTTTCCCTTCAGGTGTTTCCAATCGAATATTCAGGTTAGGTAAAAGTGGATATGGACATTTTTTTGTAGGCCTGCAAAGATTGACAAGCCACAAGCCTAATTCATAAATGGTATTACTCTTCAACCCAGTTATTGGCGTTCTTAGAAATACATCTCCTGCCACTCCAGCATTTACCAACAACATATTTCCATCCGCATCGCCGGCGGTGTGGTCCTCAGAAATGGTATGCCAATCGTCGTCGAAGCATTCACTGGTATATGAAGCAAATGAATAATATCCATCAGAAGGGCAATAGCGTGAAACCCGCCGGTAGCCTGTAAGTTCATTATTAATATCGCGGACATTGCCGGTACCAAAATGTATGGTGAATTGAGAGGGCTTAAAGATACAGTTAACCTGTTGCGCTTTTAAAAAGAAAGCGAAGGAAAGAATAATGAGTATGAAACCAAACTTCTTCAATGCCGCTGCACTTTACTCTTAAAGTTACTTTACCAGGGATATATTTTTTTAAAGGATTTTATGAAAGGTAAATTTTTTTCGAAAAAAAATTTGGTGGTTTAGAATAATATTTAGACATTTGGCTAAATATACAATCATTGAATTAAGAGATTATGAACAATGTATTTAAAGCTTTGAATGATCCTACCCGGCGGGAGATACTTGAATTACTGAGAGAAAAGGATATGACGGCAGGGGAGATAGTGAACATGTTTAATATATCCGGTCCCAGCATTTCTCACCACCTGGATCTGTTGAAACAGGCCAAATTGGTGATCGCAGAAAAAAAAGGACAATTTGTTTCTTACTCTCTTAATACAACAGTTGTAGATGAGATCATGAAATGGTTACTTCAAATCAAATCAAAAAAGAAATAATTATGGATAAGTTTTTGAAAAGGATCATTTGGCTGTTCATTGCAGGCCCGGCAGTTTATCTCGCCATCGCCTGGAATAACATTCCTGAAATAGTTGCTATCCATTTTAATTTAAATGGAGAACCTGACCGTTATGGCAACAAAAATGAGCTTATTATGATGACAATAATATTGACAGTAGTGAATGCAGCTGTTTATTTATTGTTGCCCCAGGTTTACAGGATCGATCCAAAAAGATATGCAGCAGAAAATAAAAACAGATTACATCGTATAGCCTTTGCTGTAAGCGTATTTATTGCTGCTGTTCTTTGTCTACTTATATATACTTGTGTTCATGAAAATATAAAATCCAGTGGCCGGTTTATTGTGGCTGGAGTAGGCCTCTTGTTTGCAATTATTGGTAATTATATGCATACTATCAAACCGAATTATTTCGCTGGTATACGTTTGCCCTGGACGTTGAATAACGACGAGAATTGGAGAAAGACACATTTGCTGGGAGGAAAATTAATGTTCGCAGGCGGATTGCTGATCGCTGTTATCAGCCTTTTTACTTCGTTCTTATTATCTATGATCATTTTATTTGCAGTAATGAGTTTAATAATACTTATTACCTGCATTTATTCATATAATTTATACAAAAGGCTAAAAGCTTCACAGTAAATTATTAACGGAAGATCATTTGTCGTGTCGCTTGAGTATTAATTTATTTTATGCGTTCACCTTTAGCATCATAGGTGCCAAGCACAGATCCGGTAACATGATCGTCATCTTTTTTGATCAGTGTTATGTTAACATCATTTCCCATGGCCTGGTAATAAAGTGTTACTTCATTGTCTTTTACTTCGACTTTAGAACATTTGGTTATTTCTTTACCGGTTGAATCCTGCACTATTCCTGTGAGTGTATTGTCGGTTTTCTCCAGCGAATAAATTCTTTTAAGGTCTCCGTAAGGCGTGCCGGTCACCAGTACTTTCCATTTACCTGCAAAAAAATCTGCACCCGTTTTGGATTGCGCATTCACACCACCTGCTAAAAGCATAAATGCTAATACTATTGCGACTGAATTTAATCTTTTCATACGAGATGTATTTGAATGTTTTTAGTTATTTAGAAAAATCGAAATATTATTTTCTATTTGTTTTGAGATGGATCAGTTGTTGCAATATCAACTGCATTCTTCCATGTACCATCTGCTTGTTTACGCCAAATAGTTACTGCCTTATTATTTGTTGTAATTGTTTTGCCGGTTGAGTCATTATAGGAAACTTTTGAATTCTCAATCAGGTAAGCCATATCGCCGTTATCTGAAACTTCAACACTTTGTGGTTCCCAACTTATACTAAAGCCAAGCATTTTAAAACTTCCTTCTACCATTTGCCGGATCGCCTGTTTACCTTTTAACGGAGCCATCCCTTCCTGCATTACCAAAGCATCGTCTGCCCAATAGCTTAACGTCTTCTCAATATCCTTTGTAGCAGCTGCCTGCGACCATTCCTTGCTTAGCTGTATAATTTTTTCGCCTTCTGCTTTTTTATCAACCTTCGTTTCACTGCAACTAGCTATTGCCAGTAAGAACAGAAATATTGTTATTGGTTTCATATCTGTATTTATTTTAATAAATTAATCATCCATGTCATCGTCATCATCATCATCCATGTCAACATCATTATCATCGTCATCATCATCATCCATGTCAACATCATTATCAAAGTCATTATCGTCTAAGTCATCTTCATCTTCATCGTCATCAGCATTGATTTCTTCCTGGTTAATGCCTGAGGGAAGCCCGGAATAAAGTTGTAATCTTAAATGGCCATCTGGTGTTTGCGGATTATCCAATTCGTCAAAATCTTCCCAGGCATCTTCTTTTGCATCTTCTTTTGTTCGCCCGATTCCATGAAAAGTACGCTCAGTCCTTTGATCAGTGATAATACAATCGTACGAAATAGCATTCCCAAATTCGGTTTTCCTTTCAATATATTCAATCTTAAATCTTTCTGACATGACTGGATTACACGTTTAAAGATCCATTCAAACTTTCATAAAGTAACAAAAAAAATCAGACTTCCATTTTCTAATGAATATAAATGAATGTGTAGAGATCCGGAAGGTCTTCTGCGGCCCCCTTTCTATTTGGATATACTTATAAGGTAATTAGAATAGGATTATCATTTATTTTTTCCGCAGAATGATAGCTGCACTTCTTTTCAAGTCGCCTTCAAAACGTATATCATACCGGGTGGTACCATCTTCAATGATCAAAAGCCCTGTATTGGGAGGAATGGTGCCTAATGATTCTGCATGCATTACAAGTATCAACGAATCACCTTTTCCAATCCTTGCTGGGATAGTAATTGAAAATGCTTTGGTAGTAAGTCCTTTTTTCTCAGCTATCATTTTTCCATTCAGTACCATGCTGATCGTATCACCATCGACGGTACCATTATCAACGATACTTAATTTCAGGCTGTCTGCGGAAAAAAATATTTCCCTGATCTTTTCAATTTTTCGTTCATTGATTTTTAAGGGAGCAACAATATTTTTTTCAGATACTGATTTTTTCTCTCTTGTTCGTGTAAATGCAAGATTATGTAACAGGTTCAATTCATCTAAACTAGATAAAATTTTTGGTGATGTTGCTTTGCTGGATTTTTGAAGATAGACCTCGCCATTATAATTTCGTGTGTCCCGGAAGTCGATCGACCTTGTTTTGAAGATGCCACTTAAAGTCCATACCGTATCTTTCTTTTGTATTGTAAGAAACCCATAAAGTTTTGTTCGGATAGCTACTGTATTGAAGTTTTCGTAGATCAGTTCTCCATCTTCAACCCGTATTTCTTTTTTGCCTACAGTGATCTTTGCTGTCTTGATCCCGATATTGTCGAAACCTTCCTTATCATAAATAATTAATGAATATCCGGATGTTTTTTCATTGTTTTCGCTTATCGCCAGTTCATAGGGAAGCTGGCTTCCGGGAGTTTTAATATAACCCGTCCATACACCAGCCAGGCTTTGGGCAAAGATCCATAGGGGAAAAAGATTCAATATGGTTAAAAGGATTTTCATTAAATCATCAGAATTATTCAGAGCCTTAAGTTAACAGGTTTATTGGTTTAGCAAAGTTATTTTTTGACTGACAAAAGTTTTTATGTAAGTTGATAAAGATCAGGTAAACAGGATTGAATAATATCAATTTTTGCAGGCTATGAAACGAAAAACAGCTGAATATGTATCAGCAAAAGAGGCATTGCAGATCGTAAAACCGGGAGACCGGGTATTTATTCACGGAAGTGCCTGTACGCCTACGTATATGTTGGAGCAGTTGGCCAATGAATCATACAGGTTGCGGGATGTCGAAATCGTTTCCATATCTGTATATGGAGAATTCTTTTTGAATAGGCCTGAATACCTCGGCATATTCAACATTAATTCTTTATTTGGTTCATCTACTCTGCGAAACAGCATGAATGATGGTCATGCAGATTATGTTCCCGTATTTCTGAGTGATATTCCTGAACTGTTCAAGCAAAAGATTCTGCCGATCGATGTTGCTATCGTCCAGGTTTCTGTGCCAGATGCTCATGGGTATTGTTCCCTTGGTGTTTCTGTTGACGTAGCAAGGGCAGCAGTGAATACAGCAAAATTTGTAATAGGACAGGTGAACCCGAATATACCCCGAACACATGGCGATGGGATGGTGCCGGTTGAACGCTTTCACAGTATGGTGTATCATGAAGCGCCACTGCATGAAGCACATTTTGCAGAAAAGGTAACCGAGAAAGAAATGCAGATCGGAAAATTTATTGCTGAGTTAATTGATGATCGCAGCACTTTGCAAACCGGTATTGGTGCTATACCTGATGCAGTGTTGAAATCGCTTTATAATCATAAAGACCTGGGTGTACATACTGAAATGTTTTCAGATGGATTAATCGATTTGGTGGAAAAAGATATAGTAACAAATAAATATAAAAGGATACACCCTAATAAAGTAGTAACCGGTTTTGCACTCGGCACAAAAATGCTTTACGATTATGTTCATGATAACCCTGCTTTCGCTTTTTTAGATATTGATTATGTAAATGAAACTTCTGTTATTCGTCGCAATCCAAAAGTAATTGCCATCAATAGTGCAATTGAAGTGGATATAACTGGGCAGGTTTGTGCCGACTCTATCGGCACTTATCAATTCTCTGGTGTTGGCGGACAAATGGATTTTATAAGAGGCTCAGCATTGAGTGAAGGAGGTAAGCCTATCATCGCATTGCCATCGAGAACACAGAAGGGTGTTTCAAGAATTGTTCCCATTCTGAAACCCGGTGCCAGCGTTGTTACAACAAGAGCACATGTGCATTATGTGGTAACCGAATATGGTGCTGCTTATTTGTTTGGAAAAAATCTGCGTCAACGGGCAAAAGCATTGATCAATATTGCACATCCGGATGACAGAGAACTATTAGAGAAAAGTTGTTTTGAAAGATTTAAAATCTTCTGATCAGTTTTACAGGTATAAATAATAATCTTTTAAGAGTTGTACAAATTCCTCTGTGTATTGCTGATGTTCATCCCAAATCGATATTTCATCAAACTCTGCTTCAGAGTAGCCTTCTTCAGTAATAGTGCCCATGATCATAATGCGGAAAAAATTATGGTGAACTGATTGGCGTACCAATGTGATTTGTTTCAGCTGCATTTTATTTTGGTATACCAGGCTTCTGATCTCTTCATCTCTTTTAAAAGGAAGTAAAAGAAAAAATAAACCACCAGGGTTCAAGTTTTGCTTGATAGCCGTAAGTAAATCCTGTAATGATAAATTTTCGCCATGATGAGCTATATTCTTTTTTGATGAAACTGATTTCAGTTCATTTTCATAAAAAGGAGGGTTGCTGATAATGACATCATATTTTTTTTCAAAATGATGATCCCGGATATCAGCGTTTATCACTTGTATACTGTTTCTGAAGGAACATGCCTCTTCATTTTCTGTAGCCTGGGCTGCTGCCTGGTCGTCTATTTCTATTGCATCAATATTTGCGTCGCAATTTTGTGCCAGCATTAATGAAAGTAAGCCAGTGCCTGTTCCTATATCCAGTACATTTCCAACTTTCAGATTCTGACTCCCGACTCCCGACTCCTGACTCCTGACTTTTTCCGCTAACCATGCTCCAAACAAACAGGCATCTGTTGTCACCTTCATGGCGCATTTATCCTGGCGGATGATGAATTGCTTAAATCTGAAGAAGGAATTAGACATACTGGATACTTGATGCTAGATACTGGATGTTTAAGCTCCTGTTTTTAGGAATAGTCGAATATAAAGTTAACTAGAATCTAGTATCTGGTATCCAGTTCACCACTCGGCTCTTGCACTTGCAGTAACATCAAGGCTTGAAAAGTCGCCAGCCAAGTATTTGTAATAGCCGGTGATGGCAATCATGGCAGCATTATCAGTGCAATATTCAAAGGCGGGTATAAAACAGTTCCATTTATATTTCTCACCCATTTCATAAAATGCTTTTCTTAAACCGCTGTTAGCTGATACGCCGCCGGCAAGACAAATATCCTTTATGCCTGTTTGAATAGATGCTTTTTTTAGCTTATTTAGCAGTATGGAAATAATGCGTTGCTGTACTGAAGCGCAGATATCTTCAATGTTTTCTTCAATAAATTTTTTTCTTTCAGCTTCTGGTGCTAGAAATTCTTCTTTATACAAATTGCTTTTGCCTGCATTTTGTAAAAAATAAAGGATGGAAGTTTTTACACCACTAAAACTAAAATTCAAATCAGCTATTTGTGGCTCAGGAAAATTAAAACGGTTTGCATCGCCATTCACAGCATACTTATCGATCAACGGTCCGCCGGGATAAGGGAGGCCCAATAATTTTGCTGTTTTATCAAATGCTTCGCCTGCTGCATCATCAATGGTTTCACCGATCACTTTCATAGCTGTTGGTGATTCACATAAAACAATTTGTGTATGCCCTCCACTAACTGTTAAGCATAAAAATGGAAATGAAGGTTTTTTATCTGCAATCCGGTTTGCCAGCACATGTGCCTGCATATGATGTACTGCAACTAAAGGCTTGTCTAATGATAATGCTAATGATTTTGCAAACTGGGCACCAACAAGCAGTGAGCCGATCAACCCGGGTGATTGAGTGAACGCAATACAGTCAACAGTCTGCAGTTCACAATTAGCAGTCTTAAGTGATTCAGTTACTACAGGAATAATATTTTGTATATGTGCACGACTCGCCAGTTCTGGTACAACGCCGCCATACTGTTCATGTACTTTTTGCGTAGCAATAATATTTGACAAGATATTTCCATCCCTGCATATGGATGCGGAGGTTTCGTCACATGAAGATTCTATAGCGAGAATTATGGGCATGAAATGTAAAATGCAGAATATAAAATTTAAAATGTAAAAGTAAGTGATATCACTTCTTCGGTTTTACATTTTGTGTTTTAGATTTTATATTTATTATTTACTCCTGATTGCGACTACAGGATCCATTCCTGCTGCCTGAGAGGCAGGGATAATACCGGCAATGATCCCTACAGAAAGGCAGATAATAAAAGTCCACATCATATTAGCGACAGATATGAAAATAGGAAAATTCAGTGCCTTTGTTAATATAACGGTTACCAGGAAAACCAAAAGCAGCCCGATCAAACCACCGATAACACAGAGAAATGCTGATTCCATTAAAAACTCAGAAAGGATAATTCTTTTCTTAGCGCCAATTGCTTTTTTCAATCCTATCTGGCTGGTACGTTCTCTTACAGTAACAAACATAATATTAGCCACACCAAATAGACCAACGATCAAACTAATGCCTCCGATAATGGCACCGCCCATATTCAATCCTGAAAATGCTTTACTTACAGCAGCGCTGAAATCGTTTATATCATTTAAGGAAAAATCATTTTCCTGTGTAGGATTGAGTTTGTGAATGCTCCGCATTGTTCCTTCCAGTTCATCTTTCAGTGCCACACTTGTGATATTATCAAGTCCCTGAACCATTATTAACGGGTTAGCCCTGCGTTCGTCCATAATATTTCTCGCCATCCGGTAACTCATCAATATGCTTTCATCAAAATTCCATCCGCCGATCAAATTCTTGCCCTGCTTACGTATTACACCCGATACAGGTATTTTTTTTCCTCTTGCCTCAATATGTTTTCCTATTGCCAGTTCAGCTTTACCATATAATTTTTCAGCAACTGTATAGCCGAGAACAACTGCACTACTTCCTGTTGCAAACTCAGCATCCGAAATGTAGCGACCAAATTCAATATCTATTTTCTGTACTTCGTTGAATTCTTCATTAACTCCATAATAATTAATATTCGACAGGTCATTGTCTTTATAGCCCACCTTATCATTTAGACTTATTTTAAATCCTATGAATTTTGCTGAGTGTGTTCTCTCTTTGATCTGCTTTACTTCATCAAAGCGGGGAGAAGGACGTTTTTGAAACTGCCACCAGGGTCTGTCAGGCCCGCCACCCCATTCCCATTTGTCAACGTAGATAGTGTTAGTGCCAAGTGATTTTATTTCACCCTGGATATTATGCTCAAGGCTGTTTACAACGGTGAGTACGCCAATAATACAAAGAATGCCGATAGTAATACCAAAAAGAGAAAGAAATGTGCGGAGCTTATTCTTCCACAATTCCTGTGCAGCCATTTTTATACTATTGCCGATTATATCCAGCGTTCCGCTTAACATTTGGCAAAATTAACTGATGGTAACGGTGCAATAAAAGAAATTATTTAGGTGGTTACCAGCATTGGTTTCTTGGTTGATCGTCCCTTGCAAGTTTATCCTGAGCTTGTCGAAGGCACTCTTGTACTGTTGTATCTCTGTTCATCAGTCAAAAATCACTTCCAAACCTTACCTTTGCCCGCTTGAAATAAATTCGCATAAACCAGAAAATTAATTATTCCCCGCTGCGGCGGGGATAAGGGTATGAAATACGCAACTGAAATACAACGCCGCCGCAGCTTCGCCATCATCAGCCACCCGGATGCGGGTAAAACAACATTGACAGAAAAATTCCTGTTGTTTGGAGGTGCTATTCAAACGGCAGGTGCTGTAAAAAGCAATAAGATCAAGAAACATGCTACCAGCGACTTTATGGAAATAGAAAGACAACGTGGTATCTCGGTAGCTACTTCCGTAATGACATTTGAATACAAAAAGATTTTGATCAACTTGCTCGATACTCCCGGTCACAAAGACTTTGCAGAAGATACTTACAGGACATTAACTGCTGTTGATAGCGTAATTCTTGTTGTTGACAGTGTGAATGGGGTAGAGGCACAAACAAGACGATTGATGGAAGTGTGCCGTATGCGGGATACACCTGTGATTGTTTTCATTAATAAAATGGACCGTGATGGTAAAAGCCGGTTTGATCTATTGGAAGAAATAGAAAAAGAATTATCTATTCACCTGCACCCGATGACATGGCCGATCAATAGCGGTAAGGAATTTAAAGGTGTTTATAACCTGCATGATAAGAATCTTCGTTTGTTCACTGCTAATACGAAGGGTGCCGATGATGAAGTTGTTTCCATCAGCAATCTAAATGATGCAGTGGTAAATGAGTTACTGGGTGAAAAAGATGCTGATCAATTAAGAGAAGATGTGGAATTGGTTGATGGGGTACACGGTGTACTGAATGCTGATGATTACCTGGCTGCCAAAGTTGCCCCTGTATTTTTTGGTAGTGCTATCAACAACTTTGGCGTAAAAGAAATGCTCGATACATTTATTCGCATTGCACCCACACCACGAAGCAGGGAAACATCAACCCGTAACCTGGATGTATACGAAGATAAAATGACCGGCTTTGTATTTAAGATTCATGCCAATCTTGATCTGAAACACCGCGACAGGATTGCATTCCTCCGCATTTGCAGTGGTAAATTTGAACGCAACAAATACTATCATCATGTACGCTTAGATAAGGATATTCGCTTCAGTAATCCTTATTCATTTATGGCGAGGGATAAAAGCATTATTGATGATGCCTATGCCGGTGATGTAGTTGGATTGTTTGATACAGGTAACTTTAAGATCGGTGATACATTAACAGAGGGGGAGGATTTTTATTTTACAGGTATTCCTTCTTTCTCGCCGGAGATATTTAAAGAAGTACTGAATAAAGATCCGATGAAAACTAAGCAACTGGAAAAAGGATTATTGCAATTAACGGATGAAGGAGTAGCTCAATTGTTTACTCAGCATGGAGGAAATAAAAAAATAATTGGTTGCGTAGGTGAACTGCAGTTTGAAGTAATTCAATATCGTTTGTTACATGAGTATGGCGCTTCAGTTGTCTTTAATAATTTACCTTTTTACAAAGCCTGCTGGCTTTCAAGTAAGGATCCGAAAAAGCTGGAAGAATTTTCCCGTTTCAAGCAAATGAATATCGGTGCTGATAAAGATGGGCACATGATATATCTTGCCCAAAGTGAGTGGTATTTGAATACCGAAAAAACCAATAACCCGGATATAGAGTTTCATTTTACGAGTGAGATACATAAGGAAACAGTTTAGAAATAATAACTTCAATAAGTGCAATCCCAATTCATTTTTGAAACGGACCGGTTAATTGTCAGGCGGTATTCTCAGGCAGATAAAGACAATTTTTTTTCACTCAGCGGGGATGAAGATGTAATGCGTTATATCCGGGCTGTTCAGACTCGGGAAGAAAGCGAAAAATTTCTAAAAGAAAATATTGAGTTTTATACTATGTACCCCTTGATGGGAAGATGGGGCGTAGAAGAGAAGCTAACAGCTAAGTTTGTTGGTTCCTTTGCAATAATCTTTATTCCGGGAAGTGAAAAAATCCAATTAGGTTATTCTTTAAAAAAAGAGGAGTGGGACAAAGGTTATGCAACCGAGTTAACCAAAGCTGGTCTGAAATATGTTTTTGAAGTGATGAAACTTCCGTTGATCTATGCAGTAACTGAATCAGCAAACACTGCTTCTCAAAAAGTGTTGCTCAAGGCAGGCTTTGAAAAGGAACTTATTTTTAAAGAAGGCGAAAAAGAATTATACCGGTTTATTATCCATAACAAAACTTCTTAGCGTACTACTTTCCATAAAGTATAATAATCTGATGAAGCAAAGCTATGTCGCACAATAGTTACTGAATTGTCAGGATTAAATTTCAAATCATATTCACCGTCTAGTATTAATGACCAGTCAAAATCAGCAGTCCACATACAGACATCATCAAACTGAATTGTATTTGAGCTGCCATTCTTAGTTACAGAAAATGTGCCATTACAAATAGCAGGATATTTAGGCCTATCGCTACTGCCACTAAAATTATTTTCTGTAAAAAGTAGGGATACATTTACAGTATCACTACCTGTTCTATAAAATTTGCCCATATATCTTCCACTTAAAACATGATCTTCTCCTTCAGGAAATTCCTGTGATTTTTTACAGGCAATTATCAGCGGAATTGCTATCAGGAGGGTAAACAGAATTTTCATATACAAGGTTTTAAACCCTGTTTGCAAAAACTGTGCAAATTAGCTAATATGAAAATCAGCTATCTTATGAGTGTGATAACACCTTTTCTGAAAACTGATGATTCACAGGTAGTTTTGGCCCTGATCCAGTAAACGTAAACATCAGATTTTTGTTCCACCCCTCGGAATCTTCCATTCCAGCAATTACCCGGGTTTGTAGTGTGAAATACTTTTTCACCCCATCGATTAAAAATATTAAACTCTAATTCAACAATTGGTCCCCAGAATTTAATTCCAAAGCAATCATTCAATCCGTCATTATTTGGAGTAAATGCACTTGGCATCAGGTAGCCAGATTTCCCGGTTGCATTTACATTTACCATTACGGAATCTATATTAGTGCAGCCAGACGCATCCGTTCCGGTTACAAAATATTGAGTAGTTATAACCGGGCTTGCAATCGGCGTGGGTATGTTAGCATTATTTAAATCGGCTGCTGGGCTCCAACTATAATCTTGTGCCCCAGTTGCTGTAAGTTGGGCAAAGTCCACTGTACAATCTATATCATTTGATCTTGTTGCAATTATTGTTGGCAGTGCTAATACATTAACCGGAACTGTTAAGACCGATGATTCATTACAGGTTGTTTCTGTTATGGTGACAGAATAGTTGGTGGATATCTGAGGATTTGCAAGTGGATTAGCTATTGATGCATTATTCAGACCGATTGAAGGTGACCAAGAATAAATAGTACCACCTGATGCATTCAGTTGAACGGTTTCATTTTTGCAAATTTCCTGTGCAGGACTAACTGTAAATTGTGCAGGTGAAATGACATTCACTTTTACAGAATCATTACTGCTGCAATTATTGTTGTTAGTTACCGTAAGATAGTAAGTTGTATTTGCAGATGGTGATGCAACGGGATTTGAAATAGTTAGATTGCTGAGAGTTGCGTTCGGTGCCCAGGTATAGGTGCCGCCACCTGAGGAAGAAAGTTGTAGTGTGGTGTTTCTGCAGATCGCAGTATCATTTGAAATAGTTACAACAGGGGTTCCTACAACTACAACTTGCTTGCAAATACTTGCCTGTGTTGGAAGACCATCATCAATTGTCAAGTTAATATTATAAGTGCCGGGAGTATTATATGTTACTGGTGGTGGATTAGGTCCTGTGAAATTTGGAATGTTTGAATTATTGCAACCTGTAAATTGCAAACGTGTTATTGTACCATTATCAACATTTGTAATAAAAGAGTATAAGTCTGCGCCAACTCTGAAAATCTTTGATAAAGAATGAGGGAAGCTAAGATTCCCTGTATTTCCAAGAGATGTAAGCGTTGGAACTGAGGTAAGGTCATTGTTGAAATCAAGCCTCACCAGGTCAGGAGCATTTAGAAAACCATTTACAGCAAAGCCAGTGATCTGATCACAGTATTTTATCATTGTCAGATCTCGTGGGTGTCGTAGTAAGCCGCCAGGATTGCCAAGATTTACTCCCGTCGGAGTATTTAATAACGATGCGCCAAAATCAAGTCTTGTTAGAGAAAATGTTCCGCCGGTTCTTGAGTTATTTCCTGCATTTACAATAAACACTCTCCAGTTAGTATTGTCTTTTATAGCATGGATACCTACAGGGTAACTTAGATTGCCTATATTCCCAAGATTAATTGCTGATGGGGTATTGTCAAAGCTATTTGTAAAATCAAACCGTGTGATCGTATTGTTTTCTGCGTTCACTGTAAATCCATACCAGCTACTATTTTCCTGGAATACGTGCAGGTCTATAGGATTTAGCAGATTACCAATATTACCCCAGTTCGTTGCAACCGGACTAGTATTAGTAATGTTAGTTCCGAAATCAACTTTCAAAACTCTGGGTGTACTTCCCCCTGGCACATAACCTGCCACCATTATTGCATACCATTTTCCTTCATTCTTAACTACCTGTATTCCTTCAGAAATAAGTGGTATTACTCCACCCATATTTCCAAGATCAGTTGTTGTTGGAGTATTCAATAAACTATTTCCGAAGTCAAAGCGTACTAGCTTGCCAGGCGCAAAATTTACTACGAATCCATAATAATTGTTATTCTCATAAACATAATCCATAAAAACAGGCGTGGTGATCACACCTCCAAAATTTCCGAGATTAACAGCAGCAGGAGTTTGATTGATATTTCCAACACAGAAATTCCAAAAGTGGCTTGTGGCTCCTGTTGACGTATTTTGAATATTAACGGGAGCATTTACACAAACAGTGTCAGGTATTATGAAACTGGCGGTTTGAGAAATACCATTTTCAAACGTGATGAATAAAAATGTAATAACAACTGAAAAATTTATAAGAGCCTTTTTCAAAACTTGCATAGTCTGTGACGGATAATTAATTAAGGTCTGCTTTTTACTTATTTATAATAGGACGGGTTATTCCCGTATAATTATGTGGGGTTATTTTCTTCAATTCTTTTTTCACAGCATCGCTCACTTTCAACCTCTCAATAAATTCATGAATTGATTTTTTATCAATTGTGTTATTCCCTCTTGTCAGGTCTTTTAATGCCTCGTAGGGTTTAGGAAATTTCTCACGACGCAAAACAGTTTGAATGGCTTCAGCTACAACTGCCCAGTTGTTTTCAAGATCAATGTAAATAGTAGTTTCATCGATCACTAATTTCTCTAATCCTTTCTCAATTGATTTAAATGCAATCAATGTATGTGAAAAAGGAACTCCTATATTTCTTAAAACAGTTGAATCGGTTAAGTCTCTTTGTAATCTTGAAACAGGAAGCTTTGCAGAAAGATGCTCAAAGATTGAATTGGCTAAACCAAGATTTCCTTCAGCGTTTTCAAAATCGATTGGGTTTACTTTATGTGGCATGGCACTACTTCCAATTTCGCCTTTCTTTGTTTTTTGCCTGAAATAATTCATGGAAATATAAGTCCACAAATCACGGCAAAAATCGATAAGGATATTATTGATGCGTTTCATGCAGTCAAAACCTGCAGCGAGATTATCATAGTGCTCAATCTGAGTAGTGTATTGCTGGCGTTGTAATCCGAGATTGGTTACAAACTCATTTCCGAATTTTATCCAATCAGTTTTTGGAAAAGCAATATGATGTGCATTGAAGTTGCCGGTGGCTCCACCAAATTTTGCTCCCACAGGAATATTGATCAGTTGCTCCACCTGGTTTTCTATTCTTTCTACAAAGACCATTATTTCTTTGCCGAGTTTGGTTGGGCTTGCAGGCTGCCCATGTGTATGTGCCAGCATTGGAATATCCTTCCATTGGCTAACAAGTAATTTAAGTTCTGTATTCAGATTTAGAAGTGCCGGTAAATATTCATACTCCAATGCATGTTTCCACAAAAGAGGTACAGCTGTATTATTAATGTCTTGTGATGTCAGTCCAAAATGGATCCATTCTTTCGCATCATCTCCGCCACATTTATCCAATTCATTTTTTAAAAAATATTCAACAGCTTTTACATCATGATTGGTAGTGTATTCGATCTGTTTTATTTCCTGTGCATCTTCCTGTCCAAAATTTTCCTGCAATTTTTGCAGGTGCTTCACAGCCTTACCCGGTAGTTTGAAAAATTTTTTCTTTTCCAGCAATAACAGGTACTCAATTTCCACATGCACCCGGTATTTCATTAATGCATATTCTGAAAAATATTCATCGAGATGCTGAACCTGTTTACGATAGCGGCCATCGATAGCTGAAATGGCTGTAAGCGGGGTTAATTCCATGACTTGATTTTAATAGTTTGCTGCTCTTTACCTTTGCGGCAAAAATACTTCAATTGGATAAGATAAAAGTGGGCATTGTAAATTATCTCAACACAAGACCGTTGATATTTGGATTGCAAAAAGAACCTATGAAAAGCCAGGTAGAATTGGTGGAAGAATACCCGTCCCGCTTGGCAGATATGCTGAAGAATGATGAGATTGATATCGGCCTGATACCGGTTGCTGTATTGCCGGAAATTCCCGGGTATAAAATAGTAGGTGATTATTGTATCGCTGCAGAAGGTGAGGTGGCATCTGTTTGTCTCTTCAGTGAAGTGCCGATGCATGAGATCAAAAAAATATATCTCGACTATCAAAGCCGATCTTCAGTTGCTTTATTAAAATGGCTGATGAAGGAATACTGGGGACTGAATGCCGAACTGGTTGAAACCACAAATGATGATTTTAGGAACGAGATCAAGGGCACAACGGCAGCACTGATCATTGGAAATCGGGCTTTACAGCAAAGGCGGATATCAACATTTATTTTTGACCTCAGCTCTGAATGGAAAAAAATTACAGGATTGCCATTTGTATTTGCAGTATGGGTAAGTAAAAAGGAATTTCCACCTGAATTTATCAAACAGTTTAATGCTGCTAATGCTGAAGGTCTTGAATATCTCGATGAAATAGCTGCAGCTAATCCTTTCCCTGATTTTGATCTGAAAAAATATTACCAGTTTCATATCAATTATTTTTTGGATGAGAGAAAAAAAGCCGGCATGGAAAAATTCCTGGCAATTATAACCGATCACTAAGATCATATTCCCGCTTGTTTATTTTTATATCATCAACTATTTTCCAATACTTTTGCTTAAACAGGAAACTAAATGAAAATTGTGATTTTTGCCGGTGGATTAGGTACACGCATTTCAGAAGAAACTACCACCAAACCAAAGCCAATGGTTGAGATCGGGGGTAAGCCGGTATTATGGCATTTAATGAAATACTACAACAGTTTTGGGTTTGATGATTTTATCGTTTGTCTCGGTTATAAAGGGTATATCATCAAAGAGTATTTCATGAATTATTTTCTTCACAATTCTGATATTACAGTTGATTTAAAAAATAACCATACCGAAATACTCGGTACGTATTCGGAGACATTTAAAGTTACACTGGTGGAAACCGGGCTGGATACTAAAACAGCCGGAAGATTGAAACGGGTTCAAAAATATATCGGTAACGAAGATTTCATGCTTACATATGGCGATGGATTGTGTGATGTTGATTTAAAAGCATTATATAATTTTCATAAACAGCATGGTAAGATCGCTACTGTTACAGCCGTTCAGTTAGAGGCCCGTTTTGGAGGAATGGAACTGGGTAGTGATGGTAGTGTGGAAGCTTTTCGTGAGAAAGCAAAGGATGAAAATAAATGGATCAATGGCGGATTCTTTGTTTTAAAACCGGAGATCTTTAAATACCTCGAAAATGATATGGACCAGATGATGTGGGAGGATGATCCGCTGGAACAATTGACAGCCGATCAGCAACTGGTCGCTTTCAGACATACCGGTTTCTGGAAATGTATGGATGCACTGCGTGATAAAATGGAATTAGAACATCTTTGGCAGACCAGCAATGCTAAATGGAAAATATGGTAAACTCTTCTCAGCTATTTTCTTTTTACAAAGGGAAAAAAATATTTGTTACGGGTCATACCGGTTTTAAAGGTTCATGGCTTTGTGCCTGTCTTTATACTGCAGGTGCGCAGGTAAAAGGATATGCTTTAGCACCGGATTACCAAAATGGGTTGTATGATTTGTTTTCTCCTTTTAATATTTCTGAAAGTATTATTGCTGATATAAGAGATAAAGAAAAACTCGAAAAAGAAATCATTTCATTTCAGCCGGATTTCATTTTTCATTTAGCAGCCCAACCTCTTGTTCGTCGTTCATACGAAATTCCTGCAGAAACATTTGAAGTAAATGTTGTTGGCACCGCCAACGTATTGGAAGCAGTGAAGCTGTTAAATAATAAATGCTCAGTGATTGTTATAACTACTGACAAGGTTTATGAGAATAAAGAAAAAGGGAACCTGTTTACTGAAGACGACAGGTTGGGCGGGCATGATCCTTACAGTGCCAGCAAAGCAGCAACTGAAATAGTTGTACAATCTTTCAGAGATTCTTTTTTTGATCCTTCAAAATACAGTCAACACCAAAAAGGAGTTGCCAGTGCAAGGGCCGGAAATGTGATTGGTGGTGGTGATTGGAGTAAGGACAGAATTGTGCCGGATATCATCCGATCACTTCAGCAGCATAAATCAATTGAAGTCCGGAATCCCAGAGCAATACGTCCATGGCAGCATGTTCTGGAGCCATTGAATGGTTACCTGCTTCTTGGTTATTTGCTCAACGAAAAACCAGCGGCCTTTGCAAAAGCATTTAATTTCGGTCCACAGCATTACGATCATCTTTCCGTAAAAGAATTAGTTGAGATCGCAATCAAAGCATGGGGAAGTGGTGAGTGGAGTGATATATCGGACCCTTCGCAGCCGCATGAAGCTGAATTGTTGAAGCTTGATATAAACCGTGCAGAGAATGAGTTGGGCTGGAAACCTATTTTTTCAGCTAAGGAAGCTATTGAAAAAACTATTGAATGGTATAAACAGGCTACTGATAAACAAGCGACATTTACTTTTGAACAAATAAGGCAATATTTTCAAGTATGATTTTTTCACCAACACCTTTATCGGGGAGCTTTAGTATTGATCTAAACCCGTTCAGTGATGAAAGGGGATGGTTTGCGAGATATTATTGCAAGAATGAGTTTAAGGAAATAGGACATGATGCTGAATGGGTGCAAATGAATCACTCTTTCACAAAACATCTGGGCTCGGTGCGGGGAATGCATTACCAGGAAGGTGAGTATAAAGAGATAAAACTCGTACGTTGTATTGCCGGAAAAGTTTATGATGTAATTATTGATATTCGTAAAGACTCACCGACCTTTTTAAAATGGTTCGGTATTGAATTATCAGCAGAAAATAAAAAGATGTTGTATATACCTGCTGGTTTTGCTCACGGGTTTCAGTGTCTCACCGATAATTGTGAACTGCTTTACCATCATTCTGCTTTTTATACACCCGGAAGAGAAACAGGGATCAGCTATAATGATCCTGCTATCAATATTGAATGGCCAATAGAAATTACGGTAATTTCTGAAAGAGATAAAAATCATCCATTCATAACAAATAATTTTAAAGGAATATGAATTGCAGATTTTGTAAAACTGAATTAAAGAATGTTTTTATAGACCTGGTTAACTCACCAGCTTCAAATTCCTTTCTTACACCGGAGCAGTTAAATGAACCAGAGATGTTTTTCCCTTTAAAGGTCTTTACCTGCCATAAATGTTTTCTCGTGCAGGTGGATGAGTATAAAAAATCAGATGCAATATTCGACAGCAACTATGTTTATTTCTCATCTTACAGTACCAGTTGGTTAAGCCATGCCAAACGCTATACAGAAATGATGATCAGCCGTTTTGGTTATAACAAAGATTCATTGGTGATCGAAGTAGCATCCAATGATGGCTACCTGCTCCAGTATTTTAAAGAACAGCAAGTTCCTGTTTTGGGTGTGGAGCCCACAGCCAATACGGCTGCAGTTGCAAAAGAAAAAGGTATTGAATCGGTGATTGATTTTTTTGGAGTGAAGCTTGCAAAACAATTAACGAATGAAGGAAGAAAGGCAGATCTTCTGTTGGGTAATAATGTGCTGGCACATGTTCCGGATATTATGGATTTTGTAGGCGGAATGAAGATCATTCTGAAAGAAGGTGGAGTTATTACAATGGAGTTTCCGCACTTATTGCAGTTAGTAGAAAACAACCAGTTTGATACGATCTATCATGAACATTTTTCCTACCTGTCATTTTATACAGTAAAACAGATATTCGAATCGCAGGGTCTTGAATTGTTTGATGTAGATGAAATTTCAACACATGGCGGGTCACTGCGCATTTATGCTAAACACAAGGAGGATGATTCTAAGCAAATCTCACCGAATGTTACAGCCTTGCTTAAAAAAGAAATAGATAAAGGGATCAATTCGCTTTCATTGTATGAAAATTTTCAGCAAAAAGCCATGAAAGTAAAATTGGGTATGCTGAGTTTCCTGATCGAGCAAAAAAAAGCAGGAAAAAAAGTAGCAGCTTACGGAGCGGCTGCAAAGGGAAATACGCTGCTTAATTTCTGCGGAGTGAGGAATGACCTGGTGTATTATGTGGTGGATGCAAACCCGAACAAGCAGAATAAGTTTTTACCTGCAAGTCATATACCTGTTTTAAATGAAGAATATTTAAAGAAGGATAAACCCGATTTTGTTATCATCCTTCCCTGGAACCTGAAGGATGAAATAGTAACTCAGCTTGCCTATATAAAAGAGTGGGGTGGGAAATTTGTAATTCCTGTTCCCGCACTGCAGATTTTATAATGTATGAAAGTTTTAGTAACCGGCGCCACAGGCTTCATCGGAAATTATGTAGTTCAGGAATTACTGGAACGGGATCATATGGTCATTGCTACTTCCACCAATAAAGAAAATGCGCAGAAAAAAAAATGGTTTAGCAACGTGAATTATATTCCTTTTGATTTAGGGGGATATGATAATTCAGTTGATTATTTCAGTTTTTTCAATCAGCCCGACTGCATGATCCATCTTGCATGGGAAGGTTTACCGAATTATAAAGATTCATTTCATATCGAGGTTAATTTGCCACGTCATCTTCAGTTTTTAAATAATCTTATCAGCAATGGCCTTTCGGATCTAACTGTAACAGGTACTTGCTTTGAGTATGGCATGCAGGAGGGGAGTCTTGATGAGGATATGCCCTCGCTTCCTCAAAACCCTTATGGTATTGCAAAAAACAGACTCAGGGAATCACTGGAGAAATTAAGTAAAGAGAAAGATTTTAATTTCAAATGGGTTAGGCTGTTTTATATGTACGGAGAAGGTCAAAATCCTAAATCACTTTTTTCTCAACTGGATAAAACAATAACCACCGGCGAGCAGGTATTTAATATGAGTGGTGGAATGCAAACAAGGGACTATTTGCCTGTTTCAAAGGTGGCTGAATATATAGTAAGCATCGCATTACAAAAAAAAGTAGAGGGTATTATTAATTGTTGCAGTGGTTTGCCGGTAAAGATCCTTGACCTGCTAAATGAATATTTGCTTTCAAAAGGAGCAGATATAAAATTGAACCCTGGTTATTATCCTTACCCGGATTATGAACCGATGCATTTCTGGGGAAACAATAAAAAACTACTTAAGGCATTATCTGTGCGGGGCTAATACGGGTTTTCCCTTCTATTTCAAATCATCTATTTTTGCCAAAATTTAAAACCGGATGAAAGTTGCATTGATTACAGGTATCACAGGCCAGGACGGATCTTATCTCGCTGAGTTCTTACTGGAGAAAGGCTATAAGGTTCATGGAATAAAACGAAGAACCTCACTCATAAACACGCAGCGTATCGATCATTTATATAAAGACCAGCATGAAAGTGATGTGAATATGGTGCTGCATTACGGTGACCTTACTGACTCTACCAATATTATCCGTATCATTCAGCAGGTACAACCCGATGAAATTTATAATCTCGGGGCTATGAGCCATGTGCAGGTAAGTTTTGAAGAGCCGGAGTATGTGGCGAATGTTGATGGTATTGGTACATTACGATTGCTTGAAGCGATCCGCATATTAGGGTTGGAAAAGAAAACAAGAATTTACCAGGCATCGACTTCAGAGCTATATGGTAAAGTGAGGGAGACGCCACAAACAGAAAATACTCCTTTCTATCCACGTTCGCCATATGGTGTTGCAAAAATGTATGCTTACTGGATCACGGTAAATTATCGTGAGGCTTATGGCATGTATGCATGCAATGGAATTTTATTTAACCATGAAAGCCCTGTAAGAGGTGAAACTTTTGTAACAAGAAAAATAACAAGAGGTGTTGCTGAGATCGTTTTAGGATTAAAGAAAAAAATCTGGCTGGGCAACCTGCATGCAAAACGTGACTGGGGTCATGCAAAAGATTATATCGAAGCAATGTGGCTGATGCTGCAACAGGATAAACCGGAAGATTATGTAATTGCAACCGGGCAAACTACCTCAGTAAGGGATTTTGTTTCGAAAGCCTTTGCAAATGCAGGTGTACATGTTCGTTTTGAAGGAGAAGGTGAAAATGAAGTAGGCATCGTTGACAAAGTCGCATTGCCCGATGCCCGCCCGGATGACCCGGTCGGACGGGTAAAAGTAAAAGTTGGTGATGTAGTGGTAGAAGTAGATAAAAAATATTTCAGACCTACGGAGGTTGATTTACTTCTTGGTGATCCTGAGAAGGCAAACAAAAAACTGGGTTGGTTGCCAAAATATACGCTGGATGAAATGATAAAGGAAATGGTGCAATCAGATATTGAATTGTTCCGCCGCAAGGTTCATCTTACTGAATCTGGGTTTAACACCAATAATCAATACGAATAATGGATAAGCAGGATAAAATTTATGTGGCAGGTCACCGGGGCATGGCAGGTTCAGCAATTGCAAGAAAATTAAAGGAGCAGGGCTTTGAGAATATTATTGGTAAAAGTTCTTCTGAGCTTGACTTAAGAAATCAACAAGCAGTAAATTCTTTTTTTGAAACGGAGAAACCGGATTATGTTTTTTTAGCTGCTGCCAGAGCCGGCGGCATTATGGCCAATAATACTTACAGGGCCAATTTCATTTATGATAACCTGATGATCGAGTCGAATATTATTAATGCTTCTTATGTAAACCAGGTTAAAAAATTATTGTTCCTTGGCAGTTCCTGTATTTATCCCAAAATGGCTCCGCAGCCAATGAAAGAAGATGCATTGCTAACAGGTTTACTTGAAAAAACAAATGAGCCTTATGCAGTGGCAAAAATTGCCGGAATAAAATTATGCGAGGCGTATCGTGATCAGTATGGTTGCAACTTTATCGCAGCTATGCCAACCAATCTTTATGGGCAAGGCGATAATTATCATTTACAAAAATCTCATGTGATACCTGCATTGCTAAGAAAATTTCATGAGGCAAAGCTTGAGAATAGATCGTCAGTAGAAATTTGGGGCACGGGAACTCCGCTTAGAGAGTTTATGTATGTAGATGATCTGGCTGGTGCCTGTGTCTTCCTCATGCAGAATTATAACGAAAGACTTTTTATAAATGTGGGAACAGGAGAGGAGGTTTCAATAAAAGATCTGGCAATGCTGGTAAAAGAAGTAACGGGTTTTACCGGTGAATTAAAATTCGATACTTCAAAACCTGACGGCACACCACGAAAATTGATGGACAGTACAAAATTGCATGATCTCGGTTGGAAAAGCAGTATCACACTGAAAGAAGGATTAAAGAAGGCTTACGACTTTTTTAAAGAATCAAATAAGTAGATCACCTCTTCGTTTTCTCCGGGTTTAAAAATCCTTCGATCACCCACCATCTGAATTTTATCAGCATCCACATTTTATCAGGCTTGCCCTGTAATAAATAAGTAAATCCATAGGCAATTGCATAGCCAAGTTTAGCAAAGTATTCCAGGAATTTAAGTGAGAGTTTAAGAAAAGAACCTTTATTCATCAATCGTTCACTGCCGCCAATACCCATGCTGTGGCGTTTTACATATTCTTTATCAAACTTATTTCCCTCGACATGATGATGAACGATTACATGCGGCAGATAGAAAACTTTTTCATTTGCATGGATGAGTTTTAAATACATCGCTTTTTCTTCACCTGCCATCAGGCTTTTTCCACTGCGGCCAAGATTACCATCAAAATATCCATATTTCTCAAAAGCAGCTTTCCGAAAATGCATATTTGCCCCGGAAGGATAACGAACACTTTTCATTTGAAAAACAGATTTACCCAGATCATAACTGCCCACAAGTCCCCAAAAATATTTTCCAAACCAGTCAGCAACCGGAACAAGATATTTTGGAATTATTCTTCCACCTGTACTCATTGCTTCTGCATTGCTATCGTAAAAACTGGTTATCTCATCAAGCCAGTTGGCTTCAGCGAGGCAATCATCATCGATGTAAGCAACGATATCCCCGGTTGCTTCTTTAGCGCCACGGGTACGGGCAAATGCAATACCCTGGTTGATTTCCTTAATATATCGCCATTGATGGTTTGGATAGTGTTGAGATACTGTTTTGCAAAACTCTTCGGTTCCGTCAGTGCTGTTATTATCGATTATCAAAACCTCGAACAAGTCAGGAGGAGTTTTTAAAGCCGCAATACTTTCAATACAAAGTTTCAGCAGGCTGAGCCTGTTATAGGTGCAGATGGCAACAGAAGCTTTGTATTTTTCCGGCATAGAAGTTTAAAGACGCGGAAAGATATTTTAATAATTCGATAATTGGTAAGAGGCCTGGTAAAACAAATTAACAGCGGACAGCCGGGTTTTTGATAGGTTTTTAAATCAGTTAAATGAATATCTTCGCACATCTCAAATAAAAGTCAAAATGCATATAAAGACTCGATTAACATGCAGAGTTTGTGGTTCTTCTTCGCTGAAAAAAGTTGTTGACCTTGGCCCGCAGTTTTTACAGGGTTCATTTATAAAACCGGGAAAGGAAATGCCTTCCAACAGGCGTATTCCTTGTGTACTGGTGAGATGCAATCCCGAGCAGGATGAAAATGCATGCGGGCTTTTGCAGATGCAGCATTCTGTTCCTCCTGAAATCTTATATGCTGCTTATTGGTACAGGTCGGGTACAAATAACACGATGCGCAACCATCTGAAAGGAATTACTGAATCGGTAATGCAACTGGTAAGCAAAAAAGATGCGGCTGTATTAGATATTGGTTGTAATGATGGAACGTTGTTAGGTTATTATCCAGAGTCATATAAAAAATATGGTTGCGATCCAAGTGATGTAGCCAAGGAAGTAAAACATGCAGAAGTTGTGCAGGATATATTTCCATCGGAACAGCTAAATAAATTGATGAAGGGTAAGAAAGCAGATGTGGTTACATCCATTGCTATGTTTTATGACCTGGAAAGCCCGGTGGATTTTGTAAAATCGGTTAAAGATATTTTGGCTGATAATGGAGCCTGGATATTTGAGATGAGTTACATGCCTAAGATGCTGGAGTTGGATTCCTATGATACCATTTGTCATGAGCACCTGGAATATTATAGTCTTGCAGTGTTGGATAAAATTTGTGCATTGGCAGGAATGAAGATATTTAAAATCGCATTTAATGATATCAACGGAGGAAGTATTCGTTGTTATGCTACTCATGCAAGCAATGATAGCTATAACAATTCGGCAGATAATAAACTGATAAGTGAAGTAAGGCAGCAGGAGTTTGACCTGGAACTGGATACAGATAAACCCTATAGCACATTCAATCAACGAATCGAAAAACTGAAAAGTGAATTATATGGCTTATTGGTTTCTTTAAAAAAAGAAGGAAAGAAGATCCATATCTACGGGGCATCTACAAAGGGCAATACGATCCTGCAATGGTGCGGTATTGATAATACGATAATTGATTATGCAGCGGAACGTAACCCGGATAAATATGGGGCGATGACACTCGGTACGAATATCCCGATCATAAGCGAAGAAGAAAGCAGGGCTATGAACCCGGATTATTATCTTGTTTTACCCTGGCATTTTAAAGAAGAATTTTTACAACGGGAAAAAGCTATTCTTGAAAGAGGCACCGGGCTGATATTTCCCTTACCTAAAATTGAGATTTACAAGAAATGAACTGGAAACGATTTGCAGGAAAAATGTTTGCTGCCTGGCAAACCCTGAAAAGCAATGTGCAACCCAGTTATTCACAGGCCGGAGAAGACCAGGTGATGCGTTATCTTCTTTACAGTTGTTTAGGTATTACACAACCAACTTATCTTGATATTGGCACTAATCATCCTTTCAGTTGCAATAACACATTTTATTTTTACAAAAGAGGTAGCAGGGGTGTTTGTATCGAACCGGATATACAGTTCTCTGATTTGATCAAACGACACAGGAAGGAAGATGTTTTTATTGAAGCTGGTGTTGGTGTTTCAAATATCAATGAAGCTGATTTTTTTGTTTTTCCTGGTCAATATTGTGGCTGGAGTACATTTTCAAAAGAAGAAGCAGAAAGCAGGGAAAAAGAGAGCGGTATTAAAATAAAGGAAGTGAGGAAGATGCCACTGGTAAGTATCAATGATGTAATGGGTAAATATTTTTCAGGTTGGCCCAACCTCATATCATTGGATGTAGAGGGGCTGGACCTTGATATATTAAAATCATTGGACTTTGAAAAATATAAACCCGAAGTGATTTGTGTGGAGAGCATCACATTCAGCACAGTGAATAAGGAAACAAAGATCAGTGAAATAGCAGAGTTCGTAACTTCAAAAGGATATTTTGTATTTGCAGATACACATGTAAATACTATTTTTTGCAGAACAGATGCATTCAATAAAAAAGGATAAATGAAAGCAATTATCTGGGGTGCTGATGGCCAGGATGGATTTTATCTTGATGCTTTGCTGAAGCAACAGGGCTATGAAGTTATTCCTGTTACTAAAGAAGATGCCGGCACTATCAGTATTTCAGATTACTCACATGTAAGCAGACTTATAAAACAGTCAAAACCGGATTTTATCTTTCATCTCGCTGCTAATTCCACTACACAGCATTATGCCTGGCAAGAGAATCATGAGATCATTAGTACGGGAACCTTAAATATTCTTGAGTCAGTAAAAGAGTACAGCCCTTCAACGAAAATATTTCTATCTGGCAGCGGCTTGCAGTTTAAAAATACCGGGCAACCTGTTTCTGAAACTGATCCTTTTGATGCATCCAGTATCTATTCGGTAAGCCGTATACATACTGTTTATGCAGCCAGGTATTATCGTCAGTTGGGTATTAAATCTTATGTCGGTTATTTCTTTAATCATGACAGTCCTTTGAGAAGTGAAAGACATATCAATAAAAAAATAATTGAGGCTGCTAAAAGAATTGCGGGAGGCAGCAAAGAGAAATTAGAGATAGGAGATTGGGCAGTGAAAAAGGAATTTGGCTATGCAGGAGATATTGTAAAAGGTATCTGGGCATTGGTACAACAAGATAAAGCGGTAGAAGCTATGATTGGCACGGGTAAGGCACATGCTATTGAAGAGTGGTTGGAAATTTGTTTTTCACTGCAGGGTTTAAATTGGCGGGATCATGTGGTGCAGAATAAAGGTTTTATTCCTGAGTACGAAATTTTAGTTTCCAACCCGACATTGATCAATTCAATTGGCTGGAAACATGAAACAGATATTAAGACACTGGCAAAAATGATGAGCTGAGGCTATGAGAAAAAAAATCCTGATAATTACTCTGAATGATTATATCATTTATCAGCCAACGATTCTGAATCTTTACGATAAACTCAGCGACAAAGCGGATGTAAAGATCATTTCCTTCCGCCCACAATTTGCTACAAAAAAGAAAGATGAAAAAAGAAATATTGAGTATCTCGAAACGAATTACTGGCTGACGCAATTTTATACAAAAACAGATTTCATCGTATCAAAGGTTTCACGGCTTGTTAAACTGTTCAATCCAAAGTTTGCCTATCATCACCTTTTTTATAATAAATACCTGCCTTCAATCCTTAAACATAAACTAAGCAAAGAGAAGGATACTTATGATGAGGTAATTGCCGTTGATCTGCAGGTGTTATATCTTGCTCAACAATATTTTGGTGCTGTTCATTTTCTTTCGCTGGAGGTGGATAATAACACCAATGAATACTATAAAAAGATAGACCATTCAAAGATCAAGTCTGTTTTTGTGCAGAGCGAAATTCGATATGCTTATATGTTTCCGGGAAAAGATATAAGGCGGTTTATTGTACAGAATGCGCCGGATTATAAAGAGCTTGATCTGGCAGGACTGGAGCGAAAAGATTTCATCTGGGCAGGAGCTATTGATCGTCGGCTTGCCGTGTTAGAATGCCTTGAATTTTTTAATCAGCATCCTGATTTTAAGCTAGTTCTGAAAGGCGGCGGTGATTATAAAACAAAACGAATAATTGATGAAAAGTATGGCCATCTCTTGTCGTCTCAGCGGGTTGTGATCGACCAATCTTACCTGGATGCAGGGGAGTTTGTAAAATTTCTCTCAAGCTTCCGTATTGGTTTTTGTTTTTATGATTGGGACCTGATCAAAGCAAGTTTTAATTATCAAACGGCGCCTTCGGGTAAAATGTTTATGTACCTGGCAGCTGGCACTCCTGTTATTGCCTGTAAGATTCCGGGCTTTGACTTTGTTGAAAAATTCGGTTGTGGTGTGCTTATTCATAATTACGAACCTGCTACTATTGCTAATGCCGTGAAACTGATAGAAGCCGATCATAAAAAGTATTCAGATGCCTGTATTGAAGCAGCAAAGTATTTTAGTTTTGATAAAAGTGTAAATCCTTATCTTGAATTTTTGTTAACCCAGAGCCAATAAGCGGCAAGCTAATTATGAAATACTCCATCATACTTCCTGTTTTTAATGGAGGAGAATACTTGAAACTTTGCGTGAAAAGTATTCTCGGGCAGTCATTCAGCGATTTTAACCTGCTGGTACTTGACAGCGGCAGCAGCGATGGGAGTATTGAATGGATTGAAGGTTTAAATGATGACAGGATCAAGATCTATCCCACAGAAAAAAGATTGACGATTGAAGAGAACTGGACAAGGATAAGATCAATTCCACGTAATGAATTTATGACCATCATCGGCCATGATGATTTGTTTGACAAGAATTACCTGCAAATGATGGATGAATTGATTAACCGTTATCCTGATGCAAGTCTTTATCAATCTCATTTCAGATTTATTGATGCTGCAGGATCAATAATGCGGAAATGCAAGGCAATGAATGAAAAAATTTCTCCGGCTGAACTGCTAAAGCATTTTCTGAATAGCAGCATTGATACAATGGGCACTGGCTTTATAATGCGCAGCAATGATTTTGATGAGGTTGGTGGAATGCCTAACTATCCTAAGCTGTTATTTGCAGACATGGAATTATGGCAGCGTTTGACAGATAAAAATTATTTAGCTGTAGAGCAGGCAGAACTCTTTTCTTATCGCCGGCATAGTGGAGCAACGACAGCTTCTACAGATATTTCAGTGATCATTCAGGCGCTGGAAAAGTTTATTGATTATTTAAGCCGGTTATCCAGTACCGATCAGAAATATGCAGAGCTGATCAGGAATGAGGGCAATACTCTTTTAAAACAATACTGCCAGGGACTTTCGCATAAGTTATTACGTACACCTGTTACTCAGAGAAATAACCTTACTGTCGCCCGTGTGATTGATGAATTCAGAAAATTAGGAAAGAAGCTAAATACAAAACATGCTTTTGAACCACTGGACCATTTTAAAATCAAGCTAGGGAAAATAATAGATAGCAGTGCTTTTCTGCAGAGTGCTTATCTGTCGTTTCGCAGTTTACTTAAGAAGTAGGTTTGTTTTTCTGGTTCTTCCATTGGAACCATTTCTTTCCTATACTTGTTTGCATAAAATAATGCAAGGCTTTTTGTCTTAGCTGCCAGAGTGATTGTTTAAAACTGCTGCCAATATATTTTTGATGACTTTCTTTCACTTCCATTAATCCTTTTGAAGGCTGCACATTGCTGGCGCCCCCGGGTGCAAAATAAACAAGGGGCTTTTCGATATACACTGATTTTTCATCCCGCATTCTAACCAGCATATCATAATCCATGGCGATCTTTTTTGAAGTATCGTAATAACCATGTCTTTCATATACTTCTTTTTTTATGAACATACTTGGGTGTGCAACTGCACGCATGCCTTTCCACAACTGATCTTTATCAAACGGAACGCCGCTTACTACATCTATATTTCCACGGTGTTGAACATATTGTGAGTGACACCACATTAGGCCGGGATCATTGGAGAAATATTGACTGACGATTTTAATTGCATCCTGATCAAAATAGGTATCACCTGAATTTAATAGCTGGGTAAGACTGAATTTTGAATTCAGAACTCCTTTATTAAATGCATCTGCAATTCCTTTATCCCGTTCATGGATCCATCTTCTAAAAGCAGGCTGCGGGTTCGATTCAAGCCAGTTTAGTATTTCTTCATTGGAAGAGCCGTCAATGATCAAATGCTCACCGGGAGATTGTGATTGTGCATCTACCGACTGACAGGTTTTGACCAGATCAGCAAGATTGTTAAAACAGATTGTTATGACGGATAATCCTTCTGGCATTTTAATTTAATAAGCAAAGTAAAATTAAAAGGGGCTGAAAACCTCAACCCCTTTTAATATAAGATAATTATGCTTTTGCTTTTCGGTTTCTCCACTCCATAAAAATACCAGCGAGCAACAGGATAATTAATAAAGACTGGAATATGGTAGTGTATTTTTTACCTTTTGTATAACTATCCGGTTTAAACTCAAAACGGATATCATGTTTGCCGGCTGGCACTGCCAGTCCACGTAAAACATAGTCAGTTTTTACGATCGGGGCTTCTTTGTTGTCAATATAAGCTTTCCATCCTCCGGGATAATACACTTCGCTGAAAACGGCAAACTGGTTGCTTGCTGCATTGAATGAATAAGTGATCTCATCATTATCATTTTTAAGCAGTGTAATACTGGCAGTACTGTCAGCTACAGGCATATTTGGAATTGATGACTTGAAAGACTCCTGCACAAACGCTGTATCTGCAGGATTGAATTTACTTATTGCGTTCATTTCTTCATCAGCATTTTTTACAAACTGAATAGTTTTCACCAGCCAGCAGGGGCCGAGAACATTTGGATTTCTTTGCATAGCAACCGTTTGCCCGTACTGCAGACTTTGTGGATTGTTTTCTTTTTGTATAAAATATTTTGCGTTAAGCATATTCAAAATGGCCGTATTACCAGTACCCAATTGCCGCTCGATGATATCTTGATAGATACGCAGTTTAGCCGCATGGTAACCGCCTATTGAATTGTGCGTATAAGAAGTGATACTCTCCTGGAAACGGTCCTGTGCAAAATTCATTACACGGAAATGCGATTTGTCCGCCTTGATAGAATCATCATAAGCAGTCTTTTGAAATACGAGCTCATTATCTGATTTTTCCTGGTATTTTTCTTTGTTCAGGTATTTGCTGTCAATCGTTATCAGGTCAACAAAAATAAATACGGTCAACAGGATCGTTGCAACAAGAGGTTTAATCGTATTACGGATCATTAACCAGATAATCAAAGCAGCCAATGCAATGAAACCAAATGAACGCATTATATCACCCATGAATAATCCTTTCCTGTCGGCCTTCAATCCATCGTAAAAAGATTTTATAGTATCCACCAGTTGCTGTTGCCCGGAACTACGGACTTGTTTCATTACTTCATTATCCATACTATTCATGTAGTCCAATGATACGTACAGTAGTAACAATACAACAAACAGGATACCGGTTGCGATCAATCCTTTTTTCAATTGTGGCCACAATGATTTTTTATTTTCTGTATTTACCAATGTATTTATACCCAATACGGCCAGTAGCGGAAGAAGTAATTGAGGGATCACTAATATCATGCTCGGTGCCCTGAACTTATTATAAAATGGTACGAGGTCGAATACGATATCATTAAATCCTTTGAAGAAAGAACCCCATGATAGCATAATGGAGATTATAATTGCGGCTAATATTCCCCATTTGTATTTTTTATCTGTAATAAAAAAACCAAGTATGGCAAGAAAGCAAACAATAGCACCCATGTAAGCAGGACCATCGGTACCTACTGAGCCATCAATACTTGTTATTCCACCCCAATAAGATGTTACCGGCAACTGATTTTGTAATTCCTGCGGCATTGTCCTTAATGCTTCAATGGCTTTTGATTTATCCTGATCTATTTCACTAAACCCACTGCTGCCTCCAAACATTCTTGGTGTTACCATAACAAGTGGCTCTGCCATTTTCAGGCTGTAAGCGAATGCATAATCTTCATCCAGGCCATTTTTTGAGGTAGTTGATTTTTTTGTTGTGGTATCGGTAAGATATGATGCGCCGCCGCGGATAGTATACTTCTGGTATTCGTAGGTTGAAAGAAGACCTACTGAATTTGTCAATACACCTATGGCCCCGGCTACTATAGCAAATGAAGCTGCAAGCAATAAATGTTTAAAATCTTTTTGCTGGATCCACCTGATCGCAAATACAATGGTCATGATAGCAATTGCGAAAACTAAGTAATAAACGATCTGAAGGTGGTTCATAGCGATCATGGTCGCAGAGAACAAAGCCGTCAGTGCAGCGCCAATCAGGTATTTTTTATCATAGATCAAAAGCACTGATGCAAGTACTGCGGGCATATATGCTATTGAAAGCATTTTAGTATCGTGTCCTGCATGGATGATAATAGGATTGTAAGTAGCATATGCAAACGCCAAGGCTCCCATTATTCCTACCCATGGTTTTATCCGCAACACCTGTGTAAGAATATAAAAACAAATGCAGGCCAAAAAGAAAAATGAAATTGGCTTTGGCAAATTCAATGTCATGATCGTATTCACATAGCCGGGTACCACATTATTGTAAGGCACAGCGCCTATCTGGAATGCAGGCATACCGCTGAACAAACTATTTGTCCATAGAGGGCCATGTCCATGTGTCTTTTCATAATCGAAAGATTGCTGCACAGCTCCTTTCCAGTGTGTAATATCATTTTGGGCTACTACTTTTCCCTGCAATGCAGGGCTGCAATAGATAATTGCAGCGATTAAAAAGATGGCGATAGCGATAAGATGGGGTAAAAACTTCTTTAACAAATCATTCTTCATACTACTTGGTTATAAGGCTGACAAAATAATGCTATTTTACACGAAATTCGGGTATGCGCTGGCTATTATTTTTGTCAAGACTGGCTTTTATTTGTGGTTTTGCTTTTGTTCTGAGTTTAGTTGCGCTTTTCTTTAAAGAAGTGCAAAACCAGGAACTGCTATCAACAATAATTATTATTGGCTATGTAATCGGAATATTAGTGGTGCCAATTAGTTTGATTTGCTATATGGTGTTAGTGATAGTGGGAAAAAAACCGGGAACTGTTGTTCCTAAGTGGTTGTTAATCGCAAACCTTTTATTCTTTTTTATATTACTCACTTATATATTTTACCTGAATGATCCATACTATTATAAAGGATAAACCAACCCGGTTGTTTATCATTCTTGCCGGTATTTTTATTACTAATGCATTAATTGCCGAGTTTATTGGCGTGAAAATTTTTTCATTGGAAACAACTCTCGGTTGGAATCCAGCCGATCTGAAATTGTTTGGTGGTTCCTATTCATTCAATCTTACCTGTGGTGTTTTATTATGGCCGGTTGTTTTTATTATGACTGATATAATCAACGAGTATTATGGTAAAAAAGGAGTAAGGTTTCTTAGCTGGATGACAGTTTGTTTGATAGCCTTTGGTTTTTTGATCGTATTTGGCGCCATACACACTTCATCCAATGCATGGTGGGTAACGAGTAAGCAGGAAACAGGAATAGAAAACATGAGTAAGGCGTTCAATGGTATTTACGGGCAAGGACTTGGAATCATCATTGCATCAATGACAGCATTCCTGATCGGGCAGGTAGTGGATGTCGTGGTCTTCCATCGCATAAAAAAAGCGACTGGCGAAAAAAAGATATGGCTACGTGCAACTGGTTCAACTCTCGTATCACAATTAGTTGACAGCTTCGTTGTGTTGATGATCGCATTTTATTTTTATCCTAAACTTGTTTCAGGACAAGGAAAGCCCTGGCCAATCGATCAATTGCTTGCTATTTGTATTGTTAACTACATCTATAAATTCATAGTTGCAATCCTGCTTACACCTGTGATCTATCTTATTCATGGTTGGATAGAAAGATATCTTGGTCACGAAAAAGCAGCGGAGATGAAGGCTGCGGCTATGGCGTAAGCTATTTAAAGCAGTGTCTCATTCTAAGTACTAAATACTTCTTGTTCCCTTCAGCATTCTGACTACGATCTTATCAATCGGTAATGTCACTACATCTTCATTGAAATCTTTCCAATCAATGAAACGAAAGGTTTCAATTTCATTTTCCCGTTCGTAAATCGCTAATTGGTTTTCATCGAAATCAAATGGCTTATCACGAAGAGGAACGGAGATCGGCTCTAATGCCTTTGCATAATAATAAATAGAAAGTATCTGCTGTCCTTCACGGAAAGCACTGGGCTGGTAATAATCGGTAGTATAAATATGGTCGCCAACTTCAACAAGTAAATTAATTTCTTCTTTAAATTCACGTTTCAGACAATCTCTTGTGCCTTCACCTAAATCCAATCCACCGCCGGGAAATTTAGTAAAAAAACCGCCACGTATATATTCATCACTAACCAGCACTTGCTTTTGTTCATTAATTAAAATGCCATACACCCTGACTGTAATGCTCATTGATTTCTTTGTTTAATGATATCGAGATGATGTTCGGTATGATAGATCGTGAAGTAACATAGCTCCCTCAAAGTGATTTTGCCCAGTAGGGGATGAGGGGCTAAATAATTATCAAGCTGTTCGTCTTTCCAATTTTTTTTGAGAGAATTAAAATATGCCTGCAAACTTTTTCCCCATTTGTCAATCAATTCCTCCTTTGAAATACCAGTTATTATTTTCGGTACAAAAACACCTGAGGCTTTTCCACCGGCAGCCAGTTTGTTTTTATACTTCACTACCAGTTCATCAAAACTTCGCGAAGGACGGTTGGGTTTTCCAACGTAGAGTCTCACAATAAATTTTGGTAAAGCATAAGCCAGCCGGGTCTGCTTCATAGAAACAGTAAGATGATCTATATTCTGTGCTATTGACCATTTATCTGCTGGCTGAAAGAAAAACTTTTCATTCGTTATATTCCGGCTGTAGTCTGTGAATTCACGGAATATTTTTTCGGAAGCAGTTATTATTTCAGGGAGATTCATTCTTCGATATCTATTGAGCCTTCAAAAACCTTTTCTGCCGGGCCGCAGAGCCAGATATTGCTGAAGCCTTCGTCATTGTGTTTATCATACTCAACACTTAGTTTGCCGCCAGAGGTATTTACTTCCACTTCATTAAAGCCATTATCATTATGCCAGCAAACCAGTGCAGCAGCCGTTACACCTGTGCCACAGCTTAGGGTTTCATCCTCCACACCGCGTTCATAAGTGCGGACAAATATTTTATCAGGATCATCCATCTGCTCCACAAAATTTACATTAATGCCTTCGAGTTCAAAATCCTTACTATATCGTATTTCATGACCTTTTTTAAAAACATCTACATTCATTACATCGTTTACCATTTTTATATAATGAGGTGAACCTGTATTCAAAATAAAATCACCATGAAACTTCTTAATATTCTCTACATCATTCATCTTTAGCGAAACAATGCCATCTGTGTCAATCTCGGCTTCATGTTCGCCATCATAGGCAATAAATTTATACAGGCTTTTATGAATGCCCAGGTTATAAGCAAATTTTACCATACAGCGTCCGCCATTGCCACACAAGCTTCCTTCTTTTCCATCGGCATTATAGTATCTCATTTCAAAATCATAACCCGGTTTTTCATTCAGCATCATTAATCCATCAGCGCCAATTCCAAAACGACGGTCACAGATACGACGTATCTGGTCAAGCCTGATGTCTTTATATTGACCTGTTCTGTTATCCAGTATCACAAAGTCATTTCCGGTTCCCTGGTATTTATGAAAATTTATTTTCATAACTAGTGGTTAGTAGCGAGTGGCTAGTTGGGTTTAGAGTTAAGGTTTTCGATCATTTTGCTTAGCATCCTGAAAACTGATTCAAGATATTCTTCAAGTTCTTTTATCTGGCCTTTTTTATAATAATTCAGTACGATGGCTATCTCAAACTGTGTATCCATTTCAACAAGAGAACTTCTCGATATTTCATAAAATCTTTTCTTTTCTAATTTCGAAATCCGTGATGCACCTTCTGCAATATTACTTGAAATAGAGATTGCTGAACGTCGGATTTGGGAAATAAGTACATACTGTTCTTCTTTAGGGAATGAAGCGGTTGCTTTGTATACTTCTTTTATAAGATTTACTGACATCTGATAAACATCCAGTTTTTTGTGTGATAGTTGTAACATATGTATAAGGTTTGGTTACAATGAATTCTCATAGCCAACTCGCCACTTGCTTCTAACCATTTACCTTACTTAAATTTGACTTGCAAATATCTCAATAAATTTTTTAATCAGGGTTTCCACGGCAGCTTTTCCATCTTTTGAAAACTCTTTCTTTACCCTGTTGGCTACAATGGCATTAATGGCAAGACAATTATGCCCTAGTAGTTTTCCTAAGCCATATATTGCTGAGGTTTCCATTTCAAAATTAGTAATTCGATGCTGACCAAAACGGAACTCAGTTAAACGGTTAATAAGGTCAGGACTTCGTAAACCTAATCTCAAAACTCTCCCTTGTGGCCCGTAAAAACCGGGACAGGTAACGGTGATGCCATTATGAAACCCATGTACAAAATGCTTGAGCAGGGAAGAAGCTGCACTGCTGATATAAGGATAACTCATTTGCCCGTGCATTTGAGTATGTGTAACAAATGAATGTAGTAATTGTTTGTCTTCTTCGTTTTGCTCGTGACGGTAAAAATTCAGGAGGTTGTCAACACCCAATCCATGTGTAGAGGCCACAAAGCTATCAATCGGTATATCTGCCTGTAGCGAACCGGAAGTACCGATGCGGATAATATTAAGTGTTTTTAACTGCGGCTTGATCGTTCTTGTTTCAAAATCAATATTGGCCAGCGCATCCAATTCATTCATTACGATATCAATATTATCCGGACCAATACCGGATGAAAGCACCGTAATGCGTTTATTATTTACAATACCAGTATGAGAAATAAACTCCCTGTGCTGTTGTTTTACTTCGATCTTATCAAAATATTTACTTACTTCTTTTACCCGGTCAGGGTCGCCAACTGTGACAATAGTGCCTCCAATTTCCTCCGGTCTTAAATCGAGATGATAAACTGCACCCCGGTTGTTAATTATTAGTTCCGATTCAGCGATCCTGCTCATTTTTTGGGGTTTATAGCTAAAATTTATGCCTCAAATGTTATACATTTGCTGCGTTTCGGGTTTAAAATTAAATATACAATTTACAACCTGAAATAAATTCGGTTCTGTGGCCGAGTGGCTAGGCTGAGCTCTGCAAAAGCTCCTACAGCGGTTCGAATCCGCTCGGAACCTCGAAAGAACAAAGCAAAGGCCTGCAAAAAATTATTTTGCAGGCCTTTGTATTTTTTGACCCTTGCAATCAAGGATTACTATACATATTACGATAATGTAGAAAGAATAAAAAATACCGAAGATAAAATTAGACGAGCAAAGCAGTTGCTAGCTACCAGCCTTAATCGTCTTCTTCCTCTTTAACCAAGTTTCCTTTTTCATCAAATTCTGCCTTCATCTTTTTACCATTCAGTATGAATTTGGCTTTATATGTTTCAATTGTATCCTCATGGGCATCTTCCCACCTTATATCCGAAGCTGAGGAATATTTTACACTAAATGCTGATTGAACAGATTCAGGTACATCGCCAACAGGTATTTCTTTATCGTCTTTGGCATCTTTCTTACTATCGCAAGACTGAAGAATGAGTAACGAAAAACTGATAACGGTTGCAACAATTATTTTTTTCATTGGAAACATTTTCCAAAAACTTGCAAATGTGATGCCGGGAAGAAGAAAAGAAGTGAAAGGGGCAATCTTAAAAAAATGTCTTGACTTGTATTCTGTATTCGGGAATTAGGAAATGATAAAGTGGTATGCCATTTGTCGGAAATTTCAGATAAAAATATGAGTGTTCCGCAGGATTAATCCTATGAAGCGATCAATGAATAGGAGCTAAACAATTTATTTGAACCTCTGAAACTTTATTTATGCCAACGTTACAAAAAGAAGCCACTATACAAAAAGATACAATTACTTCTGGAGAAAACCAACCTTATTGGATCGACGCTGTTCCTCAATTAACTTTTGAAACTTTAAGTAATGATATTGATACCGAAGTTTTGATCATAGGGGCAGGAATAGCTGGTTTGACTACAGCATATTGTCTTGCTTCATCAGGAAGAAAAGTTGTGGTGATCGAAGATGGCTTGCCCGGAAGTGGTGAAAGCGGCAGAACGACGGCTCATTTGACCAATGCTTTGGATGATCGTTATTATACCCTTCAAAAAATATTTGGAGAAGAAAAAACAAAGCTTGCTGCACAAAGTCATAGTGCAGCAATTGATTGGATCGAAGAAACGATACGCAAGGAAAATATTGATTGTGATTTTATGCGATTGGATGGATATTTATTTCTTCATCCAACAGATAAGAAAGAATCTTTACAAAAAGAGTTAGAAGCAACTCATGCTGCAGGGCTGCAAACTGAGCTTATAAAATCTATTCCTGGCATAGCTGAAAGTGGCCACTGCATTCATTTTCCCAGGCAAGGACAATTTCATATTATGAAATACCTGAATGGACTTGCAAAAGCTATTGAAAGAATGGGAGTAAAAATTTTTACAAACACTCATGCCGAACGAATAAAAGATAATGTTGTTATTGCCAATGGGAAGACAATAAACGCATTAAACATAGTAGTAGCAACAAATTCGCCTGTGAACGATATTGTTACTATGCACACAAAACAATTTCCATATCGATCATATGTTATTGCAGCCATTATTGCCAAAGGTATGGTTAAGCCTGCTTTATGGTGGGATACAGGCGACCAGGATTCTACATGGATATCCCAACCTTATCATTATGTTCGCTTGCAATCTTACAACGATAATTATGATTTGCTGATCTCAGGTGGTGAAGATCATAAAACAGGGCAAGCAGGTAAGGAAGATATTCCGGAAGAAGAACGATACAAAAAATTAATTGAATGGACGAGTAAACGTTTTTCCGCAATGAAAGAAATAGTTTACCGTTGGTCGGGCCAGGTGTTAGAACCATTGGATTCACTTGCATTTATTGGAAAAAATCCAGGCAGTGAAAATATCTACATAATAACCGGGGATTCCGGAAATGGCATGACGCATGGAACTATAGGCGGTATCCTTATCAATGATCTTATAAATGGAAAAGAAAACCCATGGGAACAAATTTATAAGCCTTCGAGGATCCCTTTAAAAGTTGGTGGAGATTATATACGAGAAGCATTAAGTATGGCGGGGCAGTATAGTGATTGGATATCAAAAGGCGACATTGAATCCATTGACAAATTAGAAAACAATGAAGGAGCTATTGTTTCTTCTGGGGTGAAAAAACTGGCTGCTTACAAAGATGAATGGGGCGAGTTGTTTGTATTCAGCGCTACTTGTCCTCATCTTGGTTGTGTTGTTCAGTGGAATGCAGATGAAAAAACATTTGATTGTCCCTGTCACGGTTCTAGATTTACTAAAGAAGGGAAAGTGATCAATGGTCCGGCAATCTCAAATTTAAAAAGTATTGAAATAAAAAGTTTCGCTGAAAAAACCTGATCATTGAGATTTTAATCAAATTAATGTAGCATCTACCAAATACAAAACCGATTCATAGTTTTTACCGACCGCTTCACTCATTGCCATTTCACAGGTTTTTGTAGAAGAATAATAACCTTCATATGTTGCATTCTTTACTTCATCTGCCTCGGCTGAGGTTGCCGATGCAGTCAATTCAGGGAAAAGAAAACCTCTGTCGCCGGCCATACCGCAACAGCCTGCTGTTTTAGGAACACTAACATTTTCTGAAAAGCAGGAAGCGATCTTTAAAAATTTATTTTCAATACCCATTTTCTGTAATGAACAAACCGGGTGTAATACAATGCTTTTCTTTTTTTGTACCGATAGATTTTTAGGAAGAATGTAATCATGCAAATAATCAATACTATCTATGATGCGTAAGCCATCGAATCGTTCTTTATTGTCTTGCGTAAGTACAGGTCGAAGATGTTGTAATGTGTAAGTACAAGAACTGATATCCATCACTACCGGATATTTACCTGTGCCAGTTATCTTCCACAGATGATCAATAATTTTGTTCGCCGTAAATTGAAATGCTTTCCCATATCCTTTGGATGAATATATCTGACCGCAACAGGTACCGATGATATTATTAGCAATGATCACATTCACACCAGCTTTTTCAGAAACACTTAAAAATGTTTCCATAATATTTTTCTTTCCATCGGCAGATACACCCATTAGCCGGGAAATACATCCAGGAAAATAAACGATCGAATCATTGATTGCCGAAATAGCAAATTTATTTTTTAAGGATTTTAAAGATGGGGGAGAACCTAATTGTTCTGTCCATAATGGAAACGATGGAATGATCTTCCGTATTCCTTTTGTTAAGTGAAACATCGCCTTCTTACCGGCAAACTTATTGAAACCCGTTCCTGCTTTTAATGCAAACCTTGTTGTTCTTTCTACAAGTCCAAAATTTTTTGCAACAAACAAAGCAACGCTATTAGACAATGAAGAATGATTTTCTCTTCTTAGACGTTTAACAAGGTCGCCGGTATTAATATCAACGGGGCAAGCTGTTGCACACATACCATCTACTGCACAGGTATCAAGCCCGTCATACTGGTATTGCTTCAGCAGTTCTTTGTAATCATTTTGTTCACCGGCATTTTTTAATTGTACCAATGCACGACGTACAACAATTCTTCTTCTTGGCGTCAGTGTAAGATCACGACTGGGACATTTATGTTCACAATAGCCACACTCGATACATTTATCTACTTCTTCTTCAACAGGCGGTAGTAGCTTCAGATTTTTTATATGTACTTCTTTGTCTTCATTAATTATGACGCCGGGATTCAGCAGGTTAAAAGGGTCGGCTGCGGCTTTGATGCGTTTCATAATTCTATAAGCATCGCCACCCCATTCTGTTTCTACAAATGGCGCCATATTCCGGCCGGTGCCGTGTTCGGCTTTTAATGTTCCGTTATATTTTGTTACTACTATCTCAACTACTTCACGCATAAAACGATCATAGCGTTCTATCTCTGTAGCCGTATCAAAAGCCTGTGTAACTACAAAATGAATATTGCCATCTTTTGCGTGGCCGAAAATGATAGCATTGTCATATTCGTATTTTTTGAAAGAGGTTTGTAAGTCAAGTATCGCATCTCCTAATGTTTCAAGCGGGAAAGCAATATCTTCTAATATAACTGTAGTGCCGCTGGCACGTACTGCTCCTACGGCAGGAAACAATCCTTTACGAACCTTCCATAAAAAATTTATTTGCTCCGGGTCGCTGGTGAATTCAGGTTTATTTAATAATGAAAGCTGGTTTGAATATTGAAGAAAATTACCGACTCTTGATTCTAATTTTTCAGTTGTTTGTTCCTGGAATTCGATGAGTAAAGCAGCAGCTGTTTCCTGCAAAGTTTTTACGAAGGGATCAATGCCTTTCATATTTTCAACTGCACGCAAAGATGCACGGTCCATTAATTCCACCATTTCAGCGCCGGAATTTATTAGGGGAATGATTGCTTTGCAGGCAGAATAAATATCAGGGAAAAATAAAAGCGAAGTTGATTTGCATGGCAGATCAGGAATAGTTTGCATTACAGCTTCAGCAATAAAGGCCAGTGTGCCTTCTGCACCGATAAGGAGATGAGCAAATATGTCAAAAGGATGATCATAGTCTAAAAATGCATTCAGTGAATAACCAACTGTGTTTTTTGTTTTGTATTTAAAACGGATTTTGTCATGAAGCGATTGATTTGCCCTTATTTCATTACGAAGACTTTTTAATTCAGTGAAAAGCTCCGGGCATTCAATTTCAAAATTCTTATAGTCAGTTTCTTTTTCAGTTGTAAATATTTTTCCATCAGGTAAAATAAAACGGATATGTTTTGCTGTATGATAGGAATTGTATTTCACTCCACAGCACATACCACTTGAATTGTTGGAAAGTATACCACCCATCATAGCAGCGCTGATACTGGAAGGATCGGGGCCGATCTTGGTCTTATATTTTTTCAGGTATGCATTTACCATGGCGCCGGTAATACCCGGCTGCACTCTTACTTTCTTTCCTTCTTCTTCAATTTTTATCCTGTTCCAGAACCGGCTCAGGTCAACAAGAATACCATCTGTAATAGACTGGCCGGATAAACTGCTGCCACCCGTACGGAATACCAGCGGAGTTTTAGAATTATGAGAAAAATTAAAAAGCAATCTGATTTCTTCTTCACTTACAGGCTGCACGATTGCTTTTGGTAAAAGATAATAGAATCCTGCATCCGAAGCATAGGATACCCTGTCGATAAGCCGCGACTTAATTCTTTCTTCAGGGAGTATTTGTTGCAGGCCTTGTATAATGTCCATGAATGATTCAATAAAGTAACGGTGTTAAGATAAAGAATTTCTTACTTTTCCTTGCTGTATTCAATTCGATCACCTCGTTAATGAAACTATCAATTCTTTATGTTGCGGATATTGTTTGGTCAGTTTGACTCTGTCACCCATTTCAAAATCAGCAAAATCAAAACCCGGCGAAACAGTACATCCCACCAATGCATAGCTACTTCCGGTTTTCAATCTTGATGCAAACCAGTTGCCTGATTTAATAACGCAAAAAGGAGATTCACCATTTTCGGGATTCTTTCCAAGCCGATGTTCTGTCAATTCCCCTTGCTTGTTTATTTCATAAATGCATAAGGTATCACCATCATAAAAATGCCATAACTCATCGGATCGTATGCGGTGAAACGCCGAGAAATCATTTTGTCGCAATAGGTAGTAAATATGTGTGCAGCTATTTCTATCGCCGGAAAAATTCTCAGGCAATGATGATCGGGGAATTATCAGATCTGCAGTATATATTCTTGCATAAGCCCCGCCTTCAGGATGGGGTTGCAGTTGCAGGTGCTTTATCCAGTAATCTGCGTTATGCTGGGTCATCAATTTTTATGTTCAATAAAAACTCTTCGTCCGTTTAATGCAGTGATAGAGTCAAGTGCCCTGGCAGTATCTGTTGTAGCTACAGGCATCAATACGTATAATTTATAATTCACTGAGTCTTTTGTTTCCATCTGTATCGGCCATCCATTTTCTTTTAGCTGGTTGAACCGTTTGAAGGCACGCATGGCTTGAAACTGGTCAACAACAAATTTATAGTTGACTTCAGTAGTTTGTGATTGAGTGGTTGGCTGAATCGCCGTATCTGGTTTAATCGTAGAACTGTCAATTACTATTGTTCCATTTTCATTTCCAGGTTCTGTATTTTCTGTATCAATTACTGCTTCTTTCTCCGATGTTCTTTTGTACAGGTAGTAACCGCCAAGTATAACCAGGCCTAGCCCTAATAAAATGAATAATGCGATCATTGGTTTGCGCCAGTTTATTTGTTTAGGTGCTTTTAAAAACACTGATTTAAAATCCGGCATATCAGCAGAACTTCCTGTTTCCATGCTCATATTGCGTTCAGCAATTCTTTCTGGCAAAGCGATGCCTTGTATAAATGAATAGTTTCCTTCTTTATTTTTTGAAACTGTACCAATGCCATCGAATGCATAGGATTTCCCGATATTTAAAAATTGGTGTACGATCTCAAGCTGGCTTTCAAGATCAGAAGCAGCCAGCGTTTTCATTTTCCCCGTATGTTTTGATATATACTCAATAAGCCCGTCATCGGTTTTTGTTGCCGTATTGCTTTCAAAGGTTATAGTTCCCGCAACATCAGATTTTGACTTACTGTCCGGATCGGGGTTATATGAAGAATCAAGAAAGAAACTGCCGATACCCTGAATGCTGAGTTTCTTATTGGCAACCAGGTAGTCGGCTAATTGTTGTGCTAATTTCAAAGTTTGGATTTTAAGGCTCAAGATAGAATTTTTTATCAGCCCCGTCAAGCTTAGTTGACTTAAGTTAATTTTGCCACCAAATGCTTACACAACAGGAAAAGGACTTTATTGTTTACTGGGAAAACAACCGTGAACGTAGAAAAAAAGTCATTAAACAGCTTTTTATAGGATTGCCTCTTGGGACCTTATTGGTAGCTCTTATTCTTATAAGTTCCCTGTCGGGCTGGTATAAAAGAGCCGTTATGGAAATTAATTTCGACTCATCATTAATAATTGTTTTATTGATTGCTTCGCTGCTTATTGTGGCGTTTATCGTTGTATTTTCTGTACGTCACAGGTGGGAAATGGATGAGCAGCAGTACCTCGAATTAAAAGCCCGGGAGAAGAAAAACAACATTTAACAATTCATCGGGGCAGCATATTTATCTTGCCGGTGGTCAATAGGGCAGAACACCTATATTTGCGCAAAATTTTTCCAATGACCCGAAAACTTTTAGTTTTTTTAATTTTTAGCGTTGTATTCCTCCAGTTTTCATGTCTTAAGACGAATAAGGATTGTGAGTTTAAGCCCTGCGAATTTGTGGCGCCTGCTGCAGAATCACAGGAAGTGAGTGCGTACCTCGGTGCAAATGGCCTCCCTGGTACAAAGCACTGCAGCGGAATGTATTATAATATCAGCAATCCAGGTACTGGCAAATCACCTGATGGTTGCTCGTATGTAAACGTAAAGTATAGAGGTTATACAACCACCAATCCCATTCCATTTGATGAAAAGACAACTGCTCAACTCATCAATCTGAATCAGGTAATAACCGGTTGGAGATCTGGTATTCCTTTATTGAAGGAAGGTGGCATAATGACGCTTTATGTTCCTCCTTATCTCGGTTATGGCACCCAGCCGTTGAAAGACCCTAGTGGTAATGTAATTATTCCAGGTAATTCTATTCTCATTTTTGATATTGAGCTTGTGACGGTTGAACGTTAAAAACCGATACTAGCTGCTAACAAAGAGCCGCCCCTAATAAGGCGGCTTCTTTATTTATATTTGTAAAAATCTATCCGTTTGTCACACGAAGCCATTTCAGTTTTTGATATTCTTAAAATAGGTGTGGGACCATCCAGTTCGCATACGCTTGGCCCATGGAGGGCTGCGCAAAAATTTGTTCAGTCTATTTCAGACAAGAACTTATTACAGCAGGTAACTACAGTCCGTGTATTATTGTATGGTTCACTGGCAAAAACCGGCAAAGGCCATGGTACAGATATAGCAGTTCAATTAGGCTTATGCGGCGAGGATCCTGTAACCTTTGATGTTAATGCGATCAACAGCCGTATTGCTGATATCGCATCCATGAAAGAGATCCTGCTGGGAGGTTTGCATGAAGTACAATTTGATCCCCATAATGATATTGAATTTTTATTCAGCGAATCATTGCCCTTTCATCCGAATGCAGTTACATTTTTAGCCGAGTGCAGAAATGGCGAAGCCATCTCAGAAACTTTTTACAGTATAGGTGGTGGGTTTGTAGTAAAAGAGGGAGAGGAGAAAGGTTCTTTAGCCGATGTACAGTTGCCATTCCCTGTGAATAATGCGAATGATCTATTGCATTGGTGTATGAAAACCGGCATGTCGATAAGTGAAGTGGTAATGGAAAACGAAACGGCCTGGCGCGGCGAAAAAGAAACCCGTGATGGAATGCTAAATATCTGGAATGTGATGCGTGACTGTATTTACCGTGGCTGTCATACAGAAGGTATCTTACCGGGTGGATTGAATGTAAAACGTCGGGCAGCAGAGTTGAATAAAAAATTATTAAGCGGTAAAAAATATAATGACTATGATGACTGGATGGCTGCCATCCGTGCCGGTGGCAATTCTTTTAAATATACGTTAGATTGGGTAAGTTGTTTTGCTTTGGCGGTAAATGAAGAGAACGCATCTTTTGGTCGTGTTGTAACAGCACCAACCAATGGAGCTGCCGGCGTTATACCCGCAGTTTTACAATACCATATAATTTTTGGTGATGGCAATACGGATGATAAGATCATTCGCTTTCTCATGACAGCGGCCGAGATCGGAAGTATTTTTAAAAAAGGCGCAACACTTTCCGCAGCAATGGGTGGCTGCCAGGCAGAGATTGGTGTATCATCGGCAATGGCTGCAGCTGCATTGGCCGAGAGCATGGGCGGTACACAGAAACAGGTTATGATGGCTGCAGAGATCGCCATGGAACATCATCTTGGTCTTACTTGCGATCCGATTGGAGGATTAGTACAGGTGCCTTGTATCGAACGAAATACAATGGGTGCCATAAAAGCAATTACTGCTGCACAGCTAGCATTGCAGGGTTCTCCCGATTATGCAAAAGTTTCTCTTGATGCTGTAATAAAAACCATGTGGGATACTGCAAAGGATATGGATCACAAATACAAAGAAACGGCTGATGGCGGCCTGGCAATAAATGTACCGCTTAGCTTGCCGGAATGCTGAGTGCTTTTCCAGCCTAACCCCCATATTTTCGACAAATAAAATAATACTACTTACGTGGTATTGGTAGCCAATGTTTAAATGTTTAATTTTTAGGCAGGAAAAGGCCCATGCCTCGCACCATTTATATATCATCAGTTTTCTCTGAGTTTAAAGAGATACGTAAAGTCATTCGCCAAAAACTGAATGAGAATAGGAAGCTTTACACGTTTATAGGCATGGAAGATTATGGAAGTGAAGACCGTGGAGCCCTTGATAAATGTGTGGAAGATGTAATGAGTGCTGACTTTTACATCCTTATCCTGGGTACATCTTACGGCAGTAAAGCCGAGATTGATGATGCAATGAAAGAGAGACTTCAGAAAGTACTTAGAGAAGATCTTAACCAGGAGTTGAAGGAACTGCGCTCATATACACATTGGGAGCATATTACCGCTATAAAAAGAAAGAAAACCGATAAACGGCTGGAGCGAAAAATTTATATAAAACAGCCAGAAGGTTGTGATGAATTTTGTGATGAAGTTAAACAGTGGCGGAATGATGCACTGGTAGATAAAATACTTTGTAAGTTCTTTAGTAAAGACGAAGAACTCCCCCAGTTATTGCTTGACGATCTGAATGAATACATTGATAGAAAATCCCGTGACACAAAAGACTTCGATCTGCGGTATAAATGTGATTGGGTGGAACCAGAAGATTTTTTTCTAAACAATCTATTGCCTCAACCAGTTCAATGTTTCCTTTTGCATAGCCATAACCGGAATATGCCCGCAAATTTTATTAAAAGAAAAAAACTGGATTTTGAAGCGAAGCAGAATCATGTTATGTTACTGGAGTTGCAATTGCCCCGTACTTTATCTGACGCCAAAGATGTAGAGTCCCTGGAAAAAAAATTTAAAACAGCCATTTTTAAAAAACTGGATGACGGACATAAGTTCATGAAGCCGGATGATATTACAATACCCGGTTTGCTGGGATTACTTGAACAAAAAAAGATGAAGTACCTTATTATTACCTGGGAAGTAGAACGAAACTTCTGGACAAAGGAGTTATTAAAACCCCTGATTGAGTCCTTTCATAAAAAATGCGTTTTATATAACGAACAGTTCAACTCAGATAAGCAGATCATTTTTTTTGCTATGGCAAAATATATTGATGATCCTACTATTGCCGAACAACTTTTCGATGAAAAAGTAAAAGGATTATCCTTTGGTTATGTAATGCCCAAACTCCCAAAAATAACCAAATACGATGTACTTGACTGGTTGGAGGATTTTAATATTGAACCTAATCCTGATAAAGCTGAAAAAATGATAGCCCAATTAATTGAGGGAGGTGATCAACCGGAATTTGAAAAATTTATGTCTGAACTGGATGGCCCTTTGAAAGAGATGATTGATAAATCTGAAAATTTAAAATAACATACTATGTATGAGTTAAAAAATATCCGGACAACAGAAGATAACAATCCGGCTGATTATGTAATTGCCGATGACGGTCTCTCCGAAGCTGTTAAGATGGCGATATGGTTACAGAAGCCTTTGTTATTAACCGGGGCACCCGGAACCGGTAAAACACAACTGGCCAGGAGGATTGCATTCGACTTATTTAACCTGGATGCAAAAGAGCTCGGCGGAGCCGCACCTTTTTCAAAAGAACCTTTGCAGTTTGATACAAAAACGACTTCAGCATCCTCTGATCTGTATTATACTTATGATGCAATAGGGCATTTTCAAAAACGACATGCAGGTGATGATGGAGGAAATCTTTCACCACATCCTTACATTAAACTGAATGCACTGGGCGAAGCCATTTTACAAACACATGGCAAAAAAGCCATACTTGCAAATGACAAGCTCAGCGATCTCCGGGGTTTACAAGGCTTTAATGACCTTGCCGATGAGCCGCAAAGCAGTGTTGTACTGATTGATGAAATTGATAAAGCTCCCCGTGATTTTCCTAATGATCTGCTTGCACAGATCGAGCATATGTTTTTTAGCATTCCTGAGTTAGGTAAAAAAATAAACCGTGCAGCTGATAAAGATTCGTCTGCCCGCATTGTTGTTTTTATGACAAGCAATTTTGAAAAAAATCTTCCGGATGCATTCTTACGTCGCTGTTTATTTTATCATATTGCCTCACCGGATGAAACACAACTATTACGGATCGTTTGTAGCAGGATGGCGCCATGGCTGGATAAAAGAAAGAATGGGAATAATGATCAAAATGGATTGAGTGATACACTTAAGGAAAAATTCAAAACAGTGATCAAAAAATTTGAGGAATATAAATTACAGATGGTTGATAAAAAGGCGGCCACTTCGGAGTTGCTGGAATGGATAAAAGTGCTGGAGGTGGAAGGCTTTTTTAAGAATGATCTTGACTTTACTAAGCTTTCTGATGATCAGAAAACGATTCTTAAATACTCTTTTCCCATCCTTGCAAAAAGTAAAGATGATTTACAAATGCTCGTCAATGATAAAATATTGTCTGCTATATAAACATTAAACTGTGCCGGTAACAAATGGTATACAGGTGCCTCTGAATGGGTTGATTTCAAAATTAAAAACCGAGGGGTTTGAGATCAGCACACGTACTGTTCTGGACATACAGAAAGTATTAACCGGTTTTAATGATGTTACAAATCCTGATACTGCCAGCCTCAAACTGGTATTGGGGCCACTGATCTGCCGCAACAAAGAAGAACAAGAAAAATTTTACAGGCTATTTGATGATTATGAAGCTTTATTAAAACCCCAGGTAGAACAATTGATGGAAGAGTATTCTGAGAAAAAAAATGACGATGAACAAAAAGCAAAGGAAGAGGAAGAAAAAAGTACGATAGAGGAAAAAAAAAGAAAGAGAAAGAAGAAAATTGTAAAATGGGGAATCGTCAGTTTATCTGGTTTACTGTTAATAGCTTTAAGCTATTACCTCATAGTAATTCGCTGTTTATTTTGTTCTGACCCTCCACCAGAAGTAAGAACAGCAACCTTGACTATTCTATATAATGGACAGGCTAAAAATTTTGTAGAAACCGACGAGACTGGAGTCGATATAGTAAAAGATAGTTTAGTTGAAATTTCAGCGGTCTTGTCAGATACTATTCCTGAAAAAAAATACAAGATAGTTTTTGTAATAGGAGATAGCTCATATTACCAGCGATCAGTAAATAAGCGTATCATACAAGCCGAGGAACTTAAAGTCGGAGCTTCGTTAATGGAAGGCGATTCCGTTATTTTTACTAATTCGGAAACAAGCGAAATATTTTGTGAGCCCAAACCTGTTTTGATCATTGAGAAGGATAGTTCATTATACAAATCAGCAAAAGCAGTTATATACAACGTAAGAAATAATCTCGACAGTAAGCATAATAAGTATACATACAAGTGGACACTGACTGGTAAGTCGGATACTCTTCCACCTTACACAAGTACAGATACTAGTTTTAAAATAAAACCTCCGGCATTGGCGGCATATAGTGTCACAGTGGAGGCAACAGGATCTGTTAATAAAAAATGCGAAAAAAAATCTTACACAAAGTCAATTGAAGAAAAGCCTCAACTGGTTTTGCAATTAACCGGAGTTAAAAAACTGGATCCTGGCACTGAATTTAATTTTATGTTTATCGTGATATTGTTAGTTGGTTCAGGGTTCATTCTTGGCCAGCTTAATTCAAGGTATTACGGAAAAAAATTAAAGGCCTTACGTAAGACATATTTTCCGGTTTATGAAACTGAGGTTCAGTTACCTGCAACAACAGATGAACTTACGGGGCCTTATAGTATAGACTTTAAACCACAGGAAAATAAGATCCCTGCTGAAACTTCCATCAATCAGTTAGCTGAGGTTATGAGAAAGCGGCATACAGGAGATAGCTATAGTCTCAATATTAATAAAACGATACGCAGCACAATTAAAAAAGCAGGTTTCCCGGTTTTTGAATTTACCGCATTATCCCAGCCAACCGATTTCCTGGTTTTTGTTGATAAAGAATATACTGACAGTCATCTTGTAAAACTGTATAACCACCTTATTGCAACACTCAGGAAAGAACAGGTACATCTCACTGCTTATAGTTATAATCAATATCCTTTATTACTAACAAACCCGGCATTAAATCATTTTTTTATTCCTATTGAAAAATTAGGGGGACTCTATCCCGGAACGATATTGTTTTTATTTGCTGATACTTCATCTTTTTTTAAGCCCTATGGTAATAATCTGCATGATTGGGCAATTGATAAGTTCAAGGACTGGAAAACAAAGATCATTTTTACATCAGTAGCTGTTAAGGACTGGGGTGAGCGGGAAACTATATTATACAGTGCAGGCTTTACGGTGATACCGGCTGACACCAATGCCAGCCAGGTAATAGAAGATGAGGTAAATAACCTGATAGATAAACAAAAGCTGAAAAAGACAATACCTTCTACCTATTCAACAAAACTCATCAATTTTAATGAGTGGGAAGAAGTTAAAAACTATCTCCGCGAGGTTAGCAAAGAAGGCAAAAAAACTTCCGACCCTGAATCATTGTATTTGTTGTTAAAAGAATGGCTGGCATCAACCGCAGTTTATCCTTATGTGAATTGGGAAGTAACGATCGCCATTGGTAAAGCATTTGAAGAAAAATATAATGTTCCGGGTAAACTATTAAACTACACTAATCTTCTTGCATTGAGTCGCATTCAATGGTTGAAAGATGGACAAATGCCCGATAACCTGCGGATAGCAATGCTAAAGGACCTGGATTACAAAAATGAAATAAATGCAAGGGAGGCACTCAAAGTATTATTAGATGAACTGAAGGATGATATTAAACCAGGTTCAGCTATGTATGAAGAATACAGGTTGCAAACAGTCACGAATGATTTTCTTCTTAAAAAATTTAATAAAGGAGATATTGCCCCGGGTGATAAGGACTTTATTGCGATGGATAAGTATATGCAGGAAGGAGAACTGGACTGGCATCTCGATGTCTTCTACAATTTAAAGGACGCTGATTCATCTATCCGCGATAAAAGCGGTGAGAAAAGCATACCTATCAATGATTTTTTAGTCCAACGTAAAGAGGAGCAGAGAATAATTGATGAGAAAAATAATAAAGAATTCCAGGTAAAGAAGAGAAATCTTAATACACGATTTGGATTTATGTCCGCGGCTGCTGTGCTTTTAGTGCTGGCCATCCAGTTATTGGGATTTAAGCAAATGCCATTTGAGCCTCCACGTACTACAGATCGTATTATCAAATTTGACAGTTTGATTACCCCGGCGGATAATATTTCTATCCTGGTAAATGACAAGACATATAAAACCGAACTATCAGGTGATACTGCTTTAATCGTTAAGGATTTACCAACTGACACCACGCAAAATGCGTTAGTGCAACTTTCTACTAATAACCCCACAGTGGGAAGACAGGATCTTAATGCATTAATGACTCCAGGTTTTGAAGAATATGTTATCAATATTACTCAGCCATTAGATAAACCAGATCTGAACATTTATTATAATGATGATTCGGCTTACGGGGTTATAGCAGATAAGCTAAATGCAATATTTAAAGATTTTAATATTTCGGTTTCATTATATGATGATGAAGTAACTAAGACAGGATTTTATCTCAGTTATTATGACAAAGCATTAGAAGGGAAAGTAAATACAATTGTAAGAATGTTTAAGCAGGAGTTTGATTCGCTGCTCACTACAACTTATAGCGATCTGTCTTATTATACCAATAGTCTTTATTTGTATTTTCCGGAGAAACCAAAACCAGGCATCTGCAATGAAACAAGTCTGCCTCCCGGTTTAACTGAGATATGGAAAGGAGGCACAAGTAACCGGCTTATTAATATTGATGTAGAAAAACAAACTATTTATTACTCAACTGGTGATAAAAAGACTTATGGAAGATACAGGATTGAGGAGGTTTGTAAATCTGAAGACGAGGATACATATCGTGTTATAACCCGTGCCGGCAATCAGTATAAGGTATTTTTTATAAAAGATATAAATCGTTCTTCAGGTTTCAGTTTGTCGGTTTGTCAAAATCCGTATAATACAGTTATTGAAGCCCGGAATGTATTGGAGGCGAATTGCGACCGGTTCAATAATATGCGATTGTATTATGAAAATGATCCGGGCAAAATCTTTTTACCTGCAGGTCTGAATATACTGGAAAGACAGAACCAACAAAAACTTAACAGTATCCAGGATAGTATGAACTCTTATAGGGCTCGCAAGCTTAATCCTCAACTTAGTGGTGATTTATATAAAAATTCAACATTTGATTGGGAAGTACCGGATAACCTGCCTTTTCAAAATATAAAAACTACACCGTTATTAAATGAAACACCTTTTGACAGGTCATATATGGTTTATAGAATTAAAAGAGATGAAGAACCAGGTGTATTTACCCCTCCTAATCCTTGTGATAAAATTTATACTTCGATGAAGGAAGCATTAAGCATGGATGCAAAATTGGTGTGCAGGCTAAATCTGAAAAGCCAGGGCTTAAGATCATTACCTTCAGGCTTAAGCACCTTAGTTTACCTGAAATATCTTGACATCAGCGATAATTATCTTAATTCTAAGGATAGTATTGAGTTGCATACTATGTTGCGGGGTGTACAAATTATATTTTACAGGCAAAAATCAACAGAGCCGCCTCCCGTTGCACAATGGAAGCTTTTGAAGCGGTTAAATACTGATTCGAAATATTATCCGGATAGTGAAGCAAGAACTTACCTGAAACAGCTATTGGATGCGATGTTGAAGAATCCTTCTGCAAAACTTCAGTTCACTTTTTATTCAGATGAGGTTAAGACAAGTATTGTAAATTTTCTCCAATCCAACAACTGGCGTACAATCATATCTTCCGGAAGATTGGAGACCTATATAACTGCTTCAGTAGGGGGCCGGGCCCCAACAACTCGATCAGGGTCAAAATTTATAATAAGTAAACGTACAGGCTATTATTTTGATGTCTCCGGAATTGGCATTGAACCCTTGCTCGAAGTTTATGATCCCCCAACAAAAAATTAGCCTGGTGGTTTTTGCAAATCTTTCATACAATTGCTGAAAATTAAAGTAAATGATGAAGCCTGATTTAAAATTTATAGTTGCAATATTTTGCTTCTTTGTTCTGCAATCTTTTTCAGATATAAATTTATTCTTTCGTAAAAAGCCCATTGTTGTCTGGCAGCCTTCTCATCAAACCGATACCGGCAAAGATTTTAGTGAAGCAGCTGTATGCAATGCTATAGCCGAAGCGGCGATGAATGAGAAGCCACACCTGAAAGAATATAAAGTATGGAGTTTAGGCAAAACGGAATATCATCATGCTGACTCCGGCAGTAATACCAAAATACTACACACGACTGATCTGATCGATGGGAAAATTTCCGGTTATGCTTATGAGTTACAGGAATCAAATAAATTAAAACCACAGGTATTTATAGCTGTGCATAATAACGGTGGTACAAAACGAAATGCAGTTTGGGGTTATATCCATTACGGCGATAAATATGAAAATGATAACCGTGAACTGGCAGCACAAATTATAAAAGCCATTAGCGAAGTAAGTGGCTTGGAAAACCGCGGTGTATTATTGGACAGCACCACAGGCCGGAATGATTACCGTTGCAAGGCAAGCGGCAAGCTGAGTTTTTATAGCCTTGATGAAAATATAAATACGGCACCTTACCGTGTATTACTGGAAATTGGTGATAATGCTGTAAGTCGTGAACTCCTGCTTAACCCTGATAGCCAGAAAAAAATCGGAGTTGCAATTAAGAAAGCATTGGTTGAATGGAGTAGGGGGAGGAAGTGGTGAGGCTTATACCAAGCTCATGTTAAGCACAGCTACCTGAGATATAGGTCATTGCTCCAAATAAAGTCTTGCGCTAACAACTTATCGTTGAGAATTTCATAGAAGTCTTTTTTAGAGTTCCAAGGATGCTCAATTAGCATAAAACCAAGTTTGAAAGATGTAGTTGTACTGTTCTTCCTGTGTAATTGAAGAATTACGTCCATTGAGGCTGAGCTGGCTAGTTTGTATACATGAGGAAAATTCCTCGTACACGTTTCCAGGCATAATGATTGGCTCACTTCTGAACTCACAAAACTATATGATCTTGAACAGTTCGTCATAGAAAACGAAAGCGTATCATGAGTGCAATTTGTAAGCTGGACTTTCAACAATACGGTAGTTGAAGAATCATAGCACTCGGTGAGAATATTAAGCTTGCTAGTGTCTTGTAAAATGGATACATGTACACTCATTTTTTTACCATCTTGGGCAGTAGACCGAATAAAAATAAATGAATAGAATAAAATAAGTATGAAACGGTGAAGTGCCATTTTTAAATGTTGTGCGTAACGTCCAGGGTTTTCTGCTGTGCTGATATTCTGTGTTTCGTCAGTCCGAACCGCTGTTGAGTAAAGTTAATACAGTTGATGTTAATATTCTGTTTCTCGATTTTATTCGTTTGTGTCTCGCATGGGTATTCGCAAGACAAGACTTCGATAAATAAAAAAATAGCTGCGAAACCTCAGCGTATGCGAGTTTGATTTTGCTACCTATCACGGGATCTGCCACAAATATATTCAGAATTGAAAATTTTTTCAGGCAAGACCCTGTGAGGAACGGTGTAAGCTCACATTAATGTGGAAGAATGCTACTTATTTTTCTAAAAGAAATAGCTCCAGTATAGTCGTCACGCCCCATTATTAGTTGAATTGCAAAAAGGTGAAAGGCAATCGTTTGGATCTGAGTATGGGAAATGGATTTGTCATGTTTTAGTTCGTACTCGTCTTTATTCCCAATTAGAAATTTATTAATAATTTCATTCACCCCTTTCGATCGAACAATGGCTGTTATTGAATCGTCTAATTTGAACGTGTTAAAAAAGAACGCATCATTAACATTCGTCGTATTCATAATTTTGATCTTTTGATTAATCGTTTGATAAAGGAAATCAGCAAATGTTTTGTATTGTTTTTTATATACTACATCATAGAGGATTGCCAGTCTTGCAAAACTTGTTTCAGCCACGCTGTCAATTCGGACCAACACAAATACTGGAGAATTAATTACGGGTGGCGGTGGTTCGATAGACCTTAAGCGATCAACTTCTTTCACAATAGTATGGTCAAAGTAGTTTCGTTTGTGTGAACAAGAAGCGAACACAAAGAACAGGGTCATTATGGCTAGACCAACACTTATAATTACTAAGTTTAGATATCTCATACCAAACATATTTAGAATTGAAATTTTTTACAGGACAAGACTCCGTGAGGACACAGTGCTGTATAATTTAGGCACTGGCTAATTATCAATTAATATAAAGTAATTGGCAATTCATATTGACGACTTCCATCCTTAGGACTGGATTCAAATAAAATAAGCGTTAATGTTGAATTCTTACGCTTTTTTTGAACATTAATTGTAAATTCAAATTTGCCCCATTCAGGTGCTCCAGCATCAGTCATCTGAAAACCTTTCTTTAGTTCTTCGTGCCCGTCTTCAACGATCCAATTAAAATTTGCTTCGAAGATCTGCCCCTTCCCACGTACTAAAAATGTGTCTTGACCGATTCTTTGCACGGTTACATCCTTAAAGCGTTTATTAGAATAAGTTTTGGGTAAAAGGGTTTCTGGCTCTGCCTCTTTTGTTACCAGAAGTGTTTCAGGAATATTTTTTAAGGTATCAACCTTTTCTGTCGTCTTTATGTGTTCGTTATTATTACATGCAACTAATATTATTAACAATAACAAAATTGTACATCTCATGTCTGAATTATTTTTTTTAAATCTTGTGTCCCAACGGGTTCTTCGCAAGATAAGACTTCGATAAATAAAAAAAAATAGCTGCGAAACCCCAGCGAATGAGAGTTTGATTTGCTTCCTATTAAGAGGTCTGCCACAAACATATTTAGAATTGCAATTTTTTTCAGGGCAAGACCCCCTGAGGACATAACTAAGCTAAAAGAATTATATCAATTATTTCTGGATTCTGGTAAAGTTCATCACTATCATACACCGTTATTGCATAATTCTGATGGTCTTGATCTGTGAAAGTAACAATATGCAAGTATTCTCCAAATCCCTTTTTGGGTAGTTGCTCAATACCCCTGACAGCTTTCAAATCATTCGCCTTAATTAAATTGAGAATATTAGCATAGGACTCTTTTTCGAAATAAAGGTTCTTAATAGTTGTAAAATTTCGAATTTGTGTAATACCTAAATTATTTGATGGTATCAATTGTTTAATAACAATAACATCCCAGTTTGTTATCTCTTCCATGATTTTTTGTAGTTATAAGCTCTTTAATTCGGGTTGCCGCTAACTCAAAAATATGCGAAAGTTTTCGGCCTTTCAATAGAAAACAATTTTTTAAATCTTTCGCAAATACAACTAATGTGTTGTTCAATTCATCGAAACTTCCATCTCTCCATAATCCTTCACCACATTATAAAGCGTATCCCTTTCCACCGGCTGGCGTTTTACCTGTTTTATCAATGCTACCAGTTCTTCAGTAGTCATTGAAGGGGTTTGTTCTTCAGAACCGGCCATGCTGTAAATTTTTGTAGTGTCATCTATTGTGCCGTCTATATCATCTACCCCAAAAGATAAACTCAGTTGTGCATTCTGCCGGCCCAGCATCGGCCAGTAAGCTTTCAGGTGAGGGAAATTATCCATATAGATACGGGCAATGGCATAGAGTTTCATATCCGTTGATACACTGCACTCGGCTATATTGCTCATATCATTATCCTTATTGCGGAACTTAAGCGGAATAAAAGTGTTGAAGCCTCCTGTTCTATCCTGCAACTCTCTTAATCTTCTCATATGATCAACAAGGTGTACCGGTTTTTCAATATGACCATATAACATTGTTGCATTGCTATGCATGCCGAGCCTATGTGCAGCTTCATGTATGGCCAGCCATCCATCGGCATTTACTTTATCTGCACATATCTTTTCACGTATGGCTGCATCAAAGATCTCTGCGCCACCACCGGGTATAGAATCAAGCCCGGCATCTTTTAAATACTGCATGCCTTGCTCATTACTCATCTTTGCCTTGCGGAACATATAATCAAGCTCTACAGCCGTAAAACCTTTTATATGTAATTCAGGACGATGTTCTTTTATTTTGCGTAGCAACTCAGCAAAGAATTCCAAATTCATTTTCGGATGTACACCACCAACAATATGTACTTCAGTTACCGGCTGGCCATCATATTTTTTTACCATCTCCAGCATTTGTTGCTGGCTCAGTTCCCAACCTTCATCACGATGGGCATAGAGGCGGCTATAACTACAAAAATTGCAGGTGAATACACATACATTGGTTGGCTCAATATGAAAATTGCGGTTGAAGAAAGTTTTATCGCCATGGAATCGTTCTCTTACGCTATTAGCAAGACTGCCGACAAAACCAAGGCTTGCTTTTTCAAATAACAATAAACAATCCTCATCTGTTATTCTTTCGCTGCGAGATACTTTTTCTGCTATTTGTTTAAGGTCGGCATTGAGTGTTTCATTTTGAAGTACAGCATTTGTGAGATTGGACATGATCAATGATTAAGATAAACGATACTGCAAATTTAGTGCATATCGAATATGTATTGAAGATAAAAATCACTGCTTCAAAGAACTCTGCAAATGAATTTTGAACCACATAGACACATAGGACACAATAGAAAGGCAGCACATAGGAAATCTATGTGAAAACCTATGTTTCTATGTGGTTCAAAAAGCTCAAAAAAAACCCCGGCAAATGTGTCGGGGTTTTGAATTTTTATTTTTTTATTGTATCAGGTTTTAAAGTGTCCGGCTTACTGCCCGGATTAATATCGATGGTTTTAGAACCTTCTGTTGTATTATCCTTTTTCAGGTTGGGTGCATAGCGTTGTTCTATTGCTTCCAACACTTCCAGGTAAGCACTATTGATGAGGTTCTCTATTTCTAATAAACTCATACCTTCTGGTTTTGAGTCACGCATATAATCATAATAGGTCTTTTGCTGCTCCAGGTCTTTGCGCAATGCCTTTCTTACCTTCTCTGCTACTTCTGTTTTACCAGCTTTATAACATGCTTCAAGGTATTGCAAACCGGATTGGTTATGATTTCCAAAGCGACTAACCATACCATAAGGAAGATTTTGTTCATTGATTCCCTTCTCAACTTTATCGATCAGTTGTTGAGCCTGTTCTTTTTTGCCTGCATCAGCAAGATTACCTGCTGCTTCCGCATAGATCTCACGAATGTTCAATAAATGCCTGCGGTTCTCTTCGTCAAAATAAACACCGGCTTTACCTGCATTACCAAAACCATATTTGTCAAGTAATGTTTTACCGATCGAATCAAGATTATTATCTCTTATTTGTGTACCCAATCCTACGCGGTATTTATTACTTACTTCACGCATTTTAGATTCAGCCACCCAATTCTGCTGCGGATATTTATTCTGTACAGGTACAAGACGATAGGCAAGTCCATCTTTTCTCAGGTATTGGCCGAAACCAAGTTCACCAATCGGCGAGGTAAAATAGATCGGTCTTTTCCACTGGTTAGCGGCAATAATGTTTAGAATGATCAGGTCATTTCTCATTAATCCGCCTCTTGCCTTGTTCTCTGTTATTTCAAAAAAGATATCGCTCAGTACACTGTCACTTGCATTTACTGTTCCATTGCTTCTTACAAAATTAACATCTACAGGCACTTTAAATTTCCTTACAGGGAATGATTTGCGACCAACATCACGACCTGTTTTGGGATCAACATTTACCTGGCCAAGGAAATTCTTCATTGCATCATACAGATCAAAGTAAGCATCCTGTGGAACTTTTACTGAGTTAGGATCATAAAACATGTATTCCCTGTTATGACCTTCTATTTGTTCGGGTGTCCATATCACATCCACTGAATCAGCTTTGTTAACCTTATAACGAAGCTGGTTGATATACCAATCGATACCTAATAAACTATTATTGATAAGACGGATGTCCTTACGTACACCTTCCACTTCCTGTGCATACCAGAGAGGATAAGTATCATTATCACCAAATGAAAACAGGATAGCATTTGGTGCACAGCTTTCTAAATAATCTTTTGCCAGGTCCGGCGCAAGAACTTTTTCACTGCGGTCATGATCATCCCATTCCTGCTGTGCCATCAGTAATGGAGCAACAGCACAAATAGCAAGGGATGCAATATTTACTAGTTTATTATTCTGACCTCCGGATGAAACAGCCCTGAGTAAATAACTGATCGCAAAAACAGCGGCTGCAAAAATTACTGCGGCAATGATAGCTGTAATAAATGCTTCACCCATACCAGATGGCGGACAACTCATCAGCGTAATGAGGAATGTAAGCCCCGAACCAAATGCAAGTGTGTTTTGGAAAAGCTGTTTATTATCTTTTTCTTTTACCAGTTTTAAAAATCCGATCACAGCCAATCCTATCCATACCGCAAATGCATAGTAGGAACTTACATAAGCATAATCCCTTTCACGGGGTTGGTTACCGGGTTGATTCAAATAAATTACAACGCCGACACCTGTTATAATAAAGAGGAGGAAGTTTACAACCCAATCTTTGCGGTTGCTGAGGAAATGAACTACACATCCCAACACACCGAGTATAAATGGAATTAAGAAAAGTTTGTTGTTGGCTTTATTATTCTGTAGACTATCAGGGAGTTTACTTTGATCGCCAAGCCGGCTATTATCTAAAAGTGAAATACCACTTATCCAGTTACCGTCACGTTTATTTCCCATGCCTTGTACATCATTTTGCTTGCCGGCAAAATTCCACATGAAGTAACGCCAGTACATAAATCCATTCTGCCATTCAAAGAACCAGCGGACATTATCACCATAGCTTGGTGGTTGATAAGGCTGATCCTGGCTGTAATTTTTTTCGAGTCCCAACCAGTTGGCATAAAATTCTGCATGGTCCTGGTCATTACTGCCATCCCATATCCGGGGAAAGAGTTGCTTATCACTGCTTTCATATTTAGCTTCCCTGTTTCTTCCAATCGGGATATATTTATTTTTCCCTTTTACAAACTGCATTTCTTTTTCTTCCAGGTCTACATATCCGTCGCCGTCTTTGTCTTCACGTACCTGGCGGGCAGAATAATGCGGTCCATATAATAGTGGAGCTGAACCATATTGCTCACGGCCGAGATAATAAACAAGGTTAATTGGATTGTCAACATTGTTCATGTCGATTGCCGGGTTGGCCGAAGAACGGATCATAGCTGTGAAATACAGAAAATAGGCGACCATCATAAACGCATAGCACCACAAACTGAGTTTTACAATTTTCAATGCAGATGGTTTAATAAAATAACCAATTACCACACCGGCACCGATCAATAAGATCAATTTTGCAACCTGGCCTCCATCACTTCCAACACCGATTGCAAATGGCAAAAATGATAATGCGATAAACAAACCAAACCAGATCATTAATTTAGTCTGGTTAATATTTTTTTCTTTGAACTGGATTGCAATGTAAATAAGGGCAGCTATTGCAATAAAATAAAAAGCAAAACCTGAAAAGAAAGGCATGCCTGCAGTGTTCACGAAGAACACATCAAAAATACCTGCGGCTTTCATGGAGTATTGAATAACTCCAACCAGCACGATACCTGTTATAAGACAACCTATTACAAATGCAATGAAAGCACCTTTAGTAGTGACCTGGTAACGGCGGTAATAATAGATCATTACGATGGCAGGAATGGTCAGCAAGTTCAACAAGTGTACACCGATTGATAAGCCCATCATGAAAAATATAAATACGATCCAGCGGTCGGCATAAGCCCTTGCCTGTGCATCGTCACCGGCTTTTTCATCTGCATGTTCCCATTTCAACATAGCCCAAAACACTAATGCAGTGAAGAATGATGATAAGGCGTATACCTCACCTTCTACAGCGCTGAACCAGAAAGAATCGCTGAATGTATAAGCTAATGCGCCAACAATACCGGCAGCCATTACTGAAAAAAGTTGGTCACCATTCAGTTGTTCACCCACTTTTACAAACATCTTACGGGCAAAATGCGTAATGGTCCAGAACAGGAAGAGAATGGTGAATGCACTGGCCAATGCACTCATGAAGTTCACAGCGTTGGCAGCCGTTTGTCCATCATCTCCAAATAAAATGATAAAGAAACGACCGAGCAGCACAAACATAGGTGCTCCGGGTGGGTGGGGGAGCTGTACTTTAAAAGCACAGGCAACAAACTCACCGCAGTCCCACAAACTGCCTCTTGCTTCACGGGTGAGAAAATAAGTTAAGAAGGCAATGGCAAACACGGCCCAGCCGGTAATGTTATTAATTCTTTTAAAGCTCATAAAAGGTTGATTTGTCCCTGTTAAAATTGGGATTGGCAAAAATAGGGTTTCAGATGCAGATTGGCTATGCCGTCTATTGAGTTTTAATATAGTTTTTAGAGAGTTAGACCCGGGTGGATTGTTCTGAATCAAAGAAGCAAGCTGGCAATTTCCTGCCATGAGTTTACCCTTGTATGCCGGCCCGGATCTGTTAGCTTGTTATGTGGTTGAGTAAAAAGATAAGTAACTCCGTGGAAGTGATCAAGGTTTTTGAAATGGTCATCGATCATAATATCGGCGGCGATAATTGTTTTGGAGCCACAAAAAACCATTTGTTGCCATTTAATAAAGCTGAAATGTTCATTCAACCATTCCTGTTTTTCACCCAGGCTATTGGGAAATTCCATGGCAGCAGAAACAATGAAGAGTTCATAAACTTCGTTCAAACGGGCCAGTATTTCCTGGCTATCTTTTATGATGGGAGCGTTGCGGAAAAAACCTTTGGTAAAAACATACTCCCTCGTTTTAGGGAACGCTTCTTCTTCACTCAATCCTGCTATTTCTTCCAATGTTTTTCGTTGGCCAAAATCCCGTTCGTGGTTAATGATGAATTGTTGAAACACATCGGCCAGCACACCATCCATATCAACTGTAAGTCTTTTTTTCATATTTACTTCGGGAAAAATTTATTTAGTCTTCAAAGAATACACGTACAGTTTGATAGTATAATTGATTTTGAATAATGCCGCTTATCTGTTGTTTTTCAGAAAAACCTTTGAGCCCGAAAAGCCCGGCAGCATTTCCTTTATTGATGGCGATCTCGAGATAACCTGCACTATTGAACAAAGCCAGTTTTTCGCCTTCATGAACATCAGCATAAGTTTCACTTATTTTATCGATCTGTTCATCCCGCTTAAAAATGATCTTAAAATTCCGGCCATTGCGCTGTTCTTCAAAATAGCTGCGGGTGATGTTTACAATAACGTTTTCGAAATTGTCGATAAAGATGATCTGCCCCTCAATACCATTATCGATAGGAAATGGTTTTAATGGATTCTTTTCAATATAGCTTACATCTGGAGTGCCGATCTGCTGAATGGAAATTCCGCCGACCAGTTTGTTTATTGTTTCTCCAAAAACTCTTGCGAGATAGAGGGTTGATTTTTCTTCATTATCATCTAACGGGATTCCCATTACCATTTCTGGTTTTTCTTCTAATATCATTGGAAGTAATCCATTATCTGCACAGAGGTAATATTGGTTATTATGAAAAGCCAACAGTAATTGCTTTGGTTTTTTCTCAAACAGGTTTACCAAAATGAGATGATAACAATAATCAGGAAAATGTTTTACTGCACTGCGGCAAACATAAGCTGCCTGCGGGTAATTGAATGGGGGTACCTGGTGTGAAATATCGATAATGCGGAAGTCTTCGTTTATTTTAAATAACTCTGCCTTGATTGCACTCACCAGGTAATCCCGGCTACCGATATCAGATGTAAGAGTTAATAAAGGCATTAGTTAAATGTAGAATAGAAAATGTAAAATGATAAATTTAAAATTACAATTTAGAAGCAATTTATTTTTTCATTTTACTAACTCACCGTTTTTAAAAAAGAAATTATGTGTAAGCTTATCCGCCAGCTTTGGGAAAAATTTATTGAGAAAAACGGTTTGTTTACCCTGGAAAGTAAGTACTAATGTCCGCTTTCTTCTTTCAATTGCTTTTAAAATATGTGTAGCACATTCCTCAGCTGTCATCAGTTTAGCTTCATCAAGCGGTGTGTCACCATGACTTTTTGCATCTTTATTTAGCGCAGCATTACGGATATTAGATGCCGTAAAGCCCGGGCAAACCCACATTACATTCACCCCATCATCCATCAATTCGGTACGCAAAGCTTCCAGCCAGCCCTGCAAGGCAAATTTGCTGGCACTATAACCGCTACGGCCGGGCAAACCACGATAGCCTGCAATAGATGAAACTCCGACAATTGTTCCCTTTCTTTCAATGATCGAATCAAGTGCATATTTAGTACAATACACAACGCCCATAAAATTAATATCAATGATTTTTCGGATAACATCGGTAGTAGCGTCTTTCATTAAAGCCCTCATACTGATACCAGCATTATTAATGATAATATCAATTCCGCCGAAAAATTTTATAGTGGTTTCAATAAAACGTTTGCAATCATGCTCAGCAGCAACATCGCAAACCATTGTATGCAGTGGGTAAGATGGAAACTGGCTTTGTAACCGGTATAGTTTATCATTGTCACGGCCACAGGTAGCAACTTTAGCACCTTTGGCAAGCAGATCTGAAACCAAAGCCTTGCCTATGCCATCTGTGCCTCCCGTTACTACCACAACTTTATCTTTAAAAAAACTCATTGCCTTAAAGTATTTGGTTCAGCTGCAAACCTAATGTAAAATTGAGATTATACTGCTTTGATAAATGAGAATCCTTAAGTTATATTCAAACAAAAGTCCCGCTGAAAAAGCGGGACTGAATATCGTTTTGAAAAATTGATCAACGGCTTGTTAGTTTTGATAGCAATCTCAATAGTTCGAAGTAGAGCCATACCAAAGTTATCAGTAAACCGACTGCGCTGAACCATTCCATATATTTTGGCAGTTTATGTTCAATTCCTTTTTCTATCATATCAAAATCGATCAACAGGAATAATGCCGCCAGGCAAACTACTACAACAGAAAAACCAATACCTAAAGGAGTAGATGCATTGGTGAAAGTAGCAAATGAACTGCCGGTGATAGCGAAATAGATCCATTTGGCTAAATAAAATAACATAAGACAGGAAACCGCAACAACCATGACTGTTTTAAACTTGTTGGTTACTTTAATTATACGATAGCGGTAGAGCAGAAACATAACGAAAGCTACAAGTAAAGTAAGAGCTACAGCCTGTGCTACAAGACCGGGATAACTAGTTTTATATGCTGCATCATAATAAGCGGAAACAGAACCTACAAATAAGCCTTCGAGTAAGGCATACGCAGGTGCGATATAAGGTGCCCATTGTTTTTTGAAACCCATTACCACGGCAAGTACTAAGCCGCCAAATACTCCAATCATCATAAATGGCATCGGGTTTACACCTTTATAAAATTGTCCCCATGAAAAGATGGTGCTGCAAAGCATCAGTACAAAAAGAAAACCGAATTTATTCACTGTTCCTTTTAATGTCATTTCCTGGCCGGTGCTTAGACCTTGAAAAATAGTACCCTCGTAAGTACTTTCTTTTAACATAGGATTACTTGAATTGAATATTGCCATAATGATTTTTTATTTAGAAAATAAAAATAACGATTTTTTGGAGTAGAATATAATTTGAATTGCACAAAAAATAAACCCCGATCACAATGTCGGGGTTTTGAATATTTATCCTTTTGATTTAGGTTTTACTGTTGATTTTGTTTTTACCGGTTTCGGATCTCCCTGCGTTCTTTCACCTTTCATAGTTGAAGCTAATTTGATTGCTTCGTATGCATTCAGCAGTCCGCCTGTTTTTGAGATCTCAGAAAGATCTACTGTTTCATCTGAACCTGGTTTTTTTACTTTATCACCTGGGTGCTGAGAAGATTTTTCAATTACTTCTTTTATTTGTTTTGCAGAAAGGTTAGGGTAGTAGCTTAAAATAAATGCTGCAGTTCCTGCTACCACTGGCGAGGCCATACTTGTTCCCTGTAAGTTGTTGTATGTATTTCCACCGGGAACACTTGAATAAATTCTAACGCCAGGAGCAAATACATCTACTTCATTTTTTCCATAGTTAGAAAAATTGGCTGTAAGTCCGCCTGCTTTCGGATCGCCGCTTGCGCCAACAGTGATCCAGGTGCCTGAACGTTTGCTGTCAGTTTGAAAAACGGGATTCGGATAATTATAATCAACATCTATATCTTTTGCATCATTACCGGCTGCATGTACCAGCAATACACCTTTGCTCTCTGCATAACGAACTGCATCATCCACCCATTTTTTCTCAGGTGAAAATGATTTTCCAAAACTCATATTGATTACTTGAGCACCATTGTCTACCGCATAGCGAATAGCCAATGCGATATCTTTATCATGCTCATCACCATCAGGAACAGCACGAACTGTCATAATGCGAACATTATCTGCAACGCCATCGCCACCTTTACCATTATTTCTTATACCGCCAATAATTCCAGAAACGTGTGTGCCATGTAAAGGAGTGTTTGCCATGATATCATTGTTGCCATAAAACTTATCGTTGAAATCATTGTAATTATCTTTCACCAGGTCATCACGGTAAGTTTTTGGTGGAGTATCTTTTGCTTCAGCTTTTTTAACTTCTCCATTTACAAACTCGGTAAAGCCTTCAAGGAAATCTTTGTTAGTACTTTCCAGCATATCATTTCCTTCCATGATGCCCAATACAGCCATTTTTGCTTTTTTTACATCTGCTTCCTGCGATGTAAATTCTTTCAGTTCTTTACCGGTGTATATTTCTTTGGCCATCGCTTTTTTCAGGATGCTATCGCTTTTGGTCATGCTCTTTAAAACATTCTGCATCATCATTACATCCAATCCGCCGGCATCGCCATCTGCACCGCCGCCGGCCACTTCTTCTTTCGAACGTTTCCACATTTTGTATTCAAACAAATCATCAGCTGATAATTTTGATTCGTCTATTTCTTTACCATCATATTTTGATTTGTATTTATGATAAACCCTTGCGGCTTCATAAGAATCTTCTTTTACATTACGTCCATCTTTGCCACCAATAAAATTCCAGCCATGTATATCGTCTACATACCCGTTCTTATCGTCATCAATACCATTGTCGGGAATTTCTTTCGGGTTGGTCCACAATACAGCTTTTAGATCTTCATGTGTAGTATCAATACCTGAATCGATAACTGCAACGATCACCGTATTACTTTTCAGATTTTTTGATTTTACAAAATCGTAAGCTTTGTCAATACTGATTCCATAATAGCCGGAAGTTTCTTTGTCCATCAGGTGCCAGCCTTTTGGCACTTCTTCTTTTTGAGCGGAAACAGTGGTGGCTGCAATCACACTCAGCATCCAGGCACAGGTACGTTTTAAATATTGGTTCATTTGTTTGAGTTTAAATACAAAATTTGATAAAGCCGCAAAATTAATGGTTACCATTCATACATTTTTACAAAAATAATCCCGCCAGAAGCGGGATTTGTTGAAGTATTATGACGGGATTAGTATGTTAATAGTTGCTCAATTTTAGTTCTACCCGGCGGTTCTGAGCTTTTGCTTCTTCAGATTTACCATTATTGATCGGTTGATCAGGACCAAATCCTTTGGCTGCCAGCCTTGAAGCATTAATACCTTTCGAAACGAAATAGGATCTTACCGTATTTGCCCTGTCATCAGATAGTTTCATATTTACAGCGAGGACTCCATCACTGCTTGTATGTCCCTCTATTGAAAGTTTTAACTCAGGGTTTTCTTTTAGAATTTTTATAACATTATCAAGTACTGTATAAGATGCAGGCAACAAATCTGCTTTTGCATAACTGAATTGTATTCGCTGTGCAGCATATTTAACTTTCTCAATGATCTCTTTTTTGATCTCGGGACATCCATTATTTTCTTTTATACCTGCTACGGTCGGGCATTTATCTTCATCATCGTTCACACCATCTTTATCAATGTCAGGAGTTGGGCAACCTTCATAACGGCCATAGCCAACTACATCGGGACATTTATCTTCTTCATCATTGATGCCGTCTTTATCTCTATCCGGAATAGGACAACCATTGTATTTTTTGCTACCTGCTATATCCGGACATTTATCATCTTTATCATTCACGCCGTCTTTATCTGTGTCAACAGAAGTAACAACTACAACTGGGCAACCATTATTTGCAACAGTTCCGGCTATATCCGGGCATTTATCATTTTTATCAGCAATACCATCTGCGTCTTTATCCGGGCAACCATTTAACAAAGCTATACCTGCAAGATCCGGGCATTCATCTTTATCATCTGTAACTCCATCTTTATCCTTGTCTTTCTGTTCAAGCATTACAGGTTTACCCAGGTATACACCAATCGTTAATCCCATCACTTCATGTTTCAGATCTCCTGTGTAGTTCGCTGGCTGATAAAAATTCGTTAGACCACGGCTGTAATTAGCTGTAAGGAAAACTCTACCGGATTCAAATCCTGCCAGGCCATTTACACCAAAATCCGATACTGCATATTTACCGGCACCCTCGCCAGTTTGAAGATTTTTATTTTCATTTTGTGAAAAGCTATTGCTTACATCTACAATTCTTTTTTCAGTTTGTTCCATTCCGCTTAAAAACAATCCTAGATAGGGGCCGCCACCAATTATGAATTTTGCTTTTTTGCCAAGGTTGAATTTTAAAACCAGGTTTAGTGGGGCTTCGATGTAATTGATGTATTGTTTTCCTTTTTCTATGTATTGTTTAGTCCCAAATGAATCAGGATTACTTCTTAGTTTAACAAGACTATCATAGGAACCAAGATAGCTTCTGCCTTTTGCAGTAAATAATACACCAGGCTGAAAGAAAAGTTTTGATGTTGAGCTTAAAGGTAGATCAGCAACAAATCCAAAATGACCTGTTGTTCTGCGTTCATAATTATTTTGTATTGAATCCCATCCTGGCAGATTATTAGTTTCAATAACACCAGACAAATGAGGGCCACCGGCAATTCCGATTCTCAACTGGGCATTTGAAAAAAATGAAGTGAAGACTAAAGCAGTTAAGAGAAAAAGTATTCTCATGGGTTTGAATTGATTTTTCAGAATATTGATTACAGGATGCAAAAATTGCAATTATTTCCCGGATAAGCAAGCAAATATGCCCTGTCTCAGGTATTGCATACCTAATAACGCTAAACATCGAATTTTATTCCCTGTGCAAGGGGTAATTTGTCTGAATAATTGATGGTATTTGTTTGCCTCCGCATATAGTTTTTCCAGGCATCGCTGCCGCTTTCACGGCCGCCACCCGTTTCTTTTTCTCCGCCAAAAGCACCGCCAATTTCAGCACCACTGGTTCCAATGTTTACATTGGCTATACCACAATCACTACCGGCAACTGATAAGAATTTTTCAGCCTCCCGCAAGTTTAGCGTCATAATGGAAGAGGATAAACCCTGCGGTACTCCGTTTTGAATGGTGATTGCTTCATCAATAGTTTTGAATTTGAGTAAATACAAAATAGGGGCGAAGGTTTCATGTTGCACAATTTTGAAACCAGGCTTTGCTTCAGCAATACAGGGTTTTACATAGCAACCACTTTCATAACCAACGCCTGAAAGAACTCCACCTTCAACAATAAATTTTCCACCTTCTGCTTTACATTTTTCAATTGAGTCCGAATACATTTTTACTGCATCTGTATCAATCAAGGGGCCCACATGATTTTTTTCATCCAACGGATTGCCGATTGAAAGCTGTTTGTAAGCAGTAACGAGTTTTTCTTTAATTATATCATAGGTATCTTCATGAATGATCAGCCTTCTTGTACTTGTGCAACGCTGACCGGCAGTACCAACAGCCCCAAACAAAGCACCACGTATGGCCATATCAATATCTGCATCTTTGGAAATGATGATTGCATTGTTGCCACCTAATTCTAATAAGGCTCTTCCTAATCTTGCACCTACAGCAGCACCAACAGCTTTACCCATTCTTGTAGAACCAGTGGCTGAAACTAATGGAACTCTTGAGTCATTACTCATCCATTCACCCACTTCACGACCGCCAATAATTAAACCACTCACACCTTCCGGTACATTATTTTTTGTAAATACATCAGCGATTATATTTTGACAGGCAACCCCACAGAGCGGTGCTTTTTCAGAAGGTTTCCAGATACACACATCGCCACATATCCATGCAAGCATACTGTTCCAACTCCATACTGCCACAGGAAAATTAAACGCAGAAATTATTCCAACAATACCCAGCGGATGCCATTGTTCATACATACGATGACCAGGACGTTCACTGTGCATGGTCAATCCATGTAGTTGCCTCGAAAGACCAACGGCAAAATCACAGATATCGATCATTTCCTGTACTTCACCATATCCTTCCTGTAAACTTTTTCCCATTTCATAGGAAACAAGTTTGCCTAATGATTCTTTATGTGTTCTTAATGCTTCACCAACCTGTCTTACTATTTCACCACGTTTAGGTGCAGGCCATTGTCTCCATTCTTTAAATGCTTCTTCGGCTTTTTTAATTACTGCTTCGTAGGCAGTTTTATCAGCAGCTGCAACTTTGCCAATCGTTTTTCCATCAACAGGTGAAGAGGAACTTATGATTTCTCCTTCTGATTTTAACCAAACAGTACCTGTGCTGACGCCAGCATTCATTTCTTTTACACCGAGAGCTTTTAAAAATTCCATTGAAATTTTTTTATGGATGCAAATTTACCTGAAATCATACAGATGGCAATTTTACTGAGATGTTGTGAGGTATCAATATTGTTCTAATTCGCTGGGAAAAGATTTTGATTTAACATCACTGATATATTTCTTTACTGCTTCGGAAGCTTGATCAGCAATATTTAAATATTGTCTTAAAAAACGTGGTTTAAATTCTGTGTTGATGCCAAGCATATCATGCATCACCAATACCTGTCCATCACAATGCATTCCGGCGCCGATACCAATTGTAGGAATCGATAAACTTTCTGAAACTTCTTTTGCTAATTGCGCAGGAATTTTTTCCAATACAATTCCAAAGCAACCAGCTTCTTCTAAAATTTTTGCATCTCGTTTAAGTTTTTCGGCTTCATCTTCATCCTTTGCTCTTACAGCATAGGTGCCAAATTTATAAATTGACTGTGGCGTCAATCCCAAATGCCCCATTACCGGTATACCGGCAGCACCTACTCTTTTTATTGAATCAACTATTTCTTCTCCGCCTTCCATTTTAACCGAATGTCCACCCGTCTCTTTCATAATGCGGATAGCAGATGCCAATGCGATATCGGGATTGGACTGATAAGAACCAAAGGGCATATCAACCACAACCAGGCAACGGTTTATTCCGCGAATAACAGAAGAGGCGTGGTAGATCATATGTTCCAATGTTATTGGAAGCGTTGTTTCGTGGCCTGCCATAACGTTGGAGGCAGAATCGCCAACAAGAATAATGTCAATACCAGCAGCATCTATTATTTTGGCAAAAGAAAAATCATATGCCGTGAGCATCGAGATCTTTTCTCCGGCCGCTTTCATCTTTTGCAGCGTATTGGTAGTAACACGTTTTACTTCTTTGTTGACTGACATAAAATCATTTTGAATTTCAATACTTAAATCTCTATTTCCTTTAATCGTACCTCTTCATACAAAGTGTGAACTAATCCATCGGCCAAACCAATTTTAGGAACAAAAATATCCTGCGCATCAGCCCAGCGCATTACATTGATATAAATCAGTAATGCAGGTACGATCACATCCGCACGGTCTTCACGCAATTTGTAAAGGCTGATACGTTGTGCAAGGCTCATATTGCTAAACTCTTTAAAATAATCTCTTAATAGATCCAATTGTAGTGGCTTGCCTTCTTTTCTTTTTGAAATAGAAAATATTTTATTAATATTTCCGCCGGAGCCAATAGCCGTTACATGATGATGACCTTTTATCTGGGATTTAATATACTCTTTCATTTCATCCCAATGCCCTTCAGTTACCTGGTTCTTCAACAAACGGATCGTACCGATATTAAATGATTTTTTAAATACCAGTTTACCATCACTGAAAAATGTAAGCTCAGTACTACCACCACCCACATCAGTATACAAATAGGATTCTTCACGGGTCATATTTTCTGCTACGTGATTTTCATAGATCAACGAAGCTTCCATATCGCCGCTGATGATCTGTATCTCTATCCCGGTCTCTGCTTTTACTTTTTTAATGATGTCTTTTGAATTTATAGCATCACGCATAGCTGAAGTAGCACATGCTTTCAGATGTTTTACTTCATAGACATCGAGTAATAATTTGTAAGCTTTAATTGTCTTGATGATTTTTTCAACTTTACCGGGAGATATCTCAGCTTTATCAAAAACATCAAAACCCAAACGAAGGGGAACACGGATGAGTGCTACTTTAATAAAATCAGGAATATTTTGCGGGCCGGGTAGTACATCGGTTATTAAAAGCCTTGCTGCGTTACTTCCGATATCAATTGCTGCCAGTCTCAATAGGTTTTAATTTTTGGTAAAGATATTGATAGGTTTCCACCTGCGAACGGATTTTCTTCTTACCGTTTTGCACATAGTCATTTGACAGATCATTGGTGAACCATCTCGCCTTTACATTATCGTGCAACTGGATATTGAGAATGTCAATCAATTCTTTTTTCAATTCTTCATGATAGATGGGGCATGTTACTTCCACCCGGTGATCAAGATTGCGGGTCATAAAATCAGCAGATGATATAAATACTTTTGGATTATGCTTATTATTAAACACCCAAATTCTTGCATGTTCAAGATATTCATCAACGATACTTATAGCCGTTACCCTGTTCTCAAATTTTGCATTTTGCGTAAGCATAGAACAGACACCACGAATAATAAGTTTGATCTCTACACCCGCTTTAGCTGCTTCATACAATTTATTGATCAGTTCTTCATCGCTTAGTGAATTCATTTTTAAGATTATGCCGGCATGATTTTTTTTCTTATGGGCAAATTTGATTTCATTATCAATAAGACGAAGCAATTCTTTACGAACATACCATGGGCTTGGTATAATAGTGGTACAATCTTTTAACAATTGTGTATTTCGGGGGTCATCAATAAATCCAAACACACGATTTACATCTGCCATTATTTTTTGATTAGAGGTAAGCAAAAAATGATCAGCATATACTCTCGCTGTTTTTTCATTTAGGTTTCCTGTGCCTACAAAACCGTAAAGAATATTTTGTTCGGCTGTTCGTTTTCTTATCACACAGATCTTGCTATGCACTTTCATGTTCTGGATACCAATCAGCACTTTCACCCCCTCATCTTCCAGTCTTTCTTTCCATTCCAGGTTGGCTTCTTCATCAAATCGTGCAGTAAGCTCAAGCATTACCGTAACATTTTTACCATTTCTTACCGCATTTATCAATGCATTGATGATCTTTGATTGTGAGGCTAAACGATAACAGGTAATTTTTATTGAAGTCACATCGGGATCGATTGCTGCTTCACGCAGCAGATCAATGATCGGGTTAAAAGAATGATAGGGAACATGGATAAGTATATCTTTTTCCATGATCACATCCGATACTCTTCTTTCTGTGAGCAGCGGATGATCAAATGCTTTACGTCTTCTGCTTTTATTTTTAAAAACGTCTTCGGGAAAATCCATGAAGTTTCTGAAGTTATGTATACGTCCGCCGGGTATCAGGTTATCTTTTTTAGAAAGGTTCAAACGGCGGATCAGGAATTCAAGCAGGCCCGGGTCCATTTCACGGTCATAAACAAAACGAACTGTTTTTCCTTTTTTCCGGTTCTTTAATCCTTTTTCTATTTTCTGAATGATGCTCGTTGAGATATCATTATCGATATCGATCTCGGCGTCACGGGTTACTTTAAATATTGCGGCATTGTATTGATCGTAGCCGAAATATGAAAATATCTCAGGAAGATTAAACCGGATCGCATCTTCCAGCAACATAATATTATGCTCATCTGCTTTTGATGATGGCAGTTTAATAAAACGATCAATTACTCTCGGCACTTCAATGATGGCATATTTCTTTTTTAGCGGTGATTCCCGTTTCCACATTACTACGCCCAGGTAAATTGAACGGTCATTCAGGTTGGGGAAATTAGGAATGCTTTCGATCATTAAAGGAATAACATTCGGACTTATTTCTTCATCATAATAGTTTCTTACAAATTCTTTCTGTTCCTCATTCAATTCATTTTCTGTTGTAAGATGAATTTTTTGTTTTTGGAGTTCTTCAGTTACGCCTGCCCAGATGCGATTAAATTCACTTTGCTGGTTTAATACAGTCAACTGGATCTGGTCGAGTATTCCATCAGCATCCGATTCAAGATGCATATTGGCTTTATTGCCAAGTTCAACCATTCTTTTTAATGTAGCGACACGTACACGGAAGAATTCATCCATGTTATTAGAGAAAATGCCTAGGAAACGAACCCTTTCTCTCAATGGTACAGTGTGATCAGCTGCTTCCTGCAATACTCTTTCATTAAATGAAAGCCAGCTTATATCTCTTGGGTTAAGTTTCTTTTTTTCAGGTTGCATATAACTTCAGGGTGGTTAATATATAAAGATAAAAAAGGGTAGGAAAGGAGAGTATTAATTTTTGAAACTAATCTTCTTTCATTTTATCAATGATGGAAGTAGTGGAAAAACCCTGGAGAATAGGATTAATAACAACTCTGCCGCCATTTTCAATCACTTCTTTGGCGCCGGCAATTTCATCTACTTTATAATCACCTCCTTTTACAAGTACATCGGGGAGGAGGGATTTGATCAAGTCAAGCGGTGTATCCTCTTTAAAAATAATAACTGCATCAACCAGCATCAATGAAGCTAATAACCTGGAACGGCTATGTTCATTATTAATAGGTCTCGATTTGCCTTTCAATTTTTTTACAGAGGCATCTGCATTTACACCTACAATTAAATAATCAGCTTCACTTGCTGCCTGGCTGAGGGAATAAATATGCCCTTCATGTAAAATGTCAAAGCAACCGTTGGTGAATGCAATTGTTTTTCCCAACTGCCTCCATTGGTTGATCCTGCTTAGTAGATCGGGCAGGGTGAAAATTTTAGTATCAATTTCCGGGAGGTTTTTCAATGTCTGTTCTTTTTTTATTGTAGCGTGAAATTAATGCAAAGCAAGCTACTCCTCCTACAAGTATGATGAATGTTTGCGCTGACCATAAAAGCCAGCCTGATGCTGTGCCGGTTGTTTTTTCATCAAGCCCATAGAGTACCATAAGTTTTGCAATCAAAAGCTGGTAGGCGCCAATACCTCCCGGGGTAATGATCATTCCTACACTACCTACCGCAAGCACCGTAACCGCCCCGGCCAATCCAAGATGTTGTGTTTCTTTTAATGCATATAATCCGGCATAGGTAGAAAGAAAATAAAAGCCCCACAAGAGAATAGTATGTACAATAAAGAGTCCTTTGTGTTGCAGATATCGTATGCTTGACAATCCATGTATAATATTTTTGATCACTACTTTGATCTTTGCTACTATATCAATATGGCCGAATCTTTTTAATATGAAATAAAAAACAAGCAACAGGAAAATAAAGACCGAACCTGCAATAATGAGCTTGGTGTAGGAAAGCTGTCCCGCTTTATTATGGAAAAATATTCTTAATCTTTCCATCATAAAGTCGCCGAAGATCTCACCTTGCAGAAGAATTGCTATTAGAAAAATTATCAATAAACAAATAACATCGACGGCTCTTTCAACGAGAATGGTGCCAATAAGCTTATCAACTTTGAATTTTTCATAGCGGGCCAGTAGTGTACACTTAAATACTTCTCCCAGGCGGGGCACACCACCATTAACAAGATAACCAATCATTACTCCGGCAAAAGCATTAAAAGTTGTTGGCTTATATCCGAGGGGCTCCATCAGTAGCTTCCATCGTAATGCCCGGACATAATGCGCAAGGAACAGCATAATAATTACTGGTATGATCACCCATTTACGGCCATGGGTAACTGCCTGCTTTATTTTCTTCCAACTTTCCCCGTCAATATCTTTTACAGAAAGCCAGACAAAGAATATTCCCAGCCCAAAGAAGAAAAGGTATTTTGCTAATGATTTGAAATTAATTTTCATATATGAAATACAAGGTGCCAGCCTGAAAGAATTGCAATCTATTAAAGATTATCCAAATAAAATTTAATTCAGTAACATGTTGTCTATAAGTCTTACTTCATTTAGGTAAGCAGCAACCAACGCTACAGCTTTTTCATTTCCGTCCCAATCACTGATTGGATTTAGATTTTCTGCGTGGGCAATCGCAACATAATCTATTTTGAATCCTTTTTCTTTTAGTAACGAAACAGCTTTGTTTTTTATTTGTTCGGTATTTCCCTGGTGAAAATTATTTTTAATAAATAAAAGGGAATTATAAATAGTGAGGGCTGTTTTTCTTTCCTCAGCATTCAATCGCATATTACGGCTGCTCATAGCGAGTCCATCGGCTTCCCGCATGGTCGGGCAAATATTTATATGAATCATTTTGTCAAGCCCGATCAACTCAACCAGTTTAGAGATTACCATACATTGCTGGAAATCTTTTTGCCCGAGATAAAGATTATGCGGTAATACGATCTTCAATAGTATTTCCATTACTGCACAAACACCCTGGTAATGCCCGGGCCGATACTCACCTTCGAGTATCGTTTCCAAAAAACCAAGTTCATAATGTTTATTTACTTTAAAACCCTTCGGATAAATTTCGTCTACGGATGGAATAAATAAAATATCGCATCCGGCTTCTTCCAGCATATCAATATCCTTTTCGATGGTGATGGGGTATTTTTCAAAATCTTTCGGATCGTTGAATTGTGCAGGGTTCACAAAAATGCTGGAGATGGTTGTGTCATTCTCTTTCTTTGAAGATTTGATCAATGATATATGCCCCGCATGCAGGGCTCCCATTGTAGGACAAAATCCTGTTTTAAATCCCTTTGATCTTTGGCCTTCAAGATATTGGGCTAATTGATTCGAATTCTTAAATAAAATCATTTGATAAGGGATAATTTGAACAATTCTAATGAGTCAGAGGCTATTAAGTATAAAATGGCTACCTTTGCCACCTTTAAAAAACTGCCCTGATTAAACCAGTCTTACATGTCAGCAAAGAAAAGAATTTTATTTATAGCTAACGAAATGTCGCCCTACCTGGAGCTGACAGAGTTTTCGGAAATAGTGAATAAACTAGCCATCAAATCTAATGATTCCGGGTATGAGATCCGTTGCATCATGCCACGGTTTGGTACTATCAATGAACGCAGGCACAGATTACATGAGGTGGTAAGACTTTCCGGAATCAATGTTTCGGTGGATAATGAAGATATGCCGCTGCAGATCAAAGTGGCTTCTTTGCCGAATGCAAGACTGCAGGTTTATTTTCTCGATAATGAAGAACTATTCAGAAGAAAATTTGTTTTTCATGATGAAAATGAAAAATGGTTTGATGACAATGGCCTCCGTACCGTATTTTTCTGCAAAGGCGCATTGGAAACAGTAAAAAAATTCGGATGGCCGCCAGATATCATTCATTGCAGTGGCTGGATGACAGGATTGATTCCCTGTTATGTAAAAACGGTTTACAAAAAAGAACCCGTATTCGGGCACAGTAAGATCCTTTTCACGATCGGGCAAAATACATTCAAAGAAAAACTCGGAAGTGATTTTATTAAGAAGGCATTGATACATCCTTCTATTAAAGAAGCTGATCTTGCTCCTTTTAAAGAAGCGAATAATACAGCTATGTTCCGCGGTGGTGCCAGCTATGCTGATGCCATCAGTTTTGGCAGCGATAAAATAGAAAAGAAACTGGTTGATGAATTCACCAAGGTGAGAGGAAAGAAAACTTTGTTGTATAACCAGGAGTCTGATTTAACAGACTATTTGCAACTGTATAGCGACCTTGCAAAATAAAATTTCTAACCCCCGATAAAACTTATTTGTGACTAATAGAATCACTGCTTTTTTTCTTTCATTATTTATTATTTCTGCCTTACTTGTTTCATCCTGTAAGAATATTCATGATTCTATAGAGCTCGGTGGCGACCTGGTGCCGGCAGTAGATTATGTAAATACATTTGATACGATCATTACCGTTGATACATATAATGATTCTTTTACGATCGGTAATGCGAATCATCTTATTAATGATTCTACCCGCATGTCTAAATCAGGCATTCATTATGTTGGAAAAATTACCAATGATCCTTTGTTCGGCCAGACAGAAGCTCAGCTTTTCTTGGAGCTGAAACCGCCGAGTTATAAATACTTTTTTGAAAATCATAGCGACAGTTTGTTTATCGATTCAGTAGTACTGGTGCTTGATTACAAGGAAACATTTGGCGATACAAATGCTGTGCAGACAGTAAATGTTTATGAGTTGGCTAATACTCCTTCAAATCTAATGGATGCCGATTCTAACTATTTGGTCAGGGTTCCGGCTTTCTTTAAAACCGGGGGAACATTGCTTGGCAGCAAAATCTTTGCACCAAATATTTTAAATGATTCGATAAAAGCTTTTAAGGATACTACACGGAATCAGCTCCGGATAAAACTTGATCCTGCATTCGGAACCCGTTTATTGCAATACGATTCATCTGCGACTGGGGCCTATGCAAATGATTCAGCATTCAAAAGTAAGTTCAAAGGTTTTGCTATTCTTTCCGAAGGAGGTGGTAATGCTATAATGGGCTTTGCACTTGCAAGCACTAACACGAAACTTGCTTTGTATTACAGGTATAAAAATGTGCCACGCCAGGATACAACTGTAAAGTATTTTCCATTTAACCCGATCACTTGCGGGAACGCAAATTATATTAAACGCAATTATTCTGGTTCCCCGGCAGGGTTTTCTTTTGCTGGTGGCACTACTATCCAGGATGATCTCGTATTCCTGCAAAACACACCAGGTACATTCGCAAGAGTTAAGATACCCGGACTTGCAGGTGTTCCTAACCGGGTTGTTCACCGGGCTGAGTTGATCATTGAACAGGTGTATGATCCTTCGGATGAAATATTCTTTAAACCGGAATACCTGTTATTGGATGTGCTGGATACAGCATTAAAGAACTACCGGTATATGCCTTATGATTTTACAATTGACCAAACAAATACTCCCAATTTAATAAGCTTTGGTTGCGTTGGCAGGATTACCGATGATGGACTAGGTCACAGGGTCACAACGTGGAAGTTTAATATTTCCAGGTATATACAGAATTATTTTACTGGCAATGAGCCCTTGCATGAGATGCGGTTGTTCTCCCCTTATGTTGTTTATGATATTTATAAACCCAACCAAAATGTTGTAGGTTATTATTTTGGTATGGGTTTAAATTCTGCTGTTGCCCGTGGCAGAGTAAGAGTAGCAGGTGGTAGCTATAGCGATCCTAATAAAAGGATGCGTCTGCGAATCGTTTACTCCAAGATCTGATAGTTATTAATTAGAATATGTGTAAAAAGTCCCGCTTTACGGGGCTTTTTCTATTTATAGCATCCTTATCTTTGCGGCCTGAAAAATAAATCTTAAACAAACATGCCTTATTTATTCACTTCCGAAAGCGTATCCGAAGGACATCCGGATAAAGTAGCTGACCAGATCAGCGATGCCTTAATTGATAATTTTCTTGCTTATGACCCGCAAAGTAAAGTGGCTTGCGAAACACTCGTTACAACAGGCCAGGTAGTACTAGCAGGAGAAGTAAAATCAAAAAGCTATCTCGATGTACAGGATATTGCCCGTGAAGTAATTCGTGGTATCGGTTATACCAAATCTGAATACATGTTTGAGGCAAATAGTTGCGGTATTTTCTCTGCTATTCATGAACAAAGTGCAGATATCAACCGCGGTGTTGATAGGGGAGTGAAGAATTTAAGTTTTGATGCAAAAGCAAATGCACAGGGCGCCGGTGACCAGGGTATGATGTTTGGTTATGCAACCAGGGAAACAGATAACTACATGCCGCTGGCATTAGATCTTGCGCATAAAATTTTACAGGAGCTTTCCAGAACACGCCGTGCAGGAAAAGAACTTACTTATCTCCGTCCTGATGCAAAAAGCCAGGTAACGATCGAGTACGATGATAACAACGTTCCTATCCGTATCGATACAATTGTTGTTTCTACACAGCATGATGACTTTGACAGTGATAAGAAAATGCTGGCTAAGATCCGTGAGGATATCATCAATGTCGTTATTCCAAGAGTGATGAAACAGTGCAAATCTACAATTCAGAAATTATTCAATGATAAGATCACTTATCATATTAATCCTACAGGAAAATTTGTGATCGGCGGACCACATGGTGATACAGGTCTTACAGGTCGTAAGATCATTGTTGACACTTATGGTGGTAAAGGTGCACATGGTGGTGGCGCATTCAGCGGAAAAGATCCAAGCAAGGTTGACCGTAGTGCAGCTTATGCAACACGTCATATCGCAAAAAATCTTGTAGCTGCCGGTGTATGTGATGAAGTACTGGTACAGGTTTCTTATGCTATCGGTGTTGCAAAACCTTGCGGATTATTCATTGATACAAACGGAACAGCCAGAGTGAAAATGAGTGATGGCGACATCGCAAAAAAAGTTGAGAAGATATTTGATATGCGTCCGTATGCAATTGAGCAGCGTTTAAAATTGCGTAACCCTATCTATTCTGAAACTGCAGCTTATGGTCATATGGGCCGTGAACCAAAAACAGTTACAAAAATCTTCAACAAAGGCAAAGACAATGAAAAGAAAGTACAGGTGGAATTATTTACCTGGGAAAAACTGGACATGGTTGCTGATGTGAAGAAAGCATTTGGACTTTAAACGCCCCTATCCCCTAAAGGGGTATACGGAAGACCCTGAAAGAGGAAAACTCTTTCAGGGTTTTTTATTCTCTTTTTCTCTTTTAAACTCTTAGCATACATTTGAAACGTGAAAAATTTCAGACAACAACACCGGCCGAAAAAGAATTCAATGGTTATTGGAAAGCAGGCTGTACTGGATGCTTTTCAAGCAGGAACACAGTTAGACAGGATTTATATTACCAAGGATGTAAGAGGAATGGTGGCTGAAGAAATTCTTTCGCTTGCATTGCAGCATAATGTTCCTGTAAATAAAGTGCCAGTTGAAAAGCTGAATGGTTTTAACGTAACTGATCATGAGGGCTGCCTGGCTATAATTGCAAAAGTGCAGTATCACGATCTGCAGGATGTTATCTCGCATGTGGTAGAAAATGGAAAAGTTCCTTTGCTTTTGATACTTGATGGCATAACTGATATAAGAAATATCGGCGGCATAGCCCGTACGGCTTATTGCTGCGGAGTAGATGCAATCATCATTCCTGATAAAGGAGTAGGGGCATTGAATGAGGATGCAATATCTACTTCTGCCGGGGCTCTCGAGAAAATGGCGATCTGTCGGGTAAATAGTTTAATGAAGACTGTAGATGACTTGCACATGAACGGCATAAAAGTGTATGCAAGTGAAATGACAGCATCAAAGACAATTGCTGAAACCGATCTTAAAGAACCTTGTGCAATAATTATGGGTAGTGAGGATAAAGGAATTTATCCGGCACTGATGAAGATATGTGATGAGAGCATAAAGATCCCGATGGCGGGTGATTTTGAGTCATTGAATGTTTCGGTTGCTACAGGGATCATATTGTATGAAGCGATGAAGCAAAGGATGAAACTATGAATTCAAATCTAAAACTTATTGAATGTCCCCGTGATGCTATGCAGGGTTGGAAACATTTTATTCCAACTGAAAAAAAGATTCAGTACATCAATTCATTACTGAAAGTTGGATTTGATACAATTGATTTCGGAAGTTTTGTTTCCCCCAAAGCTATTCCGCAGATGGCAGATACCAGTGAGGTTGTGAGGAGTCTGGAGTTAGGAGTTGGGAGTACAAAGCTGCTTGCGATTGTTGCAAATTATCGTGGAGCAGAAGAAGCAAGTGTGTTTGATCAAATTAATTATCTCGGGTTTCCGTTTTCCGTTTCAGAAACATTTCAGCAGCGAAATACCAATTCATCTATTGCTCAATCTTTAGAAAGGGTAGAGGAAATACAAAACCTTTGTATCAAGACAGGTAAAAGATTGGTAGTTTATATTTCAATGGGTTTTGGAAATCCCTATGGTGATTTATATGATGAGGAAATTGTTTTTAACTGGATTGAAAAATTAATTGAGCTTGAAATCGGGGTTATTTCATTGGCCGATACAGTTGGCCTAGCCACCCCTGAACAGGTTTATGATATGACAAGTTATCTTGTTGAAGCGTTGCCCGGAACAGAAATAGGTGTTCACCTGCATTCAACTCCGGCAAACTGGAAAGAAAAACTGGAAGCAGCAGTTAAAGCCGGGTGCAAACGTTTTGATGGAGCTTTAAAAGGAATCGGTGGTTGTCCGATGGCAAATGATGAACTGGTAGGCAATATGAACAGCGAGTTAATGATTGAATATTTTAAAGAAAAGAAGCTGATTGAAGGATTAAATGAAGATGCGCTGAGAGAAAGCCTGCGCATCGCAGAAGAAATTTTTATTTGATTGTTATGGATTACATGCTAAAGATCGATATTAAAAAGCCTGCTGAGCAAATCAGCTATAAAGATAAAATCCTGCTGATGGGTTCATGTTTTACGGAACATATCGGGAGTGCTTTAGGTGATTTAAAATTTCCGGTACTTCAAAACCCTAATGGAATTTTATTTGATCCGAACAGTGTTTGTAAAAGTCTTCAGTCTTATATCAGTAACACCAAATACAAAGAAGACGATCTCTTTCAACTGAATGAAGTTTGGAATAGCTGGACCCATCATTCTCGTTTTTCGCATATTGACAAGGAAGGATGCCTGAAGGGAATTAATGAATCACAACAGACCGCACATGAGTTTTTAAAACAAGCAGATTGGTTGATAATTACTCTTGGATCTTCTTTTTCTTATCGATTGACCGAAGCTGCTGACCGAAGCAGTTTGCAAACAGGCAATGGCGTTGCTAATTGTCACAGGGCACCTGGCCAATGGTTCAATAAACACCTGCAAGGAATAGATGAAACAGTTTCGATGCTGGATAATGTATATCACCAGTTAAAATTATTCAATCCAAAACTAAAAATCATTTTTACTATCAGCCCGGTACGACATGTTCGTGATGGAGTGATGGAGAATAACCGAAGCAAGGCAAGATTGATCGAAGCAGTCCATCATATGGTAAATAAATTTGAAGGACTTTATTATTTCCCCGCTTATGAACTTGTGATTGACGTACTACGGGACTATCGATTTTATGATGTGGATATGGTACATCCCAATTATCCCGCTACAGAATTTGTTATGGAAAAGTTCAAAGAGAATTTTATTGACAGCGGTTCTCAATCATTGATGGAAGAAATAAGACAGATTGTGATTTCAAGAAAACACAAGCCATTTCAGCCGGGAACAAATGCACATAAAACATTTTTGAAAGCACATCTTGAAAAGGCAAAAGAGCTACAGTCGAAATTTCCTTTTCTTGATTTTGCAGATGAGATCAATTATTTCGGTACAGCCTGAATGATCTTATACACATTCCTTTGGTAATATTTTTTTCCTGGTCTTAAAACAGTATTTGGAAAATCCGGGATATTTATTGCATTAGGATGTTTATGAGCCTCCAGACAAAAACCTGAAAAAGGTTTGTATTCAATTCCTTTCTTTCCTTTTAAGCTGTTTAGTCCGGCTCCCGTATAAAATTGTACAGCCGGTTCTGTGGAGAAAATCTGCAATGTCAATCCAGATTGTAACGATCTTGCTTCTGCAACTAAACTTAAGTCTTCAGTTTTATTATCAATTATAAAGCATTGGTCATATCCATTCGCCTTATTCCAGTCTTTATTAATGGCTTTAAAACTCCTGAAATCATAAATTGTGTTTTCAACTGGAATCAAATCGCCGTTGCATACTAATCCTTCGTCTTGCGCAAGAATATTTGAGCTATTGATCTTTACCTCATGTTCTTCAATTGTTCCTGTTCCGTTATTTAAATTAAAATAACTGTGATGAGTAAGGTTAACAGGAGTAGGTTTATCAGTTGTTGCATAAAACTCATAAACCAGTTCGTCATTATCATTCAACTCAAAACGAATTACTGTTTCAAGATCACCGGGAAAACCTTCTTCGCCATCTTTGCACAGATAGCTTAGTTCAATTGAATTATCGGTTGAAGATTTTAGCTTCCATACTTTTTTATCAAAACCTTCATGTCCGCCGTGTAATTGGTCGTTGCCCATATTCTGACTTAACTGGTACTCTTTTCCATCTAAACTAAATTTTCCGTTCTTAATCCGGTTCGCATATCGTCCACAGGCAGCGCCGAGATAAGCATAATGAGTAAGATAATTTTCAGAGAGATAATCTTTCACATCTTCAAATCCCAAAACAATATCATTGAAATAGCCATCCGGCATTTTTATTTTGAAAGATGTTATGATCGCTCCGTAGTTGGTAATAGAGACAGATGTTCCTTTTGCATTACTTATTGTAAACAAGTAAACATCTTCATCCTTGTGTTTAAAACAAAATAGTTGGTGAATGGCCATATACAGATCGATAAAGATACAATGATAAAGGAATTTTGTTTATCGGATTACTTGTTCCAGGACTTTTAATAATGTCAATTGATTCTTTGCCCTGTCAAAATTCTGTTCGGGGTAAGCTATTTTGTAATAAATATCCCCATTCAGGTAATCAGTCATAAAACGCAAAGCCTGCATATAGATAATGATGATCCCTGCGTAATGAATATTCTTTTTCTCTGATGCTGTAAGGTATTTATCCATTACCGATAAATATCCGTCAACAATTGCATCATAGAATTCTTTTCTGATAGTTATGTTTTCAAAGTCTGTACTGGTTTCATCGTGGGAGCAAGCCATACTTCGTATCATATCACCCAGGTCAGAAAAGAAATAACCGGGCATCGTGGTATCAAAATCTATGGGGCAGATCACATTGCCTGTTGTTTTGCTGAAAAGTATATTGGCGATCTTTGCATCATGATGCATTACCCGTTTAGGAAATTCTGCTGATTCAGTTATTACTTCATAAAAATTTACATAGCGGATCCTAGATTTTAATTCTTCAATCAACGGAGCAGCTTTTTGAATCCGCTCATATTGTTCGCCTTTCAGGGAGTCTTCAAATTGTTTGTAACGAAAACTGAGATTATGAAAATCCGGAATTGTTTCCTTTAGCAAGTCGACATCGAAGTTCTGAAAAGCACCTGTGAATAATGCAAAAGTTTTAGCCGTTTCTCTTGCCTGTTCCGGCGTTTCTGCATTCGAAAGCATTTTACCATCATCAATAAATTCCAAAACCCGCCAGTAGTTGCGATTGTTGTCCCAATACAAGTCGGCTTCACCAAGGAAATATTTTGGTTCAGGCATATAAACGTCAACAGATCCTGATTCAAGATGCTTCCATAGCAACTGATAATTCAACTGAACATCTTCCGGTTTTTTGAAAACATGATGATTGATTCGTTGCAGTAAAAAGGAATAGGGGAGAGTAGTGCAGGTAATTTTAAATGATGAGTTGATCAAACCACCATCAAGGACCTCTACAGTAAATTCATGAAGAGGATTCGCATACGCATCAAGAGCTTCTTTATAAATTGTTTCAGCCATTCAGTATAGTTTAATGCACTCTTTCTCCACGAACAGGCATCTTCTTTATCAGATCTGCTTCAAACTCGAGCCATTCTTTCCAGCGTTTACGAACCTTATCTTTTTTAATGTAGAGTTCTGCAAGATTGATGAATAAAGTGTAATGTCCCGCTTCACTTTCCATGAACTTACGATAGAATTTTCTTAAGTATGCATCGTCCAGTCCTTCGCTTAATCTTTTAAATCGTTCGCAACTTCGGGCTTCGATCAAAGCCATTGTAAGTAACTTGTCCAGAAAGCTATCTTCAGCACTTCCACCTTTTACCTGGAAGGCAATCAATGCATTTACATATTCATCTTTTCGTTGCTTGCCCAGTTTCAGATTTCTTTTTTCCAATTCAGCCAGCACAGCTCTGAAATGTCCCCATTCTTCGGTTACGATTGGCGCTAATTCTTTTACCAATTCTTCACGGTCGCTGAATCTTTGAATAAGAGATATGCAGGTAGTCGCAGCTTTCTGCTCGCAGTATGCATGGTCAGTAAGAATTTCTTCGAGACTTATTTCAGCAAGATTGACCCAGCGTGGATCAGTTGGTAGTTGAAGACCCAGAATATTTTTTGTGTCCTGTGATAATTGCATGAGACAAAAATAGGAGTAAGTGATTTAAATTTGCCGGATGCAAATCGAAGTACTGAAATCAAAAGTTCACCGTGCGGTGATAACAGAAGCTAATCTGAATTATGTGGGTAGTCTTACCCTTGATGAGAACCTGATGGAAGCAGCCAATATGATTGAAAACGAAAAAGTGCAGGTAGTGAATATAAACAACGGCGAAAGATTAGAAACCTATCTTATAAAAGGAAAACGTGATTCAGGTATCTGCTGCCTGAATGGCCCCGCTGCCCGGCGTGGAATGGTGGGAGATGTGGTTGTGATCATTTCTTATGCTACTATGGATTTTGAAGCAGCAAAGAAATTCAAGCCGTCGGTTGTGTTCCCAAAAGATGGAAATAAGCTATAATATCGCCTGTTAAATGTGTCTTTCTCTAGGGTAAAATAAGCCTGAAAAGCTTTGCCAAAATGCCTCATTCCCTTACCTTTGCCGCCAAAATAATCGGATACAAACAATCGGATGACCCAAAAAAATTAAAAGATGTCTCTTACAAAAGAAAAAAAACAACAGATTTTCAACGAGTTCGGTGGTAAAGCCGCTAACACAGGCTCCATCGAAGGACAGATTGCCCTCCTGACTGAGCGCATCAGCCAGATCAGTAATCACCTCCAGGCTAACAAAAAAGATTTCTCAACTCACCGCGGACTGATGCAGCTGGTAGGTAAGCGTAAGCGTTTATTGAACTACTTGCAAAAGCATAACCTGACCGGTTACCGCCAATTGATTGAGAAACTCGGATTGAGAAAATAAGATCCTGAATCCTCCAAAAGAGGACTTGGGAAAGTCTTTAGGTCCGAAGTTTAATGCAAAAATTGAATTTCACTATAAGCTATTCCCAATGTTCCGAAAGGAGGTTGGGAATAACTGTTTTCAGGCTGTCTTATTTTCATCTAAAAGTTTCTTCCATCTCTTGCCGCATAGCGATATGAAAGTACAAGAGTGCGACGCAACAGACGATGATAGCAGCAATCAAGCCGACCACATAAAAATTCTTCAAACCAGTTTGGTGTTTGAAAACCTCACACATCGAACTTAAATATCTAACGATATGTTACAACAACCAATTCGTAAAACATTTGATATAGGTGGTGGCCGTATGGTTACTATCGAAACCGGGCGTCTTGCCCGCCAGGCCGATGGCGCAGTTACTGTAAGCATTGGCAATTGTATGATACTTGCAACTGTGGTTGCTAATAAAGAACCAAAAGAAGGCCAGAGCTTTTTTCCATTGTCTGTTGACTACATGGAAAAGTTTGCATCTGCTGGCCGTATCCCAGGTTCATTTTTTAAACGTGAAGCCAAGATGAACGATTATGAAGTGCTTACTTCACGTTTGATCGACCGTGCATTGCGTCCTTTATTTCCTGAAGATTATCTCTGCGAAGTGCAGGTGTTGGTTACATTGATCTCAAGTGATAATCAAATTATGCCGGATTCAATGGCTTGTCTTGCTGCATCTGCTGCTCTTGCCATTTCTGATATTCCGATCAAAGAAATTATTTCTGAGGTTCGTATCAGTCGTTTGGATGGACAATATATTGTAAACCCAACCCGTGATGAACTGGAAAGATCAGATCTTGAATTCATGATTGCTGCTACTGATAAAAACCTGATGATGGTGGAAGGCGAAGCGCAGGAATGCAGTGAAGCTGATTTGGTAAAAGCTTTGGAAATTGCACATGAAGCGATCAAAATACAAGTGAAAGCTCAGGAAGAACTGCGTGATATGGTTGGTGCAAAACCAAAAAGAGATTATAAAAAACCAGAACAGGATGAGGTGTTGCGTGAAAAAGTAAATGCTTATGCAAAATCTAAGGTTTATGAAATTGCAAAAGGTAAATTAAGCAAGCATGAACGCAGCGATAAGTTTTCTGCATTGCATGATGAACTGCAGGAGCACATAAAAGCAGGATTGGAATTGAAAGAAGGCGAAGCTGTTCCTTCACTTACTAAAAAACTTACAACGACTTACTATAGCGATCTACAGTATTATGTAGTTCGTGATATGATACTCGATGAGAAAGTTCGTTTGGATGGTCGTGGCCTTGAAGATATCCGTCCGCTGGATATGGAAGTAGATGCATTGCCTTCACCGCATGGTGCTGCTTTATTTACAAGAGGCGAAACACAATCAATCACAACCGTTACATTAGGTACGGCATTGGATGAACTGCTGATTGAAAGTGCAGCTCACTCTTACGATTCAAAATTCTTTTTGCACTATAATTTCCCACCATTTTCAACCGGTGAAATAAAAATGATGAGAGCCCCTGCCCGTCGTGAGGTAGGCCATGGTAATCTCGCCATGCGTTCATTAAAGCAGATGATGCCAACAGAGAATTTTGCTTATACTGTTCGTATTGTGAGTGATATTCTGGAATCAAATGGTTCATCTTCTATGGCTACTGTTTGTGCCGGTTCACTGGCATTAATGGATGCAGGTGTTGCTATTCCGAAACACGTTAGCGGTGTTGCAATGGGATTAATTTCAAAAGATGATAAATATGCGATCTTAAGTGATATCCTCGGTGATGAAGATCATTTGGGTGATATGGACTTTAAAGTAACCGGTACAAGGGATGGAATTTGCGGTGTGCAGATGGATATCAAAGTGGATGGTTTGAAAATGGAAGTGATGTCAAAGGCATTGGACCAGGCACGTCATGGACGTTTGCATATACTTGATGCGATGTATAAATGTATTCCTGAAGCAAGAAGCGAAGTGAAACCTCATGCACCGCGGATGGTGAAAATGTTTATCGACCGTGAGTTCATTGGCGCTGTGATCGGGCCCGGTGGTAAAGTCATCCAGGAAATGCAGCGTGTAACAGGAACTACTATCAATATTGAAGAAGTAAACAATATGGGTGAAGTGAGTGTGTTTGGTGTGAATAAGGAAGGTGTTGCGAAAGCCGAAGCATGGATAAAAGGCATTGTTGCAGTTCCGGTTGTAGGTGATGTGTACGAAGCAACGGTGAAATCAATTGTTCCTTTCGGTGCATTTGTTGAATTCCTGCCCGGTAAGCAAGGGTTGGTTCACATCAGCGAAGTAAGTTGGAAGAGACTGGAAACACTTGATGGAGTACTGAATGAAGGCGATGTAATTAAAGTGAAGTTGATCGGTACAGATCCTAAGAGTGGTAAATTTAAATTATCAAGAAAAGTGTTGTTGCCAAAACCTGAGTTCAAACCAAGAGCAGAAGGTCAGACGCCGCAGGAAAACAATTAATATTTTAAAACCCTCAATGAAGATTGGGGGTTTGTTTTGTAACAAACTTCGGTACTACTATCGTTGCCTGTTGTAAGTTTATCCTGAGTTTGTCGAAGGGCACACTTGTACGTTTAGTAATTCTATTCAGCATTTCATGAGTAAATATATACAAATCGAATTTCAAAACATAAGCAAAGAACAATCAGAAATACTGATTGCAGACCTGGCTGAATCAGGTTTTGAAGGATTTGAAGAAGAAGAAACTTTTTTAAAAGCCTTTATACCTGAAAATCTTTTTGATGAAAACCTCATAAGCAAGATAACAACTCAACAAAATATTTCATACGACAAAACAGTAATTGAAGAAATTAACTGGAATGAGGTGTGGGAATCTAATTTTCAGCCGGTAATTGTTGATGACTTCGTTGCTATCCGTGCACATTTTCACGAACCTATCCAGTCGATGCAATTTGAAATAGTCATTACTCCTAAAATGAGTTTTGGAACTGGTCATCATGCAACCACTTATATGATGATGCAGCAAATGCGGGATATTGATTTCAATGATAAATCTGTTTTTGATTTTGGAACAGGCACGGGTGTTCTTGCAATACTTGCCGAAAAGTTGGGAGCAAGAGAAATCCTGGGCACTGACAACGATGAATGGAGCATCACCAACGCAACAGAAAATACTCAGCGAAACAATTGTAGTAAGATCGAACTGAAACTTTCATCAGTTGTTCCGGAAGAAAATAAATTTGATATCATTCTTGCTAACATTAATAAAAATGTGATTCTTGCTAATGTTCACCTTTTGAAGAAGCAACTTAAACAAAATGGGGTTTTGCTTTTAAGTGGGTTATTAATCGAAGATAAAAGCGACATTTTATCAGCAACTGATAAACTGGATTTAAAACTTATTAACAGTATTGAGAGAAATAACTGGCTAAGCATCAGGCTTTCAAATTAATTGCTGATTTCCCACATGTTAATTTACTATTACCAATAGTTCATTTTGCCTTAAATTTGTTTTCTCTTGTTATTCCAATAGATTAATGAACGAACTCCTACTTATAGTATTAGCTTACCTGATTGGCAGTGTTCCTACAGCGGTTTGGGTTAGTCAGCATTTCTTTGATATTGATATCAGGGAATATGGCAGTGGTAATGCCGGTGCAACTAATGTGTTCCGGGTATTAGGTCCAAAATGGGGTACATGGGTAATGATCGTGGATATGTTGAAAGGCTTTATCGCAGTCAAACTTGCTTTACTTCTTCCTCAATATGCAGATTCAGAAACCCAATTGCAAAACCTGCAGTTAGGTTTGGGAATGGCTGCTGTGCTGGGGCATATTTACCCCATATGGGCAGATTTTAAGGGAGGTAAAGGAGTAGCAACTTTATTTGGAATAGTGTTAGGCATTTCTCCATGGACTGCTATTTCCTGTGTGGGAATTTTTGGCCTGGTGCTATATCTCACTCGTTTTGTTTCGCTAAGCTCAATGCTGGCGAGTATTGCTTTTCCCGTTTTTATCCTTGTAATATTTAATGTAGATAATCCTACTTATAGAATATTTGCTGTCGCTATCGCATTATTGGTTTTGCTTACTCATCAAAAGAATATTGGCAGGTTGTTCAAAGGAGTTGAAAGCAAAATCCCCATTCTTAAACACCGCGACAAAAGAAAGCAAAGGAGAAGAGACAGACATTCTTCATGACTCCTTCATTTTCAAAAGTCTTAACATTCTGAACATAAAAAGTTCGAACTTCAATTCCATTTGGTATAATCATTGGTTTATTGATGAAAACATTATCAAATGATAAAGAAAGTATTTGTATCGTTTCTTATTGCGGCATCAGTTATTAGCTGTTCTAAGAACCCGATTTCAGGACGGAGTCAATTGCACCTTGTACCCGAACAGGAATTGCAAACAATGGCAGCAACTCAGTACAGGGATTTTTTATCTCAGAATAGAGTAGTTAGTAGTTCTTCTAACAGGGATGCTGAAATGGTAGTTCGTGTTGGAAGAAGGATTACCCAGGCAGTACAGGGTTATCTTAATACCCATGGAAAGGAAAACTTGATTCAAGGGTGGAATTGGGAATATAATCTCATAGAAGATAAAGCGGCAAACGCATGGTGTATGCCAGGTGGTAAAATTGTAGTTTACACAGGGTTGTTGCCAATTTCTCAGAATGAAGCAGCACTTGCCGCAGTAATGGGTCATGAAGTTTCTCATGCAATTTTACAGCATGCAAACGAAAGAGTGAGCCAGGGATTAGTGCAAGAATTAGGTGGAGTAGCCCTATCGATTGCTCTTTCAAACAGTAGTGCGCAAACACAGAACATGGCAATGGCGGCGTATGGAGCCGGCTCTACAGTCGGGGTATTATTGCCTTTTTCCCGTAACCATGAACTCGAAGCGGATAGGTTTGGTTTGATCTGGATGGCTATTGCAGGTTATAACCCTCGTGAAGCAATAGGTTTATGGGAAAGAATGGAAAGGGCTTCAGGTGGCCAGGCTCCACCAGAGTTTCTTAGTACTCACCCATCAAGTGGAAGAAGAATTGACCAATTGAACAAATACATGGATGAGGCCTTGACATACTATAAACCTATGAGTGGTTCAAAATAATTGATGATTTTACGCAAAAAATGCCCGTTTTTCTCATAGAAGCGGGTATTTTATTTTTAAATGCTTTGCCCGGAGGGTAAATCGGCTTACCTTTGCAGTCCCTTGCTTTGAAAACTACCTAAACCAAAACAAACTGATTTAGGGGAACTTTAAAACCTGTTTCGAAGTATGTCACAAACACTGTTCGAAAAACTCGATCTTTTAGAAGAAAAGAATCTTTTAATCCAGGGTTTACCCTCATCAATCGAAAAGCAGTTCAGCAAGCTTTCCTTTGCAAAAAACGTAACTCCTTTGCTCAAGAGCAGGAAAATCGACTTCGCTTTAGTCTTTGCAGTAAGTGAAAATCAGCTGAATGGCATTTTGAGAGAAGTAATGCCTGCACTAAAAGAAGAGACAAAATTATGGGTAGCGTATCCGAAATCTACTTCCAAAATTGTAACAGATTTAAACCGCGAAAGCAGCTGGATCAAGCTGACTTGTGAGGGTTATGAATGTGCTTGCAAAGTGGAATTGGACCATGTATGGAGCGCTGCAAGATTTTCTAAATGCGAACTGGTTAAGGGCGGCATTATGGTTGACAGCCGTGCAGCTATCGCTGTTTAGTAATCAAAATTCTAATTGAAAAGGTTTGTTGTATTTTACAGCAAACCTTTTTTTATTTATGACTTATTTGAATGTGGAGATAAAGGCAAAATGCAATAATGCCGGAAAAGTGAGGGACTACCTACTTAATAATAATGCTGATTTCAGGGGTACCGATCTCCAAACCGATACTTATTTTAATGTAAAGAATGGCCGCCTAAAGCTGCGGGAAGGGAATATTGAAAACAACCTGATCTATTACGAACGAAATAACCAGGCAGGGCCAAAAAGTTCCTCATTTATACTAACTAAAATACTTGATGCTGAAAAACTCAAAGAAAGTCTTGCCTCTGCCGACGGAATAAAAGTGGTGGTAAAAAAGAAAAGAGAGATCTATTATATTAAAAATGTAAAGTTTCATATTGATGAGGTAGATGGGTTGGGAGCCTTTGTAGAAATAGAAGCGGGGAATATTGGTGCAGACTTATCCAAAGATGAATTACAAGAACAATGTGAGTTTTATATGCAGCAATTTGGTATTGAGGAAAAAGATTTAATAGAAGTATCCTACAGTGATATGCTGATGTAAAAGATCAATGAACAATAACTGATCCCAACTTTTGAGTGATCTCCATTTCCATTTGTTTAAGATGACGATGTGTACTGTTTAACACCTGGCGCTCCTTATCTGTATGCGGTTTTTCAAGGTCAGCCTGGTTTTCATGTATCATCCTTTTTATTTTTCGAAGCTTGAGGTAGTTTAATGCCGAATCAACCTCGATATGTGTTTTGTCTTCTTCAGTTTTGAGAAAGTTCATTAACTCATTTTCATTTTCAGGTTTGATAGCTTTTGAAAAATCTTCGTAACTCAATTTAAACAGGCCTTTCTGGTAGCCGGTTGCCTGGCTGAATTCCCGTTTCCAATGTTCACTTTCTTCATAAGGTACATTCAGCAGGGATACTGCAAGAGTGCTCAGTTTTGTGTCATTGTGGTAAATAAAATAGTTTTTATCAGCGCTGGATCTGTCGGCCTGTAATAACGTTTTAAAAGTGTTTAAAAGATTTATTACATCCGTGTTATCGATCAATGATTCATCCACCATTTCTTCAAACAGGTGTTCTGCGATGAGTTTTGAACCATCATAGGTTTTTAATCCATGCTCAAGTAATATTCTTGCAATTTCTTTTTCTTGCAACTCATCTTTAAATAGCAATGAAAAAGTTCTGTCATCGTAATCTGTTTCTGCACCCTGCTTTGCATTATCTTCAAACTGTTTTGCTTCTTCAAAAGGCAGTTTCTTTTCCTGCGTAGAGATCTTATTCCGGATAAATTTATTCACCAGCGAATGCAAACCTTCTTCATCAATCTTTAATATCTCAGCGCATTGCTTGATGTAATCCTGCTGTTTAGTAAAATCTTCAGCCTTATTGATCCGTGAAATGGTTTCGGCAATAGTATTTACAACTTCTGATTTCTTCACAGAGTCGCCACCTGCATCTTTCAGCGCTACCTGTAACTGGAAGATGATAAAGTCTTTTTTATTTTTTTCAACAAACTCTTTGAATGCCGCAGAGCCAACTTTATTTACATAACTATCAGGATCGTCGCCGTCAGGTATTAGTACCAGTTTTACATTCAGTCCTTCTTCTAAAGCCATGTCCAATCCACGCAAAGCAGCTTTTACACCGGCAGCATCACCATCATAAACTATTGTAAGGTTACTGGTATATTTCTTTATCAGCCTGAGTTGGTCAATAGTTAATGAAGTGCCGCCACTTGCCACAGCATTTTCAATTCCTGCCTGGTGTAATGAGATTACATCCGTATATCCTTCTACAAGTAAACATTCATTGGCTTTATCAATTGCCTGCCGGGCAAAATAAGAACCGTAAAGGATTTTACTTTTTACATAGATCTCATTTTCCGGGGTATTGATATACTTCGGTGCTTTATCATTCGTTTTTAAAATCCTTGCACCAAATCCTAATACTTTACCACTGCTGTTATGTATAGGAAAAATTACACGGCCACGATAGTTGTCAACTAATTGCTCATTGCGATTAGCAACCAGGCCGGCTTTTAATAGTAACTCCTCATTGTATTGTGCAGTCTTTGCTGCTTTTGTAAATGCATCCCGTTGTTCAGGTGAATAGCCTAATTGAAATTTTCGGATGATATCTTCTCTGAATCCTCTTTCTTTAAAATAAGCCAAAGCGATATCCTGGCCTTCCTCTGTTTCAAAAAGTTGTTTGGTGAAGAACTGCTGGGCAAAATTGTTGATGATATAGAGACTGTCTGCAGTAAGCTTTAACTCTTTTTGTTCATTAGATACATTGATCTCCTCAATCTCTACTCCATATTTACTGGCCAGCCATCTTAAAGCTTCAACATAGGAATATTTTTCATGCTCCATAATGAAGCTGATCGTATTGCCACTGCGGCCGCAACCAAAACATTTATAGATTTCTTTTGCCGGTGAAACAGTAAAGGATGGCGTTTTTTCATTGTGAAAGGGGCAGAGGCCAAGATAGTTGGTACCTCTTTTTTTCAGTTTTATAAAGCCGCCGATCACATCAATAATATCGATGCGGCCGAGTATTTGCTGTATGGTTGCCGGGGAGATCAAGGGTATGCAATTTAATCCTAAATCTCATGCTTTGTTTGAGTCCTGTATTATAAATTCCGGAGCAGGTTTTAGGTAACATTGATCAGGGGTAAAGGTGGGAAAAATCATCTAAAAAATATTTGATTTCCCGGAAACTTGCCTTAACTTACTTATAGCATTTAACCCACCTATCGATCTACTCAATCCAGCACCCGAGAGAAACACAAAAGCTCTTTATTTGTTCACCACTTAAATTTTAAACCCATGGTAACAGTAGACATCTCACAGCTCTCTGCGGAATGCAATGCCTGGAGAGAAGCATTACGTTCCGGTAAAGAAGTTCTTAACAACGACAAAAATCAATTGCAATCGGCAGCCTCGCAAAGCCTCTCCAAAGAAAAGTTAGAACAAGTAGAACATCTCCACAATCAGTTTCACATTCAGCTTATCAACATTCACGATCTTAAGCAATCCATCAAAACACACGACAGGAAAGTACAGTTTGAAGCTTCGGCTAATGGTGGCCAGGTGTATGAAGAAACACTGGAAGAGCATGAAAACCTGAATGATGAATATGAAAATCTGCAACAGACATTAAAAGAATTGCAGGAGGAGTTCAGTGAATTTTTAAAACAAGCGAATTAATAATTTAAAGCTTGATGTCTGATGTAATGTTTCTGATTGTAGCAACAATGCAGAATAGGAAGTCGTCTCAATGCTGAATAATGATAAGAACGTACAAGAGTGCGACGCAACGATAGCTTAATAGTAGCAATTTAGTTTGGCCATAAAATAATTAGAACCTCGATCTCGCAACAATCTCAAAGCTCAGATATCAAATCTCAAACACAACAGATTGCTTACAACTAAAAACATTTTTTATGCCTGAATTTGATACCTCACACGTAAAAAATATTGTCTTGCTCGGCCATGCCGGCTGCGGTAAGACATCATTAGCGGAATGCATGCTATATGAAGCAGGCCTGATTACCCGCAAAGGAAATATTGCTGAACGCAATACAACAGGAGATTACCACGAACTGGAACAGGAACGTGGTAATTCTATTTTTAGTAAACTGATGCATACCAAATGGCGTGGTTATAAAATCAATATCATTGATACGCCAGGCTTCAGTGATTTTATCGGTGAAGTGATCTCAGCACTTCGTGTCGCCGATACTGGTGTAATGATCATTAACGGAGCTGCCGGTGTTGAAGTTGGTACAGATATCATGTGGGAATATACCGAGCGGTTTAAAACGCCGATGATCTTTGCTGTGAATAAGCTTGATGATGATAATGCTGATTTTGATAAAACGGTTGCAGACGCCAAAAATCATTTTGGAGCTAAAGTCGTGGTTGTGCAATATCCCCGTCAACAGGGCTCCGGTTTCCATGAGATAATTGATGTACTGAGGATGACAATGTATCATTTTAAAGATGCAGGTGGCAAACCGGAAAAAATGCCAATACCGGATGAAGAAAAAGGAAAAGCAGAAACATTGCACAAAGAATTGGTAGAAGCTGTAGCCAGTAATGACGAAGGCCTGATGGAAAAATACTTTGATAAAGGGGAACTGGATGAAGATGAAATGAAAGAGGGAATGAAGAAAGCGATGATCAATCATGACCTGTTTCCTCTATTTTGTTTATCAGCCGAACGGAATATGGGTAGCGGCCGCCTGATGGGTTTTATTGATAATGTATGCCCTAGTGCTAACGAAATGCCCCCGCAAAAAACAAAATCGGGTGATACACTTGCATGCGATGCAAATGGCCCGGCCTGCATTTTTATTTATAAAACGGTAAGTGAACCGCATGTTGGTGAACTTTCCTTCTTTAAAGTGTATAGCGGTACAATAAAAAGCGGAATGGAACTGGAGAATGAAACAACAGGTGTTTCAGAAAAGATAAACCAGTTGTTTTTGGTGGAAGGTAACAAACGTACTCCTGTAAATGAGTTGGTGGCGGGTGATATCGGTGCTACATTGAAGTTAAAAAATACGCATACCAATAATACACTGCATTCCCGTGGTAAAAATTATGAACTGCCTTCGATTGAATTCCCTCCATCGAATATGACGGTGGCTATTGAGTCAACCAAAAAAGGAGAGGAGGAAAAGCTTTCAATAGCACTGCATCAGTTACGTGAAGAAGACCCAACATTATTAGTTGAGGTTTCATCGGAACTGAAACAAACATTGATACATTGCCAGGGAGATATGCATTTGGCAGTTGCTAAATGGAAGATCGGGCATAATCATAAACTGGATGTGAAGTTTGAAAAACCGAAGATAGCTTATCGTGAAACGATCCGTAAAATGGCTGATGCAAATTATCGACATAAAAAGCAAAGTGGTGGTGCCGGGCAGTTTGGTGAAGTGTATCTGAGGATAGAACCGTGGCATGAAGGATTGGCCGAACCAAAAGACTTCAACGTTCGTGGTCGTGATACCTATGATCTTGACTGGGGTGGTAAACTGGTTTTCTACAATTGCATTGTGGGTGGCGCAATTGATGCCAGGTTCCTTCCATCTGTTTTAAAAGGGGTGATGGAGAAAATGCATAATGGCCCGTTGACAGGCTCGTATGCCCGTGATATACGTGTATGTGTGTATGATGGTAAGATGCACCCGGTTGACAGCAATGATATCTCTTTCAAGATCGCAGGCTTGCAGGCATTCCGCCAGGCGTTCCAGCAGGCAGATCCGCAGATACTAGAGCCGATATATCACCTGGAAGTATTATGCCCCGATGATCTGACCGGTGCAGTAATGGGTGATCTGCAAAGCCGCAGGGCAATTGTAGAAGGCATCGACAGTGAAGGACATTTCCAGAAGATAATAGCTAAGGTTCCTTTAGCAGAAATGGAAGGATATTCATCATCATTGCGGAGCATTACCCAAGGCAAGGCAAGATTTACTATGAGGCAGAGTGGTTATGAAGCTGTGCCGTTTGATATTCAACGCAGGTTGATCGATGATTATGCTAAACATGCGAAGGAAGAGTTGGTATAATTTATTATGGTCTGATCAAAATAAAAACCGTTCCGATTTACCGGGACGGTTTTTTATTTAAAGCATTTTATAGTTCTTAGAAATCCGAATACTCAGCCGGCTGTAAAAAGTAAATATCAATATGCGAAACGTTATGCTGGTATTCTTCCATTGATGAAAGCTTTTTCCAATAGGGGTCGGCGCTAAAGTTTTTCCAATGTGCATCCCGGTCAGCTTTATTTTCAAATGTTGTCATATACATCAGGTTAGGCATTTTAGATCCTGATAACACACGGCTATAAAACACTGCATTAAAGTTGAGTCGTTTGAACAAACCGATCTCATCTCCTTCGTTAAACATCTTTACTTTATTCTCAAAGATCTTTTCTGTAGCACTTTCATAGCTTCTCAGTTCATACACTCTTTCTTTTTTGGGACCATTCAGTTTGGGCAATTCCATTTTTGGTGCAAGCGGAAATGCTTCAGTCAATATTACTTCAATTCTTGTATAAGGCGGTGCTGTATAAACTGCCTTTAAATATTCCGAGCCGGCTTTAGAGTAAGTTGAGTCTTTTTCTAATTTGGCTTTAAATTTTATTGGTTCATCAATGCTTTTGAGTGGTATAAAAAGATAAACTGTTTTATCAGTTACCGTATCATTTGCCAGCGATTTGAATACCCCAATGTTTTTATAACCATAACGATGCAATGCCGGCAATAATGCATTTTGAAAATAGTTATCCAATACCTGTTCCTGTTGAGCCGAGGTAAAATGATAAACTGTTATCTGGTAATATTCTTTTGAAGGTTTATTATTGGCAGATGCAGTAAAACAACAAATGCAAATAATATAAGTGAGGACATTTTTCATATCTATGCCTTTTTCTCAAAGCTTACACACTCCTTCAACTCTTTCTCAGTATAAGCAACATTATATTGTTTCAGTACTTCATCTGGTACACCATTCCATGTGCCGGGTTTATTGCCTTTGTAGCCAACATCGTTTACGCCAATTTCAGAAGTATAAAAACCACTTGCGGTAAGATTGCGCATTAAGCTAAAAAAGGCAACACCCTGCTGCATACCGGGTTTTACTTTTCCCTTGGTCACTTTGTTTCCTTTTTCGTCCTTGTAAGTTATTTCGGGATAAGCAATATCATCTACAACTTCCAGTTGTTGTGCAGAAGAGCAATCTTTGAATGCTTTTTCAAAACGTTTCATGCAATGCATATCTAACCAACGCAGGCCGCCCTTCATCGGCACCTGGTTTTCCGGCATGTCTTTTACAATAAACTCAATGAACTCCGGCACTTTGGCTTCACTGGCACTACCACTCACTTCATCTTTTGGTATAATGATGTCGGCGAGAATAGTGATCGTTGCCATTTCATGGTCGGTAAAAAACTTATCCATTGCCAGCAAACGTTTTTCATTCTTCAGTTCATCCGGGTTGCGGTCAATGGTAAATTTTGGATCAACACCAAGAGCTTCAGGTGTTTTCTTGTCATCAGTATTGCAACCTGCAGCAATAGCACCCCCGGCAATGGCGCCGGTAGCGATTAGTCTGAGTGATTCACGTCTTTTCATTTATTAAAACTTAAGAGTTTAAATTATCTGTTTTCATTTATGTCTTTCGCATTTTGAATCAACACAAAAACTACTGTAATTACGCTAAAAAATAGCCCGAGGAAAAACCATACCCAGGGATTATTTCCCCTATTCTGTGCCCATAATGCGCAGAAACAACCAAATAAAAATAAAACCAGTCCCATGGGAGCATAATCATTGGTTTTAAAATTATTGTTGAAATTGTCGAGTTGGATTTTTAATGATGAGTTATCCGATTCCAATGAAACGACTTTTCGTTTGAGTTCATTGAACTCTTCCGGGTTTACCTGCGCACAGGCTGAAGTATTCAAGCCAAGAGCTAATACAATCACAGGAAGAATCTTCGATAATAGTTTAGCAAACATAACTCCGTATTTAAAGATTATTCTTTTTCATTTCATCAATGATGTATTCTGAAGCTCTCATGCTTAATGCAAGAATAGTCCATGTAATATTCTTATCCGCCTGACTTACAAATGCCCCGCCATCAACAACAAATAAGTTTTTGCAATCATGCGCCTGGTTCCATTTGTTCAGTGCAGATTTTTTTGGATCATTACCCATCCGTACTGTTCCTGCTTCATGAATAATTTCACCGGGCTTTGCTAATCCGTATTGATTACTTGCATCATCATCACCGCCCCATGTTATAACGGCACCCATATTATGCATCACTTCTTTAAAAGTTTCTTTCATATGCTTCGCCTGGTTTATTTCATGGTCACTCCATTTCACATTGAACTTTAAAACGGGGATACCATATTTGTCCACTACATTCGGATCGATAGCACAGAAATTATCTTCTCTTGGTATCGCCTCACCACGACCCGCCATTCCTATCCCGCAACCATAGAAGAAACGATAATCTTCTTTCAATGATTTGCCATAACCACCGGGTTGCTTCTCTTGTCCTTTCACTACATATTTTCCATTCAGGTTTTCAATGCCCCAGCTAAAACCATAAGATGGCTGGCCCATGCCACCCCAATATTCAATATGATATCCTCTTGGGAAATCGAGCTTCTTATTATCCAACCACCATGGCGAATAAATATGCAAACCACCTACACCATCTTCATTATATCTTTTCCGATCGAACAATTGCGGCAATAAACCACCAAGTGCTGCACCGGTTGAATCATGCAAGTATTTACCAACTACATTACTGTTATTCGCCAATCCATTCGGATGACGTTGTGATTTTGAATTCAACAATAATCTTGCACTTTCACATGCACTGGCAGCCAGTATCACCACTTTCCCTTCTACCTGGTATTCCTGCATATCATCTTTACTGATATAAGAAACCCCGGTTGCCAGCCCTTCGCTATTTGTCAACACTTCTCTTACCATCGCATTTGCAGTTACATCTACATTACCGGTCTTTATAGCCGGATAGATCAAAACGTTAGGAGAGGAGAAGTCTGCTTTCCAGTAACTACAGTTGCGGTTACACTGTCCGCAGAACTGGCATGCAGTACGTCCATCTTTATTATCGGGCAATGGTTCAGTAAGAATAGAAAGTCGTGAAGGAATTACTTTTACTCCGGCCTGTGTTGCTGCATTCTTAATAAACAGTTCATGCAATCTTGGCTTGGGTGGTTTCAGAAAAAATCCATCGGGATCATTTTCCAAACCTTCATTGGTGCCGAAGATGCCGATCATTTTATCAATACGATCATAAAATGGTTTTACATCTTCATAACCGATCGGCCAGTCATCACCAAGCCCATCAATACTTCTTCTTTTAAAATCTTTCGGACCGAAACGCAATGAAATCCTCCCCCAGTGATTAGTACGTCCACCCAACATTCTTGCACGCCACCATTTCCAATCCGTGCCGGCTTCATGTGTATAAGGTTCTTCGTCTATATCCCAACCATAATAGCTTGCATCAAAATCACCAAAGGGACGGAACTTGGTGCTGGCACCGCGTCGCGGACTTTCCCATGGATTTTTTAATTGAGTAACATTTTTCTGGGGGTCATACATAAACCCTGCTTCCAGCAGGCATACTTTTAGCCCTGCATTGGCAAGTATATAGGCAGCCATACCGCCTCCTGCACCTGAACCTACGATCACTGCATCATACTTTTTTGTTTGCTTCTTGATTTGAAAATCTCCCATTGTTGAAATTTATTTTTTTGGGTTATCAGCATCATTGCTACTATAATCATCTGTTGCGTCGCACTCTTCTACGTTCTGCAATTCTATTCAGCAACAGGTATCGGCGTTCAAATTAACTGATTTAAACATAACTGCTCTTCCATCAGTAACATTTTTATTCACACAATTTATTGTTGGGCTAAAGCCCATTTAATCAAAGAGCATGAGTAGCCCCAGCCTTAAGGCTGGGGCTAGAAAATATCGAACATAAACGACCGGGCTTTAGCCCTCATATCTAAATGCTATTTCAGTATTATCAACTCGGCTTGTCTTGAAACCATAAATCCTTTTGTCAACACATCATTTAGTTCAGCAGAACTTTCATCAAGCAACGGGTTAGTATGATTGAAATGAATAAAACTGATTTTCTTTTTTTCAGTCGCAGGCATATCAGCAAAGTATTGAATACTTTCTTCAATGAACGGATGCGGTACTTCATTCATTGCACGGCCGATCAGTTCGCCATCTTTATAAAATGTTCCATCCAATAAAGCCAGGTTAGATTTTTTCACCAGTTCCTTTATATCTCTGTCAAACTTATTCCACTTATCAATATCAGGAATAAAAAGTGTTTGGTATGCATTCACTTTTATATTGAACCCGACTGTTTCAGTGAATTCATCACGATGCGGGACAGTAAATGCAGTAACAAATATTTCATTAGTAATTCCGATTGCAGAATCAGCATTTAGATCAATCAATGAAATATTATTCAATGAAACCAGTTGGCTCCATGGCCCATTTAATGAAAGATGCGTTTTCATCCGAGGCATTACATACACAGGAACTTTATTGGTGTTCATTACTTCGCGGCCCAATTGCATCAAACCTGTGTAATGCCCGATATGTCCATGTGTAAGAAATATGCCATCGGGTAAAAAATTATAAGCAGAGTCAGTCATTTTTCTAAATAACTGTAACTGTTCTTTTATATCAGGAGTTGCTTCAAACAGCCACCATTTTTTATTTACTGGGTCAATCAATGCCAATGATGTAACAAATCTTTTTAATTCAGGATTAGCCAATACTTTTTTGCAGCAGTCTTTTAAGCAGCCCATTTGTGGATACCCGGCATCCTGTGCTACACCTAATACAATCAGGGCAGGAGAGTTGAGTTGAGGAGCTGTGTTTTTACTATTATCACAACCGGTCGATAAATAAACCAGGCCAATTAAAAGAAACGAGTAGAATCTCACGATAAATTTTTCTAAATTTAGGCTTCATTAGTGAAAAAACTCATCGCCATATCTTTTTTACTTGTCTTTACTATGCTGCAATATGGCAAAGTAGTCTCTTATATTTATTGTGAGTTAAGAATTGAGATTTCTGCCAATGGCGTTCCCAGTTGTGATTGCGAAAAGATCCTTACTGAGAAGAAAGTAGATACCCCATTTGCCCCTTTATCTCATTCACACAATCATAAAGAAAAACTGAACGAGCCTTATACTTCATATACAACAGATAATTCTTCTGAAACACCAGAAATAAATACCGGTTGCTTTTCTTATTATTTAACTGATCTGCACAACGGATATTCTCAACCTCCTTATCATCCGCCTGCTGTTATTTACTAATACCCCTTGCCCCTAAAGGGGTATATCAATCATTTGAAATCTGAATCTTCGGTTTTGGCCGAACAGATAAAATTTTAATAACCATACTCCCCTTTAGGGGATGGGGGTACTTAAAAACTATTACTATGCGTAATGCAATTTATATATTCATTACAGCCATTTTGCTGAGTGGTTGTGGTGTTGCCGAAAACTTAATTTCTACTCCTGTATCAAATGCGGTGGTGAAAAATGCCAATGGCACTGAAATGCTGTTAGGGCATTGTACTCGCAGTTGCCTCATGCAAAAACCATTTTCAGATTGGTTTACTCCAAACTACGATAACTATAAAGTAGATTCATCACTGACCAAAGAGATCGGAAAACTGATGAAGAATAAAAATATGACCATTTTTCTCGGTACCTGGTGTGGGGATAGCAAGAGGGAAGTACCTCGTATGCTGAAAATACTGGATGCAGCAGGCATCAAAGAAAAACAGTACGATATCATTTTTGTAAGTAATGAAGCTGAGCTATACAAACAAAGTCCGCAACATGAAGAAAAAGAAAGGAATATCAAACGGGTACCGACATTTATTATTCCCGAAGGAAAAAATGAGCAGGCAAGAATAATTGAATCTCCAAAAGAAAGTCTTGAAAAAGATCTGATGAAGATTTTACAGGGCAAGGAGTATGTACCAAACTATGCGAACCTGTAAACTGAATTAAAGGAACTGGTATTTATTTTAATGCTTCCATTTTGGTTGCCAATAATTTTCGTTGGGCTGGCGAAGAAGTAAGATTTGATGCCTCGGATAAAAATTGAAATGCTTTTTCTTTGTCATTTAGTCTTGCATACAGCTCGCCTAATGTTGCATGATAAAGATAGAATTGTTGTAACCCGTCTGATGGCTGAATTTCTTTTATTGATTGAATACCGACTTCAGCGCCATGTAATTCTGCAATGCCAATAGCTCGATTGAGGGCAATAATGGGAGTGGGGTTTAATTGATAAAGCAGGTTATAAAAATTGATGATATGTTCCCAGTTTGTTTGTTCATAACTGGCCGCAATGCTATGCTCGTATGCAATAGCGGCTTCGAGCAAATAGGTATTTACTGTATTAAACAAACCTGCTTCTTTAATGTATTCAACTCCTTTTTCTATTAAATGCTGATCCCATTTCTTTCTGTCTTGAGCAGGTAATAATAAAATATTCCCTTCAGCATCGAGTCTTGCATTACTTCGGGCATGTGTAAATGACATTAATGCAAGCAATGACAGTACTTCGGAAGTTTTTGTTTCGGAGTTTTTACGTAACAGTTCACACAATCGGTATGATTCTTCTATCAGATCTTTTCGGATCAGGTCTTCATGTTGAGTTGAGCTATATCCTTCGTTGAATAAAAGATATATAGCTGTAAGAACATTCTCAAGCCGCTGTTCTTTTTCATTCCCGGTTGGAATTTCAAATAGGATTTTTTCTTCTTTCAACTTTTGACGGGCACGGTATAATCTTTTCTCTATAGTGTCATTATTGCTGATAAAAGCTCTTGCTATTTCTGTTACACTAAAACCGCAAAGTGTTTTTAATATCAATGCTACCTGCGATTCCATATTCAATGCGGGGTGGCAGCAGGTAAACATCATCCTCAACTGATCATCATCAATATTCCCGGGGTTCATATATTCAGTCACTGTGCTTGTCAGCGAATATTCAGATCTCAATAGTGGCGAAACGGTAGCTGTAAACTCTTTATGCCTTTGTTCTTTTCTTAATATATCAAGTGCTTTATTACGGGCAACTGTAAATAGCCAGGCAGAAGGATTTTCCGGCAAGCCATTAATTTTCCAAGTGCCCATCGCTTTGAGCAGGCAATCCTGTGCAACATCTTCGGCGAGTTGCAGGTTATGAGGGCCAAAGATCTTTGTCAATACAGCTACCAGCTTTCCTGATTCATGACGGAAAAGATGTTCAACAATATGGTTTATTGGTGCAGTTGGTTGCAAGGGGTTTTAGTTTATGCAAAGCAACAAATTTATGGATAAGCAACCGGCTCCATATCCAAGACTGCATGCATATGATGTTTTAAGTGTTTTACATAATCGGCCGCAACCCATTCGATAGTATGCAACTGCTCTGTCATGCATGTACGTTGCCATAAGTGTTCAGGAGTATTTTCAAGTATATGGCAGATATGTTTATTGAGTAATGCCCAGAGATGAATCAGTTCGTCTGTATTATAAGATTGATAAGCAGATGCGACTACCCATTCGACCTGTGCATATACAATTTTAGGAGCTTCCTCATATTGGGCTACGATGAATCTTCTTGAATTACTAAGAGCTGAATCAATTAAATGACCAATGATCTCTTTCTTGCTCCATTTATCCGGTGGCGGTTTAAAAAACAGCACATCCTCACAAATATTTTTCATTAACGGAACGTATTCGTTTACGAGTGTCTCCAGTTCTTTCGCAGTTTGTTTCATAGTCGAAGATTAGAAGGACCTAAAATTAAAACAGAATTCATACAAATAAATACCGGTTACTGTGTTTACAGCAACCGGTAAAATAATTTTTTGATTTACATCTTCATTACTTGTCTTACCTGCACACTGCAGCCGATCTCAAAATCGGGACAATCTTTTGACATTTCAACCGCTTCATCCATCGACTCAGCATTTACAATAAAAAAACCACCGACTACTTCTTTACCCTCTGTGTAAGGTCCGTCGATAACTGGTTTGTTTTTGCCAGAAACTAATTTGCCACCGGGGAATAAAGGTTCTCCGGCAACATATTTACCTGCTTTAGCTAAGTTATCGATCCATGCGATCCATTTACCCATATGTGCCTGCATAGCCTCGGGGCTTCTTTCAGTCGGCTCACTCCCTTGAAAAATGAACATAAACTTTTCCATCTTGTTTGATTTTAGTTTTGAAAATTAAGTTACAGCATAATGACGAACAGGGATCATCATTCCGGACAAACGGCAAAAAATTATTTCCAAACCCCGAAAACAACCGGCTAAGAACTATTTTCGCAAGCAGGATAAATGTTATGAAGAAAATAATTTTAATATTGAGTTTGATAGCCACTACTATGGCCAAAGCCCAGAAATCTAAATATGACAGTTACCCGGTTTATAACGGAAATGATTTAGGTCTGACTTATAGCAAAGCCAAATCCACATTTCGTATCTGGGCACCCACAGCTAAATCAGTCACTCTAAATCTCTACACTGGAAATATTGAAATACCCGTCAGGAAGGAAATGCGAAAAGACCTGAATGGAACATGGACATTTACATTGGGAGGGGATATGAAGGGGCTTCAGTATGCATTCCAGGTAAAGAATGACAGCAGCCAGCTTCATCCTGTTCCCGATCCTTATGCAAAGGCCGTAACTGTAAACGGTCATAAGGGAGTCGTATTGGATTTAAAAGAAACCAATCCAAAGGATTGGCAGAAAGACAAAAGCCCGGTATTTAAAAATAAAACTGATGCTATTATTTATGAACTGCATGTAAGAGATGCAAGTATCGCTGCGGGTTCTGGTATCAGGAATAAAGGAAAGTTTCTGGGACTTACTGAAACCGGCACAAAAAATAAAGATGGTTTAAGTACAGGCCTTGATCATTTAAAAGAATTAGGTGTTACACATATTCATTTGCTTCCTTCTTATGATTTTAATTCGGTGGATGAATCAAAACCTGATTCTGCACAGTACAACTGGGGTTATGATCCACAAAATTATAATGTGCCAGAAGGTTCTTACTCAACCAACGCAGCGAATCCTGTTGCAAGAATAAAAGAATTTAAACAACTCATTCAATCGTTTCATTCAAACGGGTTGCGGGTAGTGATGGATGTTGTATATAATCATACTGCATTAACAGAGGAATCAAATTTCAATCAGTTAGTGCCGGGCTATTATTACAGGCAAACAAAAGATGGAAAATTTTCTGATGCAACAGCCTGCGGCAATGAAACTGCAAGTGAAAGACCAATGATGCGAAAATTTATTTTGGAATCGATGAAGTATTGGGTGCAGGAATATCATATTGATGGCTTCCGTATTGACCTGATGGGTGTGCATGATATTGAAACGATGAATATCATCTCAAAAGAACTACATAAGATCAAACCAGATATTTTATTATATGGTGAGGGATGGACAGCAGGTGCATCGCCATTGCCTGATTCATTAAGGGCATTGAAGAAATATGCTTACAAATTAGATCGCATTGCCGTTTTTAGTGATGATATACGTGATGGAATAAAAGGAAGTGTATTTGAACATGAAGACAAAGGTTTTGTCAGCGGCAAACCCGGCATGGAAGAAAGTATAAAATTTGGTGTTGTAGCTGCCTGCAAACATCCGCAACTGGATTACTCAAAAGTGAATTATTCAAAAGCTCCTTATGCGGCCGAACCTTATCATACCATTAGCTACACCGAGTGTCATGATAATCATGTTCTATGGGATAAATTGAAGATTTCCGCCAAAGACGCAAGTGAAGAACAAAGAAAAGAGATGCATAAACTGGCATTGAGTATTGTGCTTACCTCACAGGGAATTTCATTTTTACATGCAGGTACAGAGTTTTTGCGAAGCAAAAAAGGAGTGGAGAATAGTTTTAAATCACCTGACAGCATTAATGCTATTGACTGGGATTTGAAATCAATAAACAAAGATGTATTTGATTTTGTAAAGTATTTAATACAAATGAGGAAAGAACATCCTGCTTTCCGGATGAAGACAGCAAAAGATATCGCTGCAAATATTCATTTCAGGATGGATGCAAAACCCGGTACAGTTATTTATGAAATAAACGGAGCTGCTGTTCATGATAGATGGAAGAAAATACTTGTCTGCTTTAATGGAAGTGATAAGACACAGCCCGTATCAGTTGGTAGTACCTGGCAGTCTTATATATTGAATAATCTGATTGTACAAACAGAAAAAGTAGTAAACAATATTCTATTGGCGCCGCATAGTTGTACAATTCTCTTTCAATAATTCATTTAGGCAGCGGTATCCATGCGGTGACCAATATAATAACCGATAGCTCCTGCAATTACTACACCTGCTATAATGCCGATAGTATTTGAGCCTACTGTCAGGTAAACAATAAGCAATCCTGCAATGCCGCCGATGATAGCCAGCGGCCATGTTGATTTACCTTTTTTGGAAATGCCTGCTACCTGTTCACGGCGATGCTGAAAATGCTGTAAATGTTCTTTGTGTTTTTTGCGGTGATGTGACTGGGCCATGATTTTTTCTCTTCAAGGTACAAAAACGGAATTAAAATAAATGCTCCTGCGTCAAAACATTTATCATTCAAATGATTGAGCTGACTTTTGCCCCAATTTCAGCAAAAATTTCATCAACCGAGCGGTTACCATCAACAATAAAGATTTTTTCCCGTGATTTTTCTTTTTCAAAAGCTTCGAAATATTTATCACGGACTGCTTTTAGGTTATCCAGCGTTTCGTAGAGTTGAATCTGGCTTCGGTTGCTATGTAACCTTTCTATTGCAACTTCGGGAGTAATGTCAATGAAAATATTCAGGTCAGGCCGTAGCATATCAGCACTGATAGAGTTGGCGGTTATTACCCAATCCTGGGACATATGAGTGCCCTGGTAAGCATAAGATGAAAAATAATAGCGATCCGTTATAACTGTATAGCCTTCTTCTAATTTTTTCAAAATACCATTTTCTGTATTTGTAAGATGGTTTATCCTGTCAGCCACATAAAGCCCGGCAATGGTACGATGATCGGCTTCTATTTCATGACGAAAGATTTTTCGTATTAATGTGCCGATATAACTGTCGGTAGGTTCGAAGGTGTGATAAACTTTTAAGCCATCGGCATTCAGTTTTTCTTCCAGCATTTTCGATTGGGTGCTTTTGCCGCTTCCATCAATTCCTTCAAAAGCTAAAAATAAATTCTTCTTACTCATTCCATTTTTTATTGCAGGGTAAAGATAAGGGAATGAAAAAGAGCTATAATACCCGAGTGCTTCTTAAATAATTATTTTCCTTCTTTGGCTTCCAATACTTCGATCTCAAATACAAGAATACTGTTGGGAGGAATCTTTGGAGCTCTTGTTCGGACAGAATAGCCAAGACCTGAGGGTATGACCAGTTTTATCTTGCCGCCAACTTTGCACAGTGGCATACCAACCTGCCAGCCTCTTATCAACCGTTTTAATGGAAAAGTTGCAGGCTTCTCTTTTGTCTGATCAAATACAGTTCCATCGCTAAACAAGTATCCTTTATAAAAGATAGTTACAGTATCTGTTAATTGTACCTGTCTGCCTGTTCCTTCTTTTAATATTGTATAATAAAGACCTTCATGGGTTCTGCCGGCATCTGTTTTTCCTGAAGCGATCGCATTGCTTATAACCTGCATCTCATCGTTTGCTTGCTGGGTACTGTCAATATGAGGATATAAGCTGACTACTGGTGCTGCCGAGTTTGTTTCATCAAGTTTTTTCCATGAACCATTATTGCGCTGGCACCAGCTATTGGTGAAATGAACTGTAGGTTGATCCTTTTTTAAAACAGTAAAATATGTAGAAGGATTTTTTATTGTGCCCCAACGGCCCGTTATTTTGCATGAGCCGATCAGTTTCCATTTATTTTCTTTTGCTAAAAAAACATAACCCGAATAAATGATAAAGTTCTCTGCTGAGTCAGATGCAACAGCCAGCATTAGCTTATAAGTTTCTCCAACCGACCAGTTATAATTCCATTCTATTTCGCCTTTTTCTTTTGCATCTGCGCCTATTCCACTTGCTGCGATCAGAGCTGTTCCAGGAAAAGCAAACACTAATTCTCTTTTATTCTTATCTGCTTCTATGGAAATTGAAACGGCCCCATCCCGGATACCTGCGAGATATTCTTTGCGGGTATTCAGCGATTCAATTTTTATATCTGTAATAAATGTAACAGCCTTTATACTATCAGGTAAAAAATAATTTACAACCGAATCTCGGTTGTTCGCTTTAGTACTTATCGCAATAAAACTAAAAGAAAGAAATACAAGTATTGATTTCATAAACGAAAACTGGTTAGAGTAAAATTAGTTGAGAAAGATACTGAACCTTACATCAGTTTCATTTTAAATTTCCCCGATCGGATAGCCGAGCCACCACCTGGTGTTCTGTATCCAAAACCACTGAATGTGCCCGAAGCAAGCCTTGTTTGATGATTATAACTGTCGATGATGACTGTAAAAGGATTTTGTTGTTTACTCATATAGATATATGTCTGCCCAACATTGTCATAATAGTAAAACGCAGCAAAGCGGGATGTAATATTGGTCAGATCACGGTTAAGATGGATGGTGTCAAATATTATTGTCATCACTATCCCGGTATCAGCTGAGCAGGCAGAAGGGCCATAGAAAGTAAACCCTGTTCTGTCGGGAGCAACAATTGCTGTATCTATTATTCCGCAGCGAAGCAATGTGTCGTCACGCATACTCCATTTATTTTCTATAAAGGTTTCGTTGCCGGGGCAGGAGGGGCACACATAGATTGCTACTGGTGGTTGTATGGTGTCAATAATAACTGGTGGAACTCCTTCTACACTATATTCTTTTATACAACGGAAAAAGATAATGCAGATGCAAACTAAAATTGAGACAGTATATTTAAATGTGTGCTTCAAATACTATTTCTTATCGGTCATTAAGACTAAAAAGTTGCCCGGTCGGACTTGGCTTAAAGTTATGAAATAATCATTTCTTAAATAGGAAAAGGAACCACTAACTCTTAAATATTGCTTTGGTTTAGTGACTTTAAAATAAACTCAATTGCTGTTTTGATTTTTCAACCTTCTTCTTTTGTTTTTTACCATTGATCATCTGGGGTTGAATAAAGTAAACTTCGCTTTCTTCAAAACGGGAAGCAATAATGATCTTCGTACCGTTTGCATGTGGAGTAAATAATTCTTTTACCAGTTCTGGTTTATTATTATTGGCAGAAAGATGTGATAAGATCAAATGACTCATAAACGAAGGCCGGTGATTTAAAAACAGATCCAACGCTTCATCATTTGATAAATGTCCGCTGCCATCGCTAATTCTTTTTTTAAGCACCTGCGGATAACTTCCATTCATCAACATTTGCTTGTCATAATTTGATTCAAGAAAAGCAGCATGACACTTTTTAAAGTGGCTGATAAATTTTTTACAGACAGTGCCGATATCCGTGAAGATGCCAACAGTTACATCGTTGTGTGTAACTGTAAAACTATGCGGATGTGCAGCATCATGCTTTTTTATAAAAGGCATTATTTGCAGCTCACCTATTTGTATTGCAATATCTGTTGTAAAACGGTTGATGCGTTCTTTCTCTAGCCATATTCTTCCTCCTTTATGTGTTTCTTCAGTTATATAAACCGGTAACTGGTGTTTTTTAGAAAGCCGTACGAGTCCGCTGATATGATCACTGTGTTCATGCGAAATAAAAATGGCTTTCACTTTTTTCATATTCAGGCCGAGCCTGAGCATTCTCTTCTCTGTTTCCCGGCAGCTCAGGCCAGCATCAATTAAAACTGCGTCGTTTTCGTTGCCGATATAATAGCAGTTTCCATTGCTGCCCGAATTAAGTGAAGAAATGTATAATGACATAAAGATTAAAACTGGGTCTTTTTCAGTAATGCAAAAATAAACAGGTAGAAGTTCCCGTCTCGGCTTTTTTATTTATTAGTGCTTTGCCTTTGGCTTAACTTTGCTGTTCTATTTAAATTAAAGTTGCTATGCCAAAAGAAGTTTATATCATTTCAGCAGTTCGTACCCCAATGGGCAGTTTCGGTGGCTCATTAAAAAGTTTATCAGCTACGCAGTTAGGTGCTATCGCTATAAAAGGAGCTCTTCAAAAAGCTGGAGTAAAACCAGAATTAGTGCAGGATGTATTGATGGGTTGTGTATTGCAGGCTAATCTTGGGCAGGCACCTGCACGACAGGCAGCAAAGTTTGCCGGTTTACCCAACGAAGTGAATTGTACTACGGTGAATAAAGTTTGCGCCAGCGGTATGAAAGCTATTGCGCAGGCTGCACAAAGTATCTTGTTGGGCGATGCAGATATTGTAGTTGCCGGTGGAATGGAAAGTATGAGCAATGTTCCTTTTTATGCTGATAGTCTTCGGTGGGGAAATAAATATGGAAACACATCAATGACAGATGGGCTGGCGAAAGATGGTTTAACAGATGTGTATGACGGCAAAGCAATGGGCAATGCTGCTGAACTTTGTGCAAGTACATGCGGGATCAGCCGTGCCGACCAGGACGCATTTGCAATAGAAAGTTATAAACGCAGCCAGGCAGCATGGGAGAATGGCAAGTTTGCTAATGAAATAGAACCTGTTGTTATTCCTCAACGTAAAGGCGATCCAATCGTGTTTTCAAAAGATGAAGAACCTTTTAATGTAAAGTTTGATAAGATCGCAACTCTAAGCCCTGCATTTGTAAAAGATGGAACTGTTACCGCTGCTAATGCAAGTACGATGAATGATGGAGCTGCTGCATTGGTATTGATGAGTAAAGAGAAAGCAAAAGAACTCGGTTTGAAACCTATTGCAAAAATTCTTTCCTATGCCGATGCTGAGCAGGCGCCGGAGTGGTTTACTACGACACCATCACTGGCGGTACCAAAAGCAGTTAGTAAAGCAGGATTGAAAATGGAAGATATTTCTTACTGGGAATTGAACGAGGCTTTTGCTGTTGTGGGTATTGAAAATACAAAACGAATGAAGCTTGATCCTGCAAAAGTAAATGTACATGGCGGTGCAGTTTCATTAGGTCACCCGTTGGGTTGCAGTGGCGCAAGAATAATTGTCACGCTGCTCAATGTGCTAAAAGCAAATAATGCGAAGTATGGCGCTGCTGGAATTTGTAATGGCGGAGGTGGTGCAAGTGCAATGGTTATTGAGAATGTAAACTAATGATTTAGTTTTTCATTAGATTGCGGCCATGACGTTAACCATTCGATTCGCTACCGCTGAAGACGCGGAACTCATCGTTGATATAAGCCGGAAAACTTTTTATGAAACTTTCGGCTACCTGAATACGAAGGAAAATATGGACCTGTTCATGAACGGGCCCTTCAGCCGGGAAAACCTGATAGATGAAGTAAGTAAGCCCGATAATATTTTTTTACTGGTATTTGATGAAGACACACCGGTGGCTTATGCAAAAATGAGACACGGAGAAAAATATCCCCAGTTTGAAGACAAAGATTCAGTAGAGATTGCCAGGCTTTATGTGATCAACTCTTATATCGGTGCAGGAGTAGGACAGGAGCTGATGCGAAAATGTATTTTCCTGGCTAAGGATATGAAAAAGGAAATCCTCTGGCTGGGTGTTTGGGAAAAAAATGCAAGGGCTATTAAATTTTATACCAACTGGGGTTTTGAAAAATTTGCCGAGCATCCTTTTGTTTTGGGTGAGGATGTGCAAACAGACTGGTTAATGAAAAAACAGTTGCAATAATGCAACTGCTTTTCTATAAGTAATAAAACTTCTATTTAGTAAACCTGTAAAGTTCCGGTTCCAATTGTATAACCTTCTTTGTTCCGGAGTTTATAAAGTACCAATCCTTTTACATGAAGCAATGCGGATGTTGAAACCGTTCTTCCTGCACTGGCAGATGTTCCAAGCAGTTGTCCGCCCGGACTATAATAATCAACCATGATAAGATCACCATTCAGGTTTGTTATATTCATCTCAGTCCCTTTTATCCAGGGATTCGGATACAGTACAACGTTTTTACCACTACTGAAATGAACGGCTGCAATTTTTGAATAGGTTACTCTGCCGTCATTAGCTATCATTTTCAACCGGTAATAATTTACACCTTTGTTAGGATGTTGATCACTTGATGAATAATTCGCAGTGTTAGCCTGGTTGCGACTGTTAATATTTTGAAGTGTTGTAAATACTGTTCCATTAACTGATCTTTCTACTTCATAATGATTCATATTTGACTCATCAGTTGTTACCCAGTTAAGATCTACAACTGATCCGTTTTTCTGTATTGTGAATTCTGAAAGTCTTACAGGCAGAATAAGGAAGCTATAATATACGGTAATACGAATGTGATCAATACGACCGGCGTTAGCATCAGGAGTGGTAGAGGTGCGGACAGCTGCTACCGCCACACCAAAATTTAAAGAATTGATATCAGCAGCGGTCCAAAATTCGCCCCATAAATCAGAAGAACTACCATAGGATTGATAAACATCTGTCGCAGGATATGCAATACCTGTCGATCTTTCCGAATTCCCTATACTGCCGCCTTTGACTATTCTTACTCTATAATCAGCTGTACGTTGATTTGGATCTGAACGTTCAATTTCAACAACGATACCTTTGATAGTGACTCCGCCTGGTATTGAAAAACCATAACCAGTAGTTTTCACATAATCACTGTAGGAAGGATCCGAACCATTTAATGAACCATAGGTTGCATAAGTATCATCGCTGCCGCCGAGCTTAAAATTTGCCCAGCTATTACTTGATCCGGGAATAGCGACATTTGTAAAAAAGATCCCGCTGTTAGGTCCCTGCGTTTGTGCAAAGACAACAATTGTACATAATAATGTTACAGAAGAAAGTAATGGTTTCCTCATAGATAGTGGATTGTCCGGTAAAGTTTGCGTTTTATTACTACATATTATAAAAACACTCCTTCGCTATTCACATATTTTACCCAGATAGCGTAAAACCGGCTAGATATTTTACGCATAAACTAGTTTTTAGTAATTACGAATCAATTTGGGGTTCGACGAGTTAATAGCTCGCTGTTTTACTCCTTTTAGGTTATATCCTTCATCTCATATATTTTTGCCACTCTAAAATTTGAAATAATATGGCAAGATCGATAGCACTCCGTGAAGCATTGCGTGAGGCAATGAGTGAAGAAATGAGACGTGATGACAAGGTTTTTTTAATGGGTGAAGAGGTTGCTGAGTACAATGGAGCATATAAAGTGAGTCAGGGTATGCTGGCTGAATTTGGGCCTAAACGAGTTATTGATACTCCTATCTCTGAGTTAGGGTTTACAGCTCTTGCTGTTGGTGCTGCGCAAAAAGGATTAAAACCAATTGTTGAATACATGACCTGGAACTTCGCAGTGCTGGCTTTAGATCAAATTCTCAACACAGCTTCTAAAATGCTGGCAATGAGTGGTGGTCAAGTGTCTTGCCCTATCGTTTTTAGAGGTCCAAATGGTTCTGCAGGTCAGTTAGGAGCACAACACTCCACAGCTTTTGAAAGTTATTATGCAAATATTCCCGGTATCAAGGTTGTATCACCCAGCAATGGTTATGATGCAAAAGGCTTGTTGAAGCAGGCCATCCGATATGAACAAGACCCGGTAATTTTTATGGAAGGTGAAACTACATATGGAGATAAAAGCGATGTGCCCGATGAAGAGTATTATATACCGCTTGGAAAAGCTGATGTAAAAAAAGCTGGTCGTGATGTGACTATTGTATCATTTAATAAAATGATGAAAGTAGCATTGGGCGCAGCCGATGAATTAGAAAAAGAAGGAGTCAGCGCCGAAGTAATTGACCTGAGAACTATTCGTCCGCTTGATTGGATGACGATATTGGAAAGTGTAAAGAAAACAAACCGTTTGGTAATTGTTGAAGAACAATGGCCATTTGCTTCTATCTCATCAGAAATATCTTATCGTATTCAAAAAGAAGGCTTCGATTATTTGGATGCACCTATACGCCGTATTACTGCAGCTGATGCACCGTTACACTATGCTCCTAATCTTGTTGCTGCTGCACTGCCGGATGTAACAAGAACAGTAAAGTTGGTGAAAGATGTGATGTATATGGCAAAGTAGAGATTGGTCGATAGTCAACAGTTTCTTTTATGAATACTAAGTACGCTAATACTAAATACGTTCTCCCATGCCTGATATTCTGCTGATAGAAGATGAAAAAGCAATTCGTAAAACCCTTTCTGAAATTCTTTCTTACGAAGGTTATAAAATAGATGAAGCCGGTGATGGCGAAGAGGGCCTGAAGAAATTCAAAGAGAAGACATATGATATGGTGCTTTGCGATATCAAAATGCCTAAGATGGATGGCATTGAATTTTTACAAAAGGCTGGCGAAGCAAATGCAGATGTTCCCATCATCATGATCTCCGGTCATGGTAATATTGAAACAGCGGTAGAGGCAGTAAAGAAAGGGGCGTATGATTTTATTTCCAAACCACCGGATCTGAACCGCTTGCTGATCACCATCCGCAATGCGCTGGATAAAACCAATCTTGTTACCGAAACAAAATCGCTTAAACGCCGCATTGGAAAAGTGCAGGAAATGATAGGTGACTCAAACCCTATCAAAAAGATCAAAGACACTATTGAGAAAGTAGGTCCTACCGATGCAAGAGTTTTAATAACCGGCGACAATGGTTCGGGTAAAGAACTGGTGGCCCGCTGGCTGCATGAAAAAAGCAACAGGCGGGAGGGGCAGTTGGTAGAGGTAAACTGCGCAGCCATTCCGGGTGAGTTGATCGAAAGTGAATTATTTGGCCATGAGAAGGGCTCATTTACTTCAGCTATCAAACAACGTATCGGAAAATTTGAACAGGCAAATGGCGGTACTTTATTTCTTGATGAGATCGGGGATATGAGCCTGAATGCACAAGCTAAAGTTCTCCGCGCATTACAAGAAGGGAAAATAACAAGAGTCGGAGCTGATAAAGATATTAATGTTGATGTTCGTGTTATCGCAGCAACTAATAAAGATCTGCTAAGTGAAGTGGAAGCAAAAACTTTCCGTCTTGATCTCTATCATCGCTTAAGTGTTATTATTATTCATGTGCCATCGTTGAATGAAAGACGGGATGATATACCGATGCTTGTTGATAGTTTTTTAGACAGTATATGCGCTGAATATGGCACTGTAAAAAAATCAATAGATCCAGCAGCTGTTACAGCATTGAAAGAATATAACTGGACAGGTAATATCCGTGAATTGCGTAATGTGGTGGAGAGGCTTATTATCCTTTCAGGGAAGAGCATTACTACTGAAGATGTAAAAAACTATGTAACCCCTAAATAAGTTTACGAACCGATTTTGCATTTCATCGGCTTGCAGCAACCGTTTACACTTTTTGTCAAAATCTTTAAAATGCAGGGTTTTTTGCTATGGGTTATTCAATTACTTTTGTCGCCATTAAAATGATGATATGCCGCTAAATCACTTGTTCGTTATTTATCTTATCCAGGTTTTGCTTGTCTTTCTTCCTTCCTTTGGTTTAGCAAAGCTTTTTCCTAAAGCAGGCATTCCTGCATGGAAGGCCTATGTACCTTTTTATAATACCTGGGAAATGCAAAAAGTTGTAAAGCGGCCTATGCATTGGGTATTCTGGCAATTGATCCCAGTAGTTGGCTGGTTTATTACTCCGGGCATTTTTATAGAGTTCGCAAAAGTCTTTGGAAGATTTTCAATACCGCATCATACAGGGGCAGCTTTATTGGCTCCTTTATACTTTCCTTATATCGCTACGAAAAAAGATACCCGGTTTATTGGTGCAGAAGGAGTGAAGCATCATAAGAAAGGGACTGGAAGAGAATGGTTTGATGCAGCCATCTTTGCTGTAGTTGCTGCAACGCTTATCCGCACATTTGTTTTTGAAGCGTATGTTATTCCTACAAGTTCAATGGAAAAAACTTTACTGGTAAAAGATTTTTTATTTGTAAGCAAACTAAGCTATGGGCCGCGAATTCCTAATACACCTCTGTCTGTTCCATTTGTTCACAACTATCTGCCTTTTGGTTCATCAGGAAAATCCTATTCAGAAGCAATAAAGATTCCTTACTCCAGGTGGTTTGCTTCACCGGTAAAGAGAAATGATTGTGTGGTGTTCAATTATCCTGAAGGGGATACGGTTTTTAATAAACCCGGCTATCAATCAGCAATGCCCTATTACGACCATATTAGAAAAGATGATGGAACTTTTGATGCGAAAGCAAGGGAGTTTTATTTAAGTAATCCAGGAGAATGGCCTATAGCAGTTCACCCGGTTGATAAAACAGATAATTATATAAAAAGATGTGTGGCAATAGCAGGAGATACCTTGCAGATCATCAACAGTGTTCTTTATATAGATGGACAACCAGCTTACGTTTCTCCTACGCAGTCTACATATTATACTTTTAAAGCAAAGAACTCTGTTATATCAGAAGAGGATCTGCGGGATGCGGGGATCAATTTGAATATGAAGGAAGAAAGAATCACATCAAATGATTTCTTTTCAGGAACCGATAATCTATTTCATGCTAATCTTACTCATAAGGAACTTGATTTGCTTAAAACAATTCCCAATGTTGACACCGCAAGTATACAACAGGATTATGCACTGACACCCGGTGGATTGTTTCCTCATGATACAAACTATTTCAAATGGTCGGTTGATAATTTCGGACCGTTGTGGGTGCCAAAGGCAGGAGCAACAATTCAACTCACCCCTCAAAATGTTTCTATCTATAAAAGATGTATCGGTTTTTATGAAGGCAATACGTTTGAAGAAAAAGGCGGCAAGTATTTTATCAATGGAAAAGAAGAAACCAGCTATACTTTTAAAATGAATTATTACTGGATGATGGGGGACAATCGTCATAAATCACAAGATAGCCGCTACTGGGGTTTTGTATCTGAAGACAGGGTAGTAGGAAAAGCATGGATGATATGGATGAGTTGGGATGGTGGACCAAGATGGAAACGATTATTCAAAATTGTAAAATAATTTAGAACCCCTCCGAAGCGAGGGGTTTTTTGTGTTTGCAAATATTTATTGGTATTTTGTATTGAAATGAAAACAGCAAAGCTCGAATTCAATTATGAAGTTTATAACAGCAGTAAAGAACTGAACACTGCTGATGCTGCTTTATTAAATGCTGCAAGAAAAGCTACGAAGAATTCTTTTGCCCGTTATTCAAACTTTAATGTTGGTGCTGCTGCAAAACTAAAAGATGAAAAAGAAATTATGATCGGCAGCAACCAGGAGAATGCTTCATACCCGGTTAGTATTTGTGCAGAGCGGGGGTTAATGGCTGCTGTAGCTGGAAAGTTTGGAAAGAAAGTGATTGAGACAATGGCCATCAGCTATGTAAATAAGAACAAAGGAAAGAAAAGCAGTGAACCCATCAGCCCATGTGGTATGTGTCGCCAGGCTTTGGTACAATACGAAGAAAATACAAAACATCCCATTCGTTTAATTCTTAGTGGTAAGTCTGGGAAAGTATATGTGATCGCAGAAGCAAAGCATTTGCTCCCTTTGCAGTTTGATGGTACAAAACTGTAACTCCTAAAACAAAGTTTGAATTCCGTAAGTATGTTTGGCTTCAAGTTCCAGCAGCCATTTTTTTCTCCATAATCCGCCGCCATATCCAACTAAATCACGGTTACTTCCAATAACACGATGGCAGGGAACAATAATAGCAATATTGTTTTTCCCATTTGCATTAGCTACGGCTCTTGTTGCTTTTATATCACCAATCATTTTTGCAAGATCAAGATAGCTGATGGTTTTACCATATGGGATAGTAAGCAGATCACTCCATACTTCCTGCTGAAATTTTGTGCCGGGTTGATTGAGTGGTAATTCAAATACTTTTCTTTCACCATTAAAATACTGTATCAGCTGTTCAAGACAATGAATGATCATCGGAGGCAAATTTTTCTTCCGCCCCTTTTGCATCTGTGTCTTATCATGAAAAGAGACTTCACAAATGTATTCATCTGTTCCTGAGATTTTCAGGATACCCACAGGGGAGTGATAATATGTAGAAACAGGTTCGGTCATGTTTATCCAACCTTCATTCCGTTTGTTACGCTGCGCTCAGGAGCTAATAAAATTACATCTTTGTTCTCATCATATACACCCAGTACAAGGCATTCGCTTATAAAGTCAGCTATTTGTTTTGGTGGAAAATTTACCACAGCGATCACTTTCCTGTTCAGCAAATCTTCTTTTGTATAAAACTTAGTGAGCTGTGCCGATGAATTTTTAATACCTAACTCACCAAAATCAATTTTCAATTTATAAGCCGGTTTCCTGGCTTTTGGAAAATCATTCACTTCAATAATTGTTCCTGCCCGCATATCCACTTTTTCAAAATCGTCCCAGCTGATTGGCATAGATAAAATTTAGAGGAATAAATATAAGCAGAACAGCAAAGAAAAATCCCGCCATCAGCGGGATTATAAGCGAAATCATTTATTGATCTTCAATTATATCTCCCTTGTTCCATTAAAATTCTCCAACTCCTTCGCCACAGCCGTGAGGAAAGTAGCTCCGAGGCTTCCATCTACAATGCGGTGATCATAACTCATACTCAGGTACATCATATGGCGTATAGCAATGCTGTCACCGGCAGGAGTTTCAATTACAACAGGACGTTTCTTAATTGCACCTACAGCCAGAATTGCTACCTGTGGTTGATTGATGATCGGTGTACCCATCAAACTACCGAAGGTTCCTACATTAGTCAACGTAAATGTGCCGCCTGTCGTATCATCTGCTCTCAGTTTGCCATTTCTTGCACTATCTGCCAATGCATTTACTTGTTTGGTGAGGCCAACAAGATTAAGCTGGTCAGCGTTCTTAATAACAGGAACAATAAGATTACCACTCGGCAGGGCAGTAGCCATACCTACATTAATATCTTTTTTGATAATTATCTTATCGCCGTCAAGGGAAGAATTTATCAGTGGGAATTTTTTAATACATCTAACGATCGCTTCAATAAACAAAGGAGTGAATGTGATCTTTGTTCCTTCACGTTTTTCAAAATCCTTTTTCACTTTATCCCGCCATTGAACCAGGTTGGTTACATCAGCTTCAGTAAAGCTCGTTACATGCGGGCTGGTATGTTTGCTGCGAACCATATGTTCTGCGATCAGCTTGCGCATACGATCCATTTCAATGATCTCAACATTGCCAGTATAAGTTGTGAGTTGATTGTTAGTTGTTTGTTGCTGACTACTTGTTGAAGGTTCTATTCTCGAAAGAGGAACAACCATCGTTTCGCTTCTTACTCCTGACTCCCGACTCCTGACTCCTGACTTTCTTTCACTCACATACTGCAGAATATCTTTCTTAGTTACTCTTCCTTCATTACCGGTACCGGGAATATTTTCAAGTTCACTCATACTCACACCTTCGCTGGCTGCAATATTTAATACCAGCGGTGAATAAAAACGACCTGCTCCATTTCCATTTGATGTTTGAGGTCTGCTCGATGAAATTTCTGTGTATGCTGGTTTGTATGTTGTATGTTGAGTTGAAACTACTTCAGCTACAGTTTCTACCTGTGGGTGATGAACTTCAGTTTTCGGTTGTGCTGGTGTGATCGTTGGAGTAACAGTTTCAGCAGCGCCGGTTTTTATCCGTGCAATCACAGTACCGATAGGTACTACATCGTTTACATTAAAAAGAATTTCAGCGATCACTCCTTCAGCTGTACTAGGTACTTCGCTATCCACTTTATCAGTTGCGATATCCAGTACCGTTTCATCCATCTTCACAGAATCACCGGGTTGTTTATGCCATTTAAGCACGGTAGCTTCCATGATACTTTCGCCGAGTTTGGGCATTACTAAATCTACAATAGCCATATCCGATTGAATGTTTTAGATTTTAAATTGAAGATTTGCGGCCGGGCTAAATATTTTTTGTAACCAACAACATTACTACTATCAAGGTCTGTTGTGTCACTCACTTTTACGTTCAGTAATTCTATTCAGCAATTTCGAAGTGAACTAGGCTGGCAAGCAAATCTCACATCGGGGTCAAAGGTAAATGTTTCCCATTAATCCTGTTTACTTAGTTCTCCAGTATAAACTTTCTCAAAATGTTCAGTGCATTCTGAGCCGTCATTTCAATATTCCGATGCCTGTCAAAGCGAAATTGAAGCTTTGTTGTTTCTGTTTTTTCTTTATTACCAATAGCCACCCATACAAGCCCAACCGGTTTTTCGGGAGTTCCACCATCCGGTCCCATAATGCCTGATACAGCAACTGCATAATCAACATCAAGTTTTTTAATTACACCTTTCACCATTTCAGTAACTGTTTCTTCGCTTACTGCGCCAACTGTATTCAATGTACTTGCAGAAACACCCAATACATTTTCCTTTACGCTATTTGAATAACTCACAACACTGCCATTAAAATAAGCAGACGAACCCGGAACAGAAGTAATGAGATGAGCAATATAGCCACCGGTACAACTTTCGGCGGTAGCTATTGTTTTATTTTTCTCTTTCAAAATTTTACCGATCACTACTTCCAGGCCTTCGTCAATATCACTGACGAGAATATCTTTTACTTTTTCTTTCAACTGTTCAAAAAAAGGTATTACCTGATCTTCTGCGATTTCATTAGTATCAGCGGTTATTGTTAACCGCAATCTTACCATCCCATAATTAGGCAGATAGGCCAGTTTGATAGTATCGGGCAATGATGCTTCAAGATCAACAAGCCGTTCAGCGATCATCGATTCACCCATACCAGCCGTGAATGCAGTTTTGTGAACAATTGCAGGCAGCGAAAATTCATTTTGTATCAACGGAATAACTTCAGTTGTTATCAGCCCCTTCATTTCATGTGGTACACCGGGCAGTGAAATAAATATCTTCCCGTCTTTTCTGAACAACATGCCCGGCGCAGTTCCTCTTTTATTAAACAACACAGTACATACATCAGGTACTTCGGCTTGCTTCAGGTTTCTTTCAAGCATCGGCCCGGGCCTGCGAAATACTTTTTCAAAAAGGTACCGGACATGATTCTCCACTTTCTCATCAACTATCAGTTTGCCGCCAAAGTATTTGCATAGCAACGGCTTTGTAATATCATCAGCAGTAGGACCAAGGCCGCCAGTGATAATAATAATATCAGAAAGTTTACTTTCATCATCGAGTGCATTCCAAATGTCATCCCACACATCACCCACCGCTGTACGGTGACGAACCCATACACCAATTTTATTTAACTCCTGTGCAATAAATGCAGAATTGGTATCAATGGTTTGTCCAATCAGCAGTTCATCACCAATCGTAATAATCGAAGCATTAACTTTTTTCATAGCAGGCAAAGGTAACAGTTGCGTAAATTTGAAGTATTAATTGTTCAATAATCAATTTTCAATGAAAACAATTGCCCTGATTTTTCACTTTTCACTTTTGATTTTTCACTTACCTGCCCAAACGGTAACTCAAAAATTACAGAAAGCCTTTACTGCTTTTGAAAAAGATACACAACTGACTCATGCCATTAGTTCTCTGTATGTAATAGATGCCCAAACAGGCAGTGTTGTGTTTGATAAGAATTCAAGAATTGGATTGGCACCGGCATCTACACAAAAGATTATTACAAGTGTTACTGCTTTTGAGTTACTGGGGAAGGATTATCGTTATAAGACAGATTTTATAAAAAGTAAAGCATCTCATTCTGATGGAGATCCAAATTTAATAATAAAAGGTTATGGAGATCCTACGTTTGGCAGTTCAAGATATCAGTTTACAAACCCCAATTCAGTATTTGATAGCGTTTTAAAGAAAATCAGACAAAATCAAATGTTGAAAATTACTCGTATCGAAACTTATCAATCAGTACAGGATAATAATCCAATTCCGGGGGGTTACATTTGGGAAGATATTGGAAATTATTATGGTGCTGGGACTTTCAATTTTAATTGGCGAGAAAATCAGTATGATATGATTTTAGAATCTCAGGCCGAAAATGCTACGCCTCCTGGAATTATTTCTACTGAACCAATACAGACAGATATTACTTTTTATAATTTTCTCAAAACTGGAAAACCTGGTAGCGGTGATAATGCTTACATTTTTTCTGTTCCATTTTCAAATGAAATATTCGTAAGAGGAACAATCCCACCTATGCAAAAAAGATTTGTAATATCAGGCTCTATGCCGTTTCCTACAAAAACATTTTCGGAAGAATTATATCATTTTTTGAAAAAGAAAGAAATTTCATTTGTGAATACATACTCTGCTGATGGCAAAACAATACTCAAAAAAGATTCTTTTTTCATTCGTCGCGACTTTACCAGTTTGGGCGATGCAATTGATCAATTAAGGAGGGAATCAGGTTCATATGAATCAGACACAATCTACACTCATTATTCCCCTTCCCTCGACTCCATCATCTACTGGTTCAATAAAAAAAGCATCAATCTTTACGGAGAAGCGCTGATAAAAACATTTGCTCACGAAAAGCAAGGTTTTGGTTCAACTGATAGTGGCGTTGCAATTGTTCAAAAATTCTGGAAGGAAAAAGGACTTAGCGATAAAGAATTAAATATCGTTGATGGATCAGGACTTTCACCACTCAACCGTGTTACCACACATGCACAGGTAGAGATTTTAAAATATGCAAAAAATAAAGATTGGTTTCCTTCTTTCTATAATTCATTACCTGAATATAATGGCATGAAAATGAAAAGCGGAACTATCCATGATGTAAAAGGTTTTTGCGGTTATCATAAAGCAAAGAATGGTAAAGAATATATTTTCTCTTTTCTTGTAAATAATTATAACGGTTCTGCCGGCGACCTGGTTAAGAAAATGTATACGGTACTTGATAACCTGAAGTAGGCAAAAGTTTCGCTATATTCGACAATAATCTTAAACAGAATAACATGAGCGAACAAAACGCAAAAAGCCACGGACGTTATATTCCTTTATGGCATTATATTACTCCGTTAATAATAGCTGTTATACTTGGAATGTCAATTATAAACCTCAGGCATACTGATATGCATGCAGGCGATCTGCATATGTGGCTGCCCATTATTTTGATCCCGGTTGTAATGCTGATACTCTGGTGGTATGCCCGTGTATTTGCATTGATGGCACAGGACAGAGCCATTCGTGCAGAAGAAAATTTTCGTCATTATATATTAACTGGTAAACCCTTACCGACGGAATTAAGAACCCGGCAAATCATAGCCTTGCGTTTTGCAAGCGACCAGGAATTTCCTTTGCTGGTAAAACGTGCCATTTCAGAAAATCTTTCTTCAAAACAGATCAAAGGAGAAATTAAGATCTGGAAAGCTGATCATTACAGGGTTTAAAATCTAAACTGGTTAAAGAATGTCATCTCCATTTCCAGGATAAAGGGTGCAGCAATTGAAGCAATCCAAATCAGGAAAATAATTATTTTTCCTGCGATTGATAGATCCTGTATCAGGTGCCGGTGTAACATACCTTGGATAGCCGTCATTATTTTTTCCTCGTTGCGGTCGTACTCATAAGGTGGGGCAGGAGGTATATTTTTAAATGATGAATGATTGGTGACCAAAATATTTCTCGCCTTCCAGTAATCTTCATCTTTCAGGTTTTCATAATCACAGTTCAGGTCAATACCTTCTTCTTCCATTTTATTTTCAACTGTCACTGTTTGTTTGTCTGTTCTTAATCGCATCAGCATAAGTGCAGGAAATATGGCCAGTATCCAGAGATTCGATTTCCACGCAATCCAAAGCATAAATGCGGCGGATAAGTAAACAAATAATTTACTTACCCAGCTTTCTTCTTCAAGAAAAACCCGGTTCAATAACTGCCCGCCATCTAATGGATAAACCGGAAAGAGGTTCAGCAAATTCAGAAACACAAAAAGATTACCGATAGTGTAATAGGATATCCCACCTAAACTCAAATAAGGATTTGCTTCAGCAAGAAAATAGAACAGTATTCCGAAAATTATTCCGGGTAGTGGACCCGCCAGTAGGATGATGGCCGACTGCAATTGCGAAACTTCTCTTTTGCTACCGGAAACATAGGCCCCAAGCAATGGGATGAAAAATATACCGAGATCTTTGTACCGAAATGCTTTCATCGCAAGAAAGTGGCCCATCTCATGAATGATAACAATTAATGTTATTAAAATAAGTATGTTAAAACTTTTAAAAACATAATAGCCAAGTACAATGTACAAGGCCAGGCTCACCAGTGATCTCAGCCATATATTCGAAACTGCTTTTTCCGGTGTTGCTGGCTTTGGTGGAAAAAAAACAGTTTCACTATTGGCACCATAGATATTGCTTAGTTCAGGATTATATGATTGGTTTTCTTCCAAAGGAATTGGGAATTTATTATTGATTAAAATAGAGTTGCAGTTTCTCCAGCATTTCGGCTGGCATACTTGTACGTCTCATTGTTTTCATTTCCATAAAATATAAAATGATCTTGGCTGAAGCCAGCAATTCTTTTTGTTCATTATACACTTCCTGGAAGAATTCGATCTTATGATGAACGGGTAATTCTTTTAAAGTTGTATTCACAGTCAGCAATTCGTCATACTTCGCAGACCGTAAATAACGGCAATGTACGTCTACAATGGGCATTATAATACCCATATTTTCTATATCTGCATAAGTGTATCCGAGGCTACGGATCCATTCAGCTCTTGAGGATTCGAACCAAGGGAAATAATTGCTATGGTAAACAACTCCCATCTGGTCGGTCTCTGCATAGCGAACTCGTATTTGTGCATCGTGTGAATACATTCCTGGCGAATTATTTTCCAATTAATTTATCAATACTCCACTTACCTGGCCCACAGAACAAGATAGCTAAAAATGCAAGCAGAAAAAGTATAGCCATCTCTTTTTGTTTCAGCGGATCATGTTTATGATATACCAGTATGAGTACGCCAAAAAAGATGACCAGTGCCAACGCTGCCAGCCTCGAAAGCAAACCAAATACGATCAGTAATGCACAAAACACTTCAGCAAAAATTGTGAACAAGAGGCTCGGCGTATGCCCGATACCCAGCGGGTCTGCAAAACTGTCTTTTCGCTGATCAAAACTCTGAAGTTTACCCAAACCATGATTGAAGAATAATAGAAACCCAAAGCCTGCACGCAGCAGTAACATTCCGAAATTAAAAGCTGCGTCGGTGTAATTAGTACTAAAGAGTTTTTTCACTAGATTAAAATTTCGAACTGCAATGTTACTGAAAACTGGCGAGCATTTTTGCTGCTGGACCCGAGTATCAGCGATGCTTCGATCAAGCAGTTTAACAATGCTGATCACCACCTAATTGTTAAAGGTTTCTTTAATTGTTGGTTATCCACAACTGTTTGGAATGATGTTTGGCTTCAGATGAAATAAGTTCAATATTTACGGCGTTTCAAACCAGGATATAAAGTTCACCAGCATGAAGAAAAGATTTCTACTCATAACAGCAGCTTCGCTTAGCATAACCGCATTCGCACAGCAAACTGCTTTTTACAAAGACCCCCAGGCAACATTCAAAGAAGCAAAAGAATATTTTCAGAAAGACCAGTATAGCCTTGCTTTTCCGCTTTTTAAGGAATTGCAGGAGCATTCAATGGAAACCGACAGAATTAACCTGCCGGTTACTTCACAGGAGATCGAATATTACTTCATCGTTTGCGCACTGAAACAAAATGAAGGCCGTTCAGAAGATAAGGCCATTAGTTATATTGATGTAGAAAAAAATACAGCAAGAGTGCAGATGTTGAATTTCCACCTCGGTGAATATTATTACCGGAATCAAAAATTTTCTGATGCAGCAACCCGGTATGAGGGAACGAATATTGTAAACCTGAGCAACCGGGAAATTGCAGATATGAAATTTCACCAGGGTTATTCTTATTTTACCCTGCAACGGTTTAGCGAGGCAAAACCATTGTTCAATACTATCAGGAAAGAGAAGGATGATCCGAACTATCTCGATGCAAATTATTATTACGGGTATCTGGCTTTTCGTGACAGACAGTTCAACGATGCATTAGAAAGTTTCAGGATCGTTGAAAACGAAAAGGATTATGCGAGTGTAGTACCGTTTTATATTGCTCAGATATATTATATACAGGGTAAAAAAGAGGAAGCTATTGAATATGTCAGAAATAAACTGAAAGGCGGGAATGCACAATATTACGAAACGGAGCTTAAACAACTTATCGGTCATGCTCATTTTGAAAGAAAGGAATATGCAATGGCCTTACCTTATCTTGAAGATTATATAAGTAAGACAAAAAAAGTAAGAAGAGAAGAATTGTATGAACTTGCTTATTCTTACTATCAGGCTAACCAGCTTACAAAAGCAATTGATGGGTTTAAGCAACTTAGCGGAAAAGAAGATTCATTAAGCCAGCATGCAATGTACTTGCTGGGTGATGCGTATTTGAAAACCGGTCAGAAAACAAATGCGAGAAATGCTTTCCTGTTTTGTGCATCAAATAGCAGCAATCCTACACAGAGAGAAATTTCAAGATATCAATATGCAAAACTTTCATATGAGCTCGGCTACCAGGATGAAGCGTTGAACAGTCTTCGTTCTTTCCTTGCTGATTATCCATCTTCAACTTATAATGCCGAGGCTAGAGAATTGCTGGTAGATGTTTTAGCCAACACAAATAACTATCGTGATGCACAGGTTTTACTGGAAGGGTTATCAAATCCTTCCCCCAATGCAAAAAGATTATACCCGAGAATTTTATATGGCCGTGCTACTGAGATGATCAATGATGGAAGATTGGCAGAAGCCGATGCATTATTGGATAAAGCATTGAAAGATCCAAACAATGCTTCTGTGCTTCCATTCCTTAATTTCTGGAAAGGTGAGTTAGCTTATCGTAATGACAAATTGGATGATGCGATCCGCTACTATAATGCTTATAAAGATGCAGGTTCTCCGGCAAATGGTGAAACCAATGCAAATACGATACGGTACAACCTCGGATATTGTTATTTACGAAAAGAAAATTATCCTGCAGCATTGACTTTCTTTGAACCATTGGGAAGAAACCCGGCACTAAACAGTGACCAACTTTCACAGGATGCTTATATCCGCACAGCAGATTGTTATTATATGAGCCGTGATTTTGCAAAAGCAAAATCGATGTATGAGAATGTGATCAAATTTTCATGGCCGGCAGAAGATTATGCTACTTTCCAACTCGCCATGATCGCAGGCGTTAAAAGCAATAATGAAAAAGTTACTTTGCTTAATACGATGAACCGCAAGTTTCCAACTTCGCCGTTGGTAACTGATGCAAATATGGAAGTGGCAAACACCTATTTAGCTGATCAGCGTTACAGGGACGCCATTCCTTTTTTAAATAATGTGATCAAAGGAAATAATACAGGCCTCAAACCACAGGCTTACCTGAAAACCGGTATCGCTTATTATAATCTTGATAATAACGCAGAAGCAATAAAACAGTTTAAAACACTTGTATCACAATATCCCAATTCACCGGAAGCAGAAGATGCATTGGATAATGTAAGAGTGATCTATGTAGAAGATGGAAAGCCGGGTGAGTATGCTGATTTTATGCGGCAGGCAGGTAAGCCGATCAGTGTAAGTACAGAAGATTCGCTGACCTATGGCGCGGCATTTAAATTATACCAGGAAGGTTCCGTAAATAATGCTTTGAATTCATTAAATACTTATCTCCAACGTTTTCCTGATGGTTCTTTCAGCATCGATGCTAATTTTTATAAAGGAGAGATCTATAACAGTAAAAAAGACTGGAACAATGCACTGGCAGGATATGAATCAGTAGCAGCCGATGCGCCTAATAAATTTGCTGAGAAAGCCTTAATAGGGGCTTCAAGGATATATTTCTTTGAATTGAAGAACTATAACCAAAGCGAAAAGTTTTTTGGATTACTGAAGCAATATTCCAGCACACAGGAAACAACACTGGAAGCGATGCGTGGTTTATTGCGCAGCCAGTACCAGTTAAAAAATTGGGATGCTGCGGAAGCTAATGCAAAAGAACTGGTAAACGCAAAAGGCAGCAGCTCGGATGATAAAGCATTAGCAAATATGGCAATTGCTAAAAATTACCAGGTGAAAGGCCAATATGACCTGGCAATTGCAAACTATAAATCTGTCGTACTACTTAATAAAGCTGCACTGGCAGCAGAAGCCCGTTACGAAATTGCCAATAGTTGGTTTACTGTAAGCAAGCTGAATGATGCAGAAAAAGCAGCATTTGAAGTGATCAATAAATCCGGTTCCTATGATTACTGGGTAACGAAAGCTTATATACTGTTGGGCGATGTTTATTATGCACAGAAAGATTATTTCAATGCAAAAGCAACATTCCAAAGTATCGTAGATAATAGTATCAACCCTGAGTTGAAAGGAGAAGCGCAAACAAAATTAAATAAGGTAATAGATGAGGAAGGCAAGGCGAGTAAAGTGAATGGTAATTGAATTAATAAATAACAATTAATAATGTCGATGAGCAGAAATAATAAAATAGTATTTGTAGTTGGGATGATGGCCCTGTTAGCAGGTAATTCCGCTTTTGCGCAAAGGGAACAACGAGACACCAGCAAAAGAGATGTTACGATCACCTCTGCATTCAAGCCAATGTTGAAAGATGCATCGAAAATTAATTTTAATCCAAGTCCACCAGTGGCTGATACTACAAAACCAAAATTGAATTATACTATCCCTAACCAGAATATGTTATTCCCATACCAGCCGGGTTCGCTGAAACCACTTGCATTGAGTATTGACAGCGGTGGTAAATTTGATAACAGCAATTATGTAAAAGTGGGTTTCGGAAGTTTGAGAACGCCTTATGTACAACTTGGTCTTAGTTTGGGTGATGGCAAAACAGCAGGAGCAAATATTTTTGCAAAACATGTTTCTTCTGATGGTAAAAGAGATTTCCAGGATTTTACCAACACACAGGTGAAGCTGAGTGGTTTTTTTCAAACAGCTAAAAGCCTGGAATGGAATGTTGGCTTTGGAATGAGGCAGGATAAAACATGGAAGTATGGGTACCAGCCGCCTACTTTAGTATTTTCGGATGATTCATTAAAACAGAGTTTTAATACATATTCAGCCAAAGTTGGTTTTCACAATATCAATAAAACCGGGTTTGGAATTTCTTATGCTCCGGAAGTAAGAATTGATGTGATGAGCGATGATAATAAGAATAGTGAAAGTAATACTGTGCTTAATCTTCCGCTTGAAAAAGCCATCGGCAATCAGTTCTCTGTAAAATTGGGAGTAACATTTGACCTGACAAGACTTTCGCCGGAAAACAAAGCGGCAATAAACAATACGATGTATTATTTATCACCATCGGTAGTATATAAAACATCCAAAATAAATATACAGGCGGGTATCCGTCCATCATGGGATAATAAAACATTTAAGATGTTTCCAAATATTATCGGTGATATAAGTACAGAAGATAACCGGTTGACCCTGCAAGCCGGCTGGACTGGATATGTAAGAAAAACAACTTACCAATATCTTGCTACACAAAACCCGTGGCTGGATATGCCAGCTTCATTTAATAATACATGGGTAGTGGAAAGGTTTGCCGGTTTTAAAGGCTCGGCTGGTAATCATTTTACTTACAGTGCCAAAATTGGTTTTAATGAACTGAACAATCAACCGCTGTTTGTAAATAATTATTCAATAGACGATGGTGGCAAAACTTTTATAGTAGTAAATGAGCCCAGGATAAAAGTGCTGCATATGGGCGGTGAAATTGCTGTTACCGTCCAGGAAAAATTTTCATGGGAGGCAGGGTGGCAGGCAAACCAGTATTCAGGCCTGAAAGTAAATGATAAAGCATGGGGTTTGATACCTCTTGAATTTAGATCAGGATTGAAGCTGCAGGTAATAAAAGATCTATGGCTTAAATCTGATCTCTTTGCCTGGAGCGGCCCTAAATACCAGAAGGCAGATGGCAGTGATGGAAGTCTGAATGGCGCATTTGATCTGAATGCCGGACTGGAATTCAAGATCACAAAAGCCCTGAACCTATGGACACAATTCAATAATCTTACTAACAAACAATACCAGCGGTGGAATCAATATCCTGTTTATGGATTCAACTTTGCAGCCGGAATCGTATTTTCGTTTGCACAATTGACTAAATAATGTACCAGGAGTTATATCGTTATTTCATTCAGCATAAAAGTCTTCATCTTCCCGGCATTGGTAGTTTTATCTTAGAAAGGAAACCTGCCGAAGCGGATTTTATTAATAAATGTATTCATCCGCCTGTTTATTCTATCTCACTTGAAAAAGACGACGTAAAACCTTCCTTAAAATTTTATGCATGGTTAGGGGCGGCGTTTGGTATTTCTGAAAAAGAAGCTGTTATCCGGTTCAATGATTTTGTTTTTGATTTTAAAAAACAAATTAATGATGGGGGTAAAGTGGAATGGAACGGAATAGGAACAATAAGTAAAGGTCTGGGCGATAGCATCCGTTTCAATAATGAAGCCTATGGATCGCCGCTTCGGGCAGTTCCTGCTGAAAAGGTGATCCGTGAGAAAGCTGAACATGCTGTACTGGTAGGAGAGAGAGAGAGAACCTCAGTGGAAATGACAGAATACTTTAGCAACCCGGATGCTAAAAAAAGTTATTGGTGGGTTGTTCCGGTTACAATTGCATTGCTTGCTTTCATGTTTATCGGTTGGTATTTGTCAGATAAAGGAATGAATACTTCAGGGGTGAGTAACAGTGTTAAACTTTCACCTGTTACAACTGGTGAAACACATAAAGAAATACGCTAGTGATAATATTTCTGATACCGCATCATCCTTCTTATTTTTGCCCACTTTATTTTTCATGAGCAATCGAATTCATTATTCACATTGTCCTGTTTGTGGAAGCGATAAACTTTCATCAGCATTGGAGGCTGTTGATTATACTGTAAGCAAACAGAAATTTGCCATCTGGCATTGCAATAGTTGCACATTTCGTTTTACGCAGGATGTTCCCGCCGCTGATTCGATTGCGCCTTACTATCAATCGGAAGAATATATATCACATTCAGATACCGGTAAAGGAATTATCAACCGGCTTTATCACCAGGTCAGGAAAAGAACTTTGGGCGGTAAAAGGAAATTGGTTGAAGGAATAACAGGAGTGAAGCGGGGGAATATACTTGATGTAGGTGCCGGTACAGGAGCATTTTTAAATGAAATGAAAACTACGGCCTGGCATATTACAGGGTTAGAGCCTGATGCCGGTGCAAGAACAATGGCAGATAAGCTCTATAGTTTATCATTCAACACCCCCGATAAGCTTTTTGAATTACCACAGGATAATTATGACGCCATTACGATGTGGCATGTGCTCGAGCATGTGCATGATCTTAATGGATATGTTGCGCAATTTAAAAAGCTATTAAAGCCAAATGGCAAATTATTTATAGCTGTTCCTAACTATACTTCATATGATGCTGCATCTTATCAAGAGTATTGGGCTGCGTATGATGTGCCGAGGCATTTGTATCATTTTGCACCGGCATCTATGAAGAAATTGATAGAAAAGCATGGACTGAAAATAATTTCTTATAAGCCTATGTGGTACGATAGTTTTTATGTTTCGCTGCTTAGCAGTAAGTATAAAAATGGCAAATCAAATTTCTTTGGAGCAGGTTTGGTCGGTTTTGTTTCAAATCTGAAAGCATTGTTTGATGTGAAGAAATGCAGCTCTGTGATTTACATTATTTCTAAGTAACGATTATTTGCTGAACTGGATCTCATATAAAGCTGGCCAGTTTTTTCCTGTGATATAGATCTTCTTTGTGGTTTCATTGTAGGCAATTCCATTCAGCACACCCGCCTGTGGGTACGTGGCTATTACTGCTTCCTCTTCTTTTACAAGGTTAGCGGTGGCTACTATTTTTCCATCAGCCGGATTGATCTTAAAAATATAGGAAGCCTGCCATTGATTAGCATAAATATATCCATCAATATATTCGAGTTCATTTAAATTATAAGCATCTGCACCAGCTTGTGTAACAGCGACTGATTTTATTTTGGTAAAAGTAGACGGATCATAATAATCCAGGTTGTTGCCTCCGGAGCTTACGATCAGGTTTTTCCCGTCATGGGTAATGCCCCATCCTTCAGTATTGATCGTGAATTGCTTTACTTTTTTAAAATCTTTCACTGTATAGACGAATACAACATTATTCTGCCAAGTAAGTTGATAGATCGTGTCATTCAGAATTGTGATGCCTTCGCCAAAATATTTATCTTCTAGTTTTAGTGACTTCTCTGCCTTGCCACTTGATAAATTTACTTTCATCAGTTTTGATTTTCCTGGCAAGCCGGTTCCTTCGTATAATTCCCCTTTATAAAATGCAAGACCCTGTGTGAATGAGGAAGTATCATGCGGATAAGCAGGTGAAATGATTGAGTAGCTTAACATGGCTGGCTGTTCAGGTGGATTTGAGATCGGGCCATCGGGAGTAGTGGTTCCGTTTGAGTCATTGTTTTTACAACTGATCATTGCCAATGGGAAAAGGAGGATCAAAATATTTTTCATACGAAATTTTATTCCAGCAAATGTAACAATTGAATTTTATTGATTTGACTAAAGAAAATATAAATACGGGTAGATTTACTATGGCTATAAATTTTGAACCTATGATTATATGTTTATCTTTGAGAATCAAACCATCGTTAATCCTTTCTCACCTTCTTTAGAATCCCTTCCTTTTAATAACCAGATCCTTTACTCCCCTGAAGCCCACGTTCTGATCTGTTACAGTTTTAATTATTAAAATGAAGGGTTTCATTAGCTTGCTTCTATTATTTGGACTCTGCACCCAGATAAACTCACAGAAAAAATGTGAAACGGCTCAATATTATAAAGACGAAATACGCATCAACCCTGATGCGGAAAAGAAATATAAGGCAGTAGAAGAGTTCACTAACCATTATATCAATTCACAGAATAATGATCAGCAGGCAAGAATTGCAGTTTCTTCTGTGATCAAAATACCGGTTGTTGTGCATGTATTGTATCATAATCCAGGCAATAAAATTTCAGATGATCTTATCCGCTCTCAAATTGATGTGCTGAATCAGGATTTCCGACGCAGAAACGCAGATACATCTTTAACTCCCGCCGCTTTTCGAAATGTAGCAGCGGACTGCGAAATAGAATTTTACCTCGCCACATCAGATCCCAGGCAATATTCTACTACAGGCATCATACAGAAATATACACCTATTAAAGATTGGGGAAAAGACAATTATAAAATGATGTCAGATGAAGAATATGGTTCCAGTACATGGGATTCCAAAAGCTATCTTAATATTTGGGTGTGTAATTTGAGTGGCGTCGCAGCTTATTCAACGATTCCGGGATCTGATCCAAAAAAAGATGGAGTTGTTATAGACTTCAGCGCATTTGGAGTAAATAAACAAAACAGCGGATACGATTATGGTAGAACAGTAGTTCACGAGATCGGACATTGGCTCAATTTAATGCATATCTGGGGAGATAGTAATTGTGGTGATGACGGTGTTTCTGACACACCCCCACAAGCTAATTATACGATGGGTTGCCCGACTGAAGTAAGAACTTCCTGTAATAATGGTGCTGCGGGAAATATGTATATGAATTATATGGACTTTACGGATGATGCCTGCATGAATATGTTTACCAAAGGACAAAAAGCAAGGATGCGTTCTTTATTTGCAGCAGGGGGGGCAAGAGAATCAATGCTCAATTCAAAAGGACTAAACCCGCCATTATTTATTTCAAGTCCAACCGAATTGCCTGATCCAAAATGGTTGTTTACAAAAATTTATCCTAATCCCGCTATCGATAAAATGATAATTAATGTTGAACACGATACAAGGTGGATAGGGAAAACGATTAACGTTACAAATATGAACGGAGTGCTGTTAATGAAAATTTTAATAAGTTCTGCCAACCAGGAAGTTAATATCAGCAGTTTGCAAAGCGGTGTTTATATTTTATCTGCTAAAAAAGAAGATGGTGAGATCATCCGTCATAAGTTTTTAAAAATGTAATTGGACCTGAGAGACCAATAGTGAACAGCAGCCCTGCATTTGCGGGGCTGTTTTATTTTGGACAAGAAAAAGTCCGCATTGTTTGCGGACTCATATTATTTGGAACCTGCCTGCCGGCAGGTTTGTTTCTTAAAGTTTTACAAATGTATAGCCTCACCATACGCCACTTCAATTGCATCTTTCACACTTTCACTGATAGTGGGGTGGGGGTGAATACTATTTAATACTTCATGATAGGTAGTTTCTAATTTTCTTGCAGTAACCGTTTCCGCAATTACTTCGGTTACATTATAACCAATCATGTGTGTGCCGAGCCACTCGCCGTATTTAGCATCAAAAATTACTTTGATAAAACCTTCACCATGTCCGGCAGCGGAAGCTTTACCACTTGCACTTAACGGGAACTTACCTACTTTAATATCAAACCCTGCATCCTTAGCTTGTTTTTCCGTATAGCCAACCGATGCAATTTCAGGATAGCAATAAGTACAACCTGGTACATTGCCATAATCTAATGCCTCTGGCTGATGATTGTATTTCTTTTCGTTGTAACCGATATTTTCAATGCAAATAATTCCTTCTTTGCTTGCAACGTGAGCAAGTGCTTGTCCCGGAACACAATCACCAATTGCATAAATACCTGGAATATTGGTTTGATAAAATTTATCAACCATTATTCTTCCTTTATCAGTTTTAATTCCGACTTCTTCCAAACCGATTCCTTCAATATTAGCAGAAACACCAACTGCGCTTAGTAAAACATCTGCTTCCAGTGTCACTTCACCATCTGCCGTTTTTACTTTTGCTTTTACACCGGCACCGGATGTATCAACAGATGTCACTTCGCTATTCAACATTATTGAAATTCCACTCTTTTTAAAATTCTTATCCAGTTCTTTTGAAATTTCTTCGTCTTCAACCGGAACTACTCTTGGCATAAATTCAACGATCGTCACTTTCGATCCCATTGAATTATAGAAATAGCCAAACTCAACACCAATAGCCCCACTGCCTACCACGATCATCGATTTTGGTAATTGAGGTAAAACCATCGCTTCACGGTAACCAATGATTTTTTTACCATCAATCTTCATTGCAGGCAATTCACGACTGCGTCCACCGGTTGCAATGATGATATGTTTGCCTTCAACTGTTTTTTTAGAACCGTCTGCTGCAGTCACTTCAATTTGACCTTTTGCTTTTAATTTGGCGGTACCCATTACCACATCGATCTTATTCTTCTTCATCAGAAACTGCACACCTTTACTCATTTTGTCGGCAACACCGCGGCTCCTTTTTATCACTGCTTCAAAATTGGGAGTGCCAGTGGCTTCAATACCGTAATTTTTTGAATGCTTAATGTCTTCCATTACCTGGGCACTTTTCAACAGTGCTTTTGTTGGGATACAGCCCCAGTTCAAACAAATACCTCCGAGACTTTCTTTCTCTATCACTGCGGTTTTAAAACCTAATTGTGAAGCCCTGATTGCTGCTACATAACCTCCGGGGCCGCTACCAATAACTACTACATCGTATGCCATAATTAAAATGTATTATTTGATTCGTTAATAAGCGATTTGGTAAGGAGGTGCGAAGTTATTTGAAAAGAAGCAAACCGGCAAAATGAACGGACTATGGCATTGTCTCACATTTATCTGCTTATGATACCGTTGAAACAAATTTTAAAAGACACTTCCAAACTTCTGTTATTTTAGCTGATTGTAGCTATGAAAAGTATATTTGGATTTATCCTTTTAACGATCAGTTCTGGTATTTGCTTTGCCCAATCACAGGCAAAGTCAGTTAAAGTCACGGTTGTTAATGAAGCGCAGCAACCTTTAGCCGGAGCCACTGTGCAGCTTTTAAAGATGGATTCTTCAATTGTAAAAGTGCAGGTGTCTGACAAACTTGGGGTGGCCGAATTTGATGATCTTTCAGAAAATAATTACCTGGTACAGGTAAGCTATACTGGATTTACGCATGTTATACTTGATATTAAAAATCTTCAGCAAAAAGAAGAGTCTAGTCATGTCGTTACATTGCAATCAATTGTTGCTGTGCAGAATGAAGTGACAGTAACCGCCAAAAAACCGTTTGTACAATTTGCCCCAGATAAAACTGTCATAAATGTAGATGCAGGTATTACAAATGCTGGTACTTCTATACTGGATGTACTTGAAAAGTCACCGGGAGTAACTGTAGGCCGGGACGGTACTATTAGTATGAAAGGCAAACCCCAGGTAATGGTCCTGATCGATGGAAAACAAACTCAATTAAGCGGCGCAGATTTGCAGACTTATCTTTCCGGTATCAGCGCTTCGCAAATTGACGTGATAGAATTAATTGATAACCCAGGTGCCAAATATGATGCGGCTGGTAATTCAGGTATCATAAACATTAAAACAAAAAAGCTGAGACAAAAAGGTTTTAATGGTTCATTGAGTTTGAGCATTGGCCAGGGTATCTACACAAAATCAAATAACAGTCTTAATCTTAACTACCGTAATGGGAAAATAAATGTATTTCTTAATTATGGTAAAGGACTCGCTACAGAAACGATGAAGATGTACACACTCAGGAAGTACTTTGATCAAAACCGTAACGATTCTTTGCTGCTTCAACAGCCTAATTGGACCAAAAGCGACATAAGGGCTGATAATATAAAAGCAGGACTTGATTTTTTTGTATCGAATAACACTACAATAGGCCTGACATTCACAGGTGCTTATTCAGATAGAACAACCAAAAGCGTAAGTACCATTGATTGGATGACACCGGATTTTGTAATTGATTCCACTATCAATACCTGGGGTACGAGATATAGTAATTTCAAAAGGTCTGGAATTAATGTTTATGCCAATCATACTTTTTCAAATAAAGATGTGCTTTCTGTTGATGTTGATTTTATAGGTTTTGAAATTAAAGCAGGACAGTTTTTTGAAACAAAACTAAGTACACCCGGAAGCATTACGACTGGTACCGAAGGCAATGTGCCTTCATCCCTGGATATTTTTACTGCAAAGCTGGATTATACAAAAAAGGTTAAGAAATATTTGTGGGAGGCTGGTATGAAAACAGCGAATACCAAAACCAATAACCTGGCCGAATATTCATTTTATGATGGCATGAACTGGTATGAAGACCTCAGCAGGAGCAACCACTTTTTATATGATGAGAGGATCAGCGCTGTATACAGCAGTTTAAGTACTGACGTCAAAAAATGGCAATTCCAGGGAGGTCTCCGTTATGAAAATACAAGCTATACTGCCAATCAATTGGGCAATGCGGTAGTAAAGGATTCAATGACACGAAGAAACTACCATAGCCTGTTCCCTACTGCCTTTATCACTTATCATGCGGATTCAAGTAACAATTTAACCTTTCGTTTTGGCAGGAGGATAGATAGGCCACAGTTTCAAAACCTGAACCCGTTTCTCATTACCATCAATAAATATACTTATGAAGGAGGCAATCCTTATATAAGGCCTCAATACACATGGAATTTTGAACTCATACATTCATATAAAAACATAATTTCAACAGGCATCTCATACAGTTATCTGAAAGATTATTTCTCGCAGATATTCGTTATTGACTCAAACGCAAGTAACGTTAATCAAAATGTTATCATTTATACCCGTGGAAATGTAGGAAGTTTTCAAAGTTTCGGAGCGACAGTAACCTTACAACTTCCGGTAACAAAATGGTGGAACTTTACGACTGTTGTGGTTTATACACATAAGATCATTAAAGGCGTAGTATGGGAGCCGATCGAAGCAAGGGTAGACCAGGTAAATATCAGTACTAATAACCAGTTTCCGTTTAAAAAAGGCTGGGCTGGGGAGCTGAGTGGCTATTATCAAAGTAATAGTCAGATCGACTTGCAGGAAAGCCTGACACCGCGGGGCGAAATGGGTTTTGGCATTTCTAAACAAATTATGAAAGGCAAGGGCACCCTGCGACTAAACGTAAGGGATATCTTCTATACCCAGAATTACTCAGGATATTCATTATTTGAGAACTCGGATGAGCCTTTTACAGTAAAATGGGACTCCAGGGTGGTCCGAATTGCCTTCTCCTGGCGGTTTGGTAAAGCAATGAAGGCCATCAAGAGATCGTCTGGCAGTGCTGCTGAAGAAACAGATAGGGTGGGGAATTAAAAGCCATTATTTAAGTAATTGTTTGCCAACAGGCAACAAGCCATGGGTTTTTCACATATGGGTAAAAAAAAATCCAAATCGCATAAAAAAATCTACTGCTTTCCCTTACCTTTGCCGTCCCTTAAAAATCAGAAGTCATGGCTAGAGTATGTCAGGTAACAGGTAAAAAACCAATAGGTGGAAACAAAGTTTCTCACTCAAATATCAAAACAAAACGCCGTTTTCTGCCCAATCTGCAGACAAAACGCTATTACCTGGTTGAAGAAGATAAATGGATCACATTGAAAGTTTCAAGTGAAGCGATCCGCACCATTAACAAGAATGGTCTTTTCAACGTGGTCAAAGAATTAAGAAAACAAGGTCAACACATTTAAATCGAATAGACAATGGCAAAGAAAGGAAACCGTGTACAGGTAATTCTGGAATGTACTGAGCACAAAAACAGTGGTCAGCCTGGTACCAGCCGTTACATTACTGTAAAAAACAAGAAGAACAATCCTGAAAGATTAGAGTTGAAAAAATTCAACTCGATCCTGAAGAAAGTGACTGTTCATAAAGAAATCAAATAACCTGATTTAAAAAATAATTTACTATGGCAAAAGCAGCTAAAACCGCGATTAAGAGCAAAGACCAGAAAGCAGCATCAGATGCAAAAAACTGGACTAAAGTAATCCGTTCTGTACGCAGCCCGAAATCCGGTGCTTATACTTTTAAAGAAGCAATCGTACACAAGGATAAGATCAAAGAATTCCTCGCTCAAAAATAATTTCATGAGGTAGAAAAAATATTAAAAGCTGTCCGCCGTAGGCGGATGGCTTTTGTTTTTAGTTGGAATTTGGTTTTTGTTATTTGTAATTTTCATCATTATGGGTTTTTTAAATAAGCTATTTGGTAAAAAAGAAAAGGAGAGCCTTGACCAGGGTTTGCAAAAAACCAAGGAAGGCTTCTTTGCCAAAATAACAAAAGCAATTGCTGGAAAAAACACTGTTGATGAAGAAGTGTTGGATAACCTGGAAGATGCCCTGGTTAGCTCTGATGTAGGCATTGAAACAACAATCAAGATCATTGAGCGGGTAGAACAAAGGGTAGCAAAGGATAAATATTTTGGAGCTTCAGAACTTAATAGAATTTTACAGGAAGAAATTGAGTTAATGCTCGTTGATGCTCCTGCAGCTAATAGCTATGCCTTTGATTCAGAATTTCCGGCAAAGCCTTATATAATTTTAGTGGTAGGTGTAAATGGTGTTGGTAAAACAACCACGATCGGCAAGCTTGCTTATAATTTCAAAGCGGCAGGAAAAGAAGTATTACTTGGGGCTGCAGATACATTTCGTGCAGCCGCTGTTGATCAACTTACAATATGGAGTGAAAGAGTAGGTGTTCCAATAGTGAAGCAAGCAATGGGTAGTGACCCGGCTGCTGTGGCTTTTGACACAGTTCAAAGTGCGGTAGCAAAAGGTAGTGATGTTGTACTCATTGATACAGCCGGACGTTTACATAATAAAGCCCACCTGATGGATGAACTGGGTAAAATAAAAAGAGTGGTTCAAAAAGTAATTCCGGATGCCCCGCATGAAGTATTACTGGTGCTTGATGGAAGTACGGGTCAAAATGCACTTGAACAAGCAAAACATTTTACAGCAACAACTGATGTTACAGCATTAGCAATAACTAAACTTGATGGCACAGCAAAAGGAGGTGTTGTTCTTGCAATCGCTAATCAATTTAAAATACCTGTAAAATTTATTGGTGTTGGTGAAAAAATGGAAGACCTGCTGGTTTTTGATAAGCATGAGTTTGTGAATAGTTTATTTAATCTTGAAAAATAGGATTGTGTTCTTAGAATGAAAACAAAAAAGCTACATAAAGACAAAGTGAACATCATCACCCTTGGGTGTAGTAAGAATATGGTGGATAGTGAAGTGCTGAGTGGTCAGTTGATGGCCAATGAGATTGATGTAGTGCATGAGAATAAAAAATCTGATCACAATATAGTTGTAGTAAATACATGTGGCTTTATTGAAAAAGCAAAAGAAGAATCTATCAATACTATCCTCGACCAGGTTGAATTAAAAAATCGTGGTAAGCTCGATAAAGTGTATGTGACAGGTTGTTTGAGTCACCGATATAAAGATGAGCTGGAAAAAGAAATACCCGGAGTGGATGCTTTTTTTGGAACAATGGAACTTCCATTGATCTTAAAACAGTTCGATGCAGATTATAAAACTGAACTGCTGGGTGAAAGATTATTAGCTACGCCGCAACATTACGCCTATCTGAAAATTTCAGAGGGCTGTAACCGTACCTGTTCATTCTGTGCTATTCCGCTTATGCGTGGCGGACATGTAAGCAAATCAATTGAAGAAATTGTAAAAGAAGCCGAGGGTTTGGTAAGACGTGGTGTAAAAGAAGTGATGCTGATAGCACAGGAGCTTACTTACTATGGTCTTGATATTTATAAAAAGAGAATGTTGCCGGACCTCTTACATCGCCTGGCTGATGTAAAAGGTTTGGAATGGATCCGTTTGCATTATGCATATCCATCAAAATTTCCATTGGAGATTTTAGATGTGATGCGTGAACGGGAAAATATCTGTAACTATCTCGATATGCCGTTGCAGCATGCTGCAAACAATATGCTGAAAGCAATGAAGCGTCAGATAACAAGAGAAGAAATGGAAGATCTGATTGTTGCAGTAAGAGAAAAAGTTCCTGGTATTTGTTTACGTACGACTTTAATTGCCGGGTTTCCCGGTGAAACGCAGGATGATGTTGATGAACTGAAATTATTTTTACAGAAACAACGTTTCGATCGTGTTGGCATTTTTACATACTCACATGAAGAAGGAACATCTGCTCATGATTTGATTGATGATGTGCCTGCAGATGAGAAGGAGAGAAGGGCACAGGAGATAATGGAAACACAACAGGAAATTTCATTTGAATTGAACCAGGAAAAAGTAGGAAAGGTTTTCAAAACACTTATTGATAAAAAAGAAGCTGGTCGCTATTTAGGCCGTACAGAATTTGATTCGGTGGAAGTAGATAATGAAGTGGTGATTCATTCTTCAAAGAAATTACCCATCGGTGAATTTGTTAATGTGAAGATCACAAAGGCTTTTGACTACGATCTGGAAGGAGAAGTGGTTTAGACCCTTGTCATCTTACTCTCTTAAAATCTTCTCCATTTTCTTTCCTTTTGCCAACTCGTCCACCAACTTATCCATATACCGGATCTGTTGCATGAGTTTGTCTTCGATGTCTTCTACACGGTATCCACAAATTACGCCGGTGATCTTTGAAGCATTTGGATTCATTTTGGGAGCCTCGGCGAAAAAGGTTTTAAGATCACTTTTCTTGTCGATCTGCTTTTGCAATGTTTGCTTGTTGTACCCCGTTAGCCAAAAGATAACAGTTTCCAGCTCAGCCTTTGTGCGTTCCTTTCCCTCTACTTTTTTTATATATAAGGAATAGATACTGGCAAAACTGTACGCAAATACTCTTGTATAATCCATTTTATTTGTTGTTATTTTTTTAGTTGATTTCTTGTAGTCAACCCCAAGTTCTCATTTCAAATTTAATTAAATCCCAACGTATAAATTAGGAAGCATTAAATAATTATGACCTAAAGCAATTGATAGGGGAGGCAATTATACACTTGCTTAATCTTCGGCTGAGTGAAGGCAATGTTATGGGTTGATTTTTATTTGATTTTAACCTTCATACTTGTGAAATTCACTTATTGTCAAATAATATCCGTCTGGATCTTTAATTGAAAATTCCTTTTTCATTGAGTTTGGATTTAAGTGAATATCTTCTTCAATAGGCCAACCTGTTTTTTCAACATTGTGGCGTATAAAATTCATATTCCCTGTCCTGAAATAAATGATTAGCCCATTGCCAGGGGTAATATGTGGGTTTGCCATTGTAGGATGCCCGTGTTCTCCCCATTTGTGAAGACAAATTAAGACCTCATCTTTTTCAGAGATCAAAACATCAAATTCTTTTCCTCCGTGCATGCTTCTGCAATCAAACATTGATTGATACCATTTAGAACTGGCTTCAACATCTTTTACAGCTATTATTGGGTCAATTTTTGTCATCGTTGATTTATGCCTTTGGATTTTGTATGTCCAAAGATTGACGATATTTTACACAACCTTTTATAAATTCCGACCATTCAGGCACAGAAATTTTTGGATCTATTTTTTCAGGCAACAGGGACCAAAGCTCTGGATGGTGCCAACATAATTCCTGGCCAGTGCTGTCCCGATGTTCACGTATTCCTGCTCTCAGTTTTTTTATTTCTTCTATGAGCTGGTCTCTACTCATTTGCTGTATATCTTCATCCATTATTTTAAATTAAAGTAGTTTTTGTTATAGGTTTAAACAATTGTCCATTTTTGCATTGCGCCCAATCTGCTTATTGCCGCAAGTCTTGTTCCAAATTTAATTAATTCCCAAAAGCCGAAATGAACAGGTAATACTATAAATACATTCCGGATTCTTAATCCTCCAATCCCAGACAATCCATTATCTTAGTCAATCTAACCAAAGCATATGGCCGATAACCAATTTACTTTCCTTAACCGTGACCTGAGCTGGCTTAGTTTTAATCATCGTGTGCTGCTGGAAGCAGGTGATGAATCGGTGCCACTATACAGCCGCATCCAGTTTCTATCTATTTTTTCTTCCAATCTCGATGAGTTCTTCCGGGTTCGGATGCCATCAATTTTTGCTTTTACAAGTATTAATGCAAAAAAGACTCCTTTGCGTGAAGAATATCCTGAAGACCTGGTGATGACGGTGAAAAATATGATCCAGAAACAACTGGAGGGTTTTGGAAAAATATTAAAAACACAAATACTACCAGGGCTTGAGCAAAATAATATTCATTTGTATTATGGTGATGCCATCAGGAACGAGCATAAAGAATCCGTGAAGGATTATTTTCTTTCAAAGGTTCTCTCTTTTATACAACCTGTGATCCTGAAAAAAGAAAATCAGCTAAATGTTTTTCTCGAAAATAATTATCTCTATTTTATTGTACATGCAGAAATGTTGAATGAACCGGGTCAGCCGGTTTATGCATTGCTGAATATTCCATCCGACCAATTGCCGCGGTTTTCCGAATTGCAAAAATTGGAGGACACAAACTACCTGCTTTTTTTAGATGATGTGATACGGGAGAATATCACTGAAATATTTTCGGGTTATAAAATTCAGGGTGCCTATAGTGTGAAGCTAACCCGTGACGCAGACTTGAATCTTGAGGATGAATTTGCCGGTGATATTGCAGAGAAGATCGAAAAGCAATTAAGCAAAAGAGATATCGGTTCTGCTACCCGTTTTTTATTTGATGGGCGTATGCCTCCGGAAATAAGAGAGTTTGTAAAAAATTATTTCAAACTGCCGGAAGATGAAATGGTGGAAGGTGGTCGCTATCATAACCTGAAAGACCTGGGAAGCCTCCCGAATCCTGGTGGTAAAAAATTGAGTTATGAAAACTGGCCGGCCATACCACATGCCGGTTTTACGAATGACCGGCCCATTTTTGAAATTATAAAAGATGGCGAAAAGCTTCTTCACCTGCCATACCAATCTTACAATTATATTCTGAGGTTCTTTAATGAAGCAGCAATAGATCCGAAAGTAAAAGAGATCTATGTAACGCTTTACCGGGTAGCTGCCAATTCACATATTGTAAATGCACTTATCAGCGCTGCAAAAAATGGAAAGAAGGTAACAGTGTTTGTTGAATTGAAAGCAAGATTTGATGAAGCCAATAATATCCGCTGGAGTAAAAAGATGAAAACAGCAGGAGTAAAGATCGTGAATTCTATTCCGGGCTTGAAAGTGCATGCAAAGGTTGCATTGATAAGCCGCTATGAAGAAAGCCAACTAGAGCATTACTCTTTGATGGCTACTGGTAATTTTAACGAATCCACCGCTAAATTTTATACAGACCATGTTTTCTTTACCAATAAAAAAGAATTTAGCGATGAGCTGCAGGAGTTATTTTATTACCTGCAGTCAAGATCTCAACCTGGGCAGTATGGGAAAATTAATTTCAAGCACTTGTTGGTTTCCCAATTCAATTTGGTGAAACGCTTCCGTAAAATGATTGACAGGGAAATTGAAAATGCAAAGGCGGGTTTGCCAGCAAATATTATTATTAAAGTAAATAACCTGCAGGAAAGGGAGATGATCGAAAAATTGTATGAAGCAAGCAATGCGGGAGTAAAAATTCAATTAATAGTTCGAAGCATTTGTTGTGTAGCGCCGGGTATTCCCGGACAAAGCGAAAACATAACCATACATAGAATTGTTGACCGCTATCTTGAACATGCAAGAATTTTTATGTTTTATAATAACGGCCAGCCGGAGTTTTATATGGGTAGCGCCGATTGGATGAGTCGTAACCTGTTTAGCCGCATCGAAGTTGTATTTCCTGTTTATGATGAAAAAATGAAAGAAGAGATCAGCAACATACTTCAATTGCAGCTCAGCGATAACAGTAAAGCAGTTTTACTCAAGGCTGATCTAAGCAATGAAAAAATTGATCCGCAAGACAAAGAACCTCTTGCTTCACAGGAAGCTATTTACAATTTTATAAAAGAAAGAAAACACGAGGCCTAATTCGTTTACGTTCCTGTCAACACACCCAGACGTGGCTGGTTATTCTTTTGCTGCTCTTTCAATATTCCTGTCCGGTATCAGCCACATAATGGCAACAAGGAGGATAAGGATACCGCCAGCAAGAGCATTATAAAGTGCTGCAATCATTGCGATCGTGTAAATAATACAGGAGATAGATCCTTTTTTAGACTGCTTTCTAAGCAATTCAAGCAAAGCTTCATTATTCCGGTTACAGGCTTTCATTACCATTAGTAAGATGTAATAAGCAACGCCGCAGAGATTCTCCAGCAATGCATAAACAGCAACTGTTTTTTTCTCAAAATGATTTTCACCCATCCAGCCGGTGGCAAAAGGAATAAGTGATAGCCAGAATAATAAATGCAGGTTTGCCCACAAGATGCTGCCTCTTACTTCTTTTATTGTATGAATGAGATGATGATGATTACCCCAATAAATGCCGAGCATAGTAAAACTTACTATGTAGCTTATGAAAACAGGCCAGAGTTTTAATAAAGCATCCCATGTAGCTTCATGGGGAACTTTTAACTCAAGTACCATGATGGTAATAATAATAGCGATTACACCATCGCTGAACATTTCGAGTCTTGCTTTGTTCATTCTGCGAATTTAAGGAAACTGGATTTGCGGAAGCGGCAATCAGTATTAGTTTTTGTTTGCCTGTAAAAGAATTTTCTTTATAAGAACAATTTGTCCCAGGTGGTAATGCGTATGCTCAATAATGCCATGAAGATTCCTGTGATAGGTCCCGTATTTTTCATCCGAGAAGATTTGGTCAAGCTTGCTATCGGGTAACTGCTCGATCAAGCTGGCAAATTTTTCAGCATCAACCCATGTTTTGTTCAGCAAATTTTCCCAATCTCCTTGTGATTTGATCGGCGGAAGATCAAAACTATATTTATCATGTGCATCCAATGGTTGTCCGTGTAATACTTTCAACACAACGCCTACATAATAGTTCATATGGAAAACCAATACAGCAATCGTATTAAAAGTATAAACCTTTGCTGTGGCTTGTTGCCATGATACATCAGCCAATGTTTCCTTAAGATTTACCGACGTCCAGTTGCCACCGAAATAGACTTCGCGGAAATGTTTGGCTATTTGTACAGATAAAATATTCTTGTTCACACCTTTTTTTGTTTAAAAATTGAAGACAGCCGTTCAATTACAAAAGCGTAAAAAATAATATTTAAAAGTAATCCCAAATAGAAAGTTGCGGATGTTCGGCTGAAAAAATCCCAAAGTAATGTGTGTGTTGGGAAACGAAATATTTTATAGAAGGAGACAAGGATTGAACTGTTTCCCGTTCTTTCATCGAAAGCCCAAGCCCCAAAAAAAGATAATATTGTCAAAAAAACAATAACAAAAAATGAAATTACCAGGGATGCAATATTGATAGGTCGTTTAAGCATCGTTGATGGAATTATATAATTAATCCCGGTATAAAATAGTTATTGATTCTATTTCTTCATGAAAATGCCGGTCAAGAAATCCTAAAAATGAATGCAGCAGTTGCCAGTCATTAGTTTCAGTTGATCTCATTTTCAATTCAAAAATTGAAATATCATTATTTGCTTTATGATAATCAATTTGCCCACTATAGCTAACATGTTTCCATCGGTTAGGCTTAACCCTATGAAGAGTTCCCCTGTTCTTCTTTCTTAGTTCAATCTCTTTTCTCCTCATCAGGGTGTAAAGATTTTCACTACCCGGTTTTGAGACAACTTGTACGATTCTCATAATTGTAATTTTAAATTAATTAAAATCAACTCTTACTCATTCTTTATTACTTCACCGTCTTTCATTACAAAATGAACTTTCTTAATTGCATCTATATCCTCTGCAGGATTATTTTTAAGTGCAATAATATCTGCCCGATAATTTTTTTCTAAAACGCCCCTGCTTTTATCTGTTCCCAATAATTCAGCAGCATAAATAGTCATGGTTTGTAAAATATAGGAGGGAGGTATTCCTGCGGCTTTCCAGTTTTTTAAAATCTCCAGGTTAGATTCAACCCTGTTTTTCCCTGGCAGATCAATAATAACGTCTGTGCCAAAAGCCATCTTAGTTCCAATTTTATAGGCCCGCTTAAGACGATCAACTATACGATCTGATATTCCTTTTGCTGATGAAGAATCAATTCCATAAGCATAAAAATTATTAAACGTAAGATCTGTTCCAACTAAAAAAGTTCCTTTATCTTTCATCAGTTGCAATAAACTGTCTTCTAAAAAAAGTCCATGCTCAATAGCATCAGCACCACCCATAATAACATTTCTCGCTGCTTCGCCTTCAAAAACATGACATGTTAATTTCAAACCTGCCCGGTGAGCTTCATTGGCCGCTGTCCGGATATTTTCTTCAGTATAAAAATATCGCTGATCACCCTGCACAATTTTAATAGTATTTGCTCCAAAATAGATGTTCTTACGGATAGCTTTGATTATTTCATCATCAGTATCAGCATCCAAATATTCAAATCGCCAGAGACCTTCATTTTCGGGATTAATACCATTTGTTTGCCCGCCATAAGGAGCAATGATCTTGCCGGAATAAAAAATAGTCGGCCCTTTTACCCAACCTTCTCTTATTGCTTTTATTACATCAGCAGTAGCATAGTTAGCATCATTGCCAATATCTTTTATAGTGGTAAACCCACTTTTTAGCAACAGCTCTGCATTATGTGCTCCCCGTAATGATCTGAAACCAGAACTTTCACGGATATAGGCGTCTTCCATTCCATTAAACTTTCTATGTGGATAGTTAGAAGTTATATGAACATGGCAATCCATAAGTCCCGGTAATACCCATGAGTTGGAGAGATCGATTACGTTGTCATTTTTTTCATATTTTAAATTTGAACCGGTTTGTAGTATTCTGCCCTGCTTGATAATTATGATTTGATTATCTAAAAACTTTCCAGTTCTGGAATCAAATAAATGACCTGCTTTTATAACTGTATTCTGTGCCTGGCTAAACAAACTCATTATTATAAATGCCAGAGTAAAAGCAGTTGGTCGTATTATTTTGTTTAATAGTCTTTTCATTTGGTTTAAAAATTATTTTATAGAATGTTATGCCCGGTGAGGTTTCATCTTCCGAACGCTTCACCTATGCGAAACGTAATACTGTAGTCGCCTTTACCCACAGCCCCATCAATACCAATATTTACTTTTTCTTTAGGTAGCATTTTGAAACGAATACCAGCGCCTACTCCGGGAAGTATATCATTATCGGGAATGTCGGAAAGTTTTTCCACTGCACTGGCAACGCCAGCAAAGGCTACCAAACCCCAGCGTTTATAAAAATTCCAGCGATATTCTGCCTGCAAGGTATATACCTGGTCATTCCGGTATTGTCCTTGTGAATATCCACGAATGTCGTCGCTACCTACTACAGTTTGTCCTTCAAAAGGCACATCACCAGTAGCGATGTTGAGGCTGGCCCGCAAGGCTAGTATTTTCTTATCATCTTTTTTGTTAAGCTTAATGAATTGATTGTACGTAAGTAAATATCTTTCAAATTCATAATCGCTACCGGCCCAGCTTCTGTAAAACTGATTTTTGAAATTGAGGAAGATTCCTCGTGTAGGATTTTGAACATGGTCCCGCGTATCGTTGGAGATAATATAACCGATATTGTTCAGGGTGCTTTTGCTTACTGAATCTTTTCCAGACACATCCGGGAAACCAAAGGTGGTGGTTGATTTTATAAATGAGGTTGTAGGACCGAAGTATAAACGTTTAAAAATATTGCGTTGTACTTGTAATACCAGGAGGTTTGCTTTTGATGAATAGTCATAAAAATTACCTGTTGAAGCAGCAGGTTCTTCCAGGTAGAATTGGAAGTTAATATCCATGGTACCTGCCGCTGCCGTTACACGCCAGCGATCCTTAGCAAAATAGAGTTTCGAGAAACCTAATACTATATAGCTTTTCTGCCCGGTGTACATACCAAAGATGCCGGTGTTGGAAGAAGGGGAGATGGTATCCTTATTATTTAGTTTATAGTATTTAGATACAAGTGCTCCCACAATAATGCCCTGGGTACGGTTATAATTGATCATGGGAATGGCTGCAATACTGCGTTCCTTTTTCTTTTTGACCGCTGTGTCTGAAGACTGGCCATCCACGAAAACAAATGCAAAGAGCAATAAGAAAAGAAGGGTTATGGTTTTTGGCATTATAAAAATTTAGTTTGACATCTTGTTTATGACATACCAACAACCGAAGTTAAAGAAGTTTTGGTTGTTGGTAGTCGGCGTAATGCCTTGTTAGCGGTAGATTTTTGATTTCATCCTTTCACAATTTTGAGAACATATTTGCCGTTCCTTTTTTGTTAGCTTTTCCAAGTCTTAAATATTTCCTATCAAACTTAAAAGGGATTAGAGTTTCAATACTTTCAATATAATTCCAAAATTCTGTGTCAGGTTGTAAAAAAGGGAAGCATAAACTTGGGCTTACACAATTACTTCCTGTCAGCCAAATTAGTAAACTTGATGCATATTGTTGATTAGGCAATTCGGTTCTCGTATTTGTGTCAATAAGTTTAAAGTCATAAGAGATTATGAGTTCTATTGGCCCTAAATTATATTTCGGTAATGGTTGAAGTTCACTTATAAATTTTATTGCTTTGTCTAAATCTTTAGCGGTCAATTGCCAAGTTGTTTTTGTCTGTCGAAGCGGTGTATTTGCAGGATACAAATAACCAATTGGTTCAGTCGTCCCTGTTCCAAAAACATCTTGGATCTTTTTTAATAGTTGTTCGGCTGGATATGGCTTTTCTCCATGGTCTTCGTCAGCAGTAAAGCCTGTCAAATAAATACTGTTAGGATTTTTCAAGTCAGCATTTGTACAAGTCGTCAAAAAACGTTGAACATTAGCCCAAACTTTTTCAATTTTCCCACCGGTCAATGCTTGAGTTGTCCTGCTAATTGGCAATGTGTAAATAATATATGGTCTTTCTGCAATCATTTGAGTGGTCTTGTATAATTACCGCTAACTTTTGCTTTACGTAAGTCCTTGTTCAAAATTAATTTGATTAGCAAAAAGATATTGGAACAAATTTTTTTATAAATGTGCTACCATCCAATCCCATAATCCTCTCCATTGTTAGAACTGCCTCCCCAAAAACTTCCATGCTTCCAGTCAAAATAGATTGCATTGATAGGACCGCTTGTTCGGTTGCCTGTTTGTACTTTGTATCCCATCTTTATTAATTCATTCTTCACATCATCTTTTGTTATACTGCCAACCAAAATTTCGCCGGGATGTGGTTTTCGTTCACTTGTTTTTGTGCCACCCAATGAGAGCCACAGCTGATTTGAATTGATATTAGCCGCTTCACATGCTTGTTGAATGGTCATTCCAAATTCAACAACATTTAAAAAGCATTGCAACAGATTTTGATCCTGTGTATCGCCACCTTGTACAGCCCAACTCATAAAAGGCTTACCGTCTTTTAACGCAAGCGTTGGAGTTAATGTTACTCTTGGTCTTTTACCGGGTTCAACAACATTGAATGGATTGTAAGAAGGGTCTAACACAAAACTTTGAAAACGCTGGCTCATACCTACACCGGTTTTACCAGCAATACATGCAGGCAACCAGCCACCACTTGGTGTAATTGAAACAACCCATCCATCTTTATCTGCCGCTTCAACAGATGTAGTACCTCTCCACATTCTGTCCATATACTCATTATCATTAAATGCAACTGTTGAATCGTGTGCAGGAACAAAATTCCGGTTGCCATCTGCTGAAGGCGCATTTAATTTTTTTATAAGATCAGTATAAGGATTTGTTTTTCCTTCAAAAGGGTAGGGGTCACCGGGCCCAACATTCGGATCATTCATTGTCCAGTTTATTTGTCCAGCTCTTTGCTTTGCATATTCTTTACTCAGCAAACCTTTCATTGGTTCTTCAGGAGCAAAATAAGGATCGCCATAATAGAAATCACGATCGGCAAATGTGAGGTTCATTGTCTGGTAAATGGTATGCATATATTTTGCACTGTTATATCCCATTGCTTTCAGGTCAAAATTTTCAAGAATATTTAATGACTGCAAAAGCATCGGGCCTTGTGTCCATTGCTGCAGCTTGTATACATCAATGCCTTTATAATTTACATGCATCGGTTCTTCTTCAATAGGTTTCCATTTTGCGAGATCTTCCATCGTTATCAATCCACCCTGTTCCTGGCAGCCACGTACAAATTCTTTTGCGATATCGCCTTTGTAAAACCTGTTATAGGCCGCCATGATCGCATCTTTGCGGCTCTTCTTTTGTTTGAGAGCATTTGTTTCAGCATCTATCATTTTCTTAAGCGTTTCCAGCAGATCTTTTTGTACAAAAATTTCTCCGGGTTCAGGTGCTTCTCTTTTCTCACCGAGATGCGGATAGAAAACTGCTTTACTGTACGGCCATTGTTTTAGCCATGTTTTATTCCTACTCGATTCCATTGAGTTTGCAGTTTGCGCATCTATCGGGTAGCCAGCCGCCAGATCCATTGCGGGTGTCAGCACTTCTTTTAAACTCATAGTTCCATAGTTGGCCAGCATATAACACAAACCTCCAACAGTACCGGGAGTAACTGCGGCAAGCGGTCCGTATTCAGGAGGAAATTCATAACCCTTGCTTTTATAAAATTCAGGAGTGGCACCGGTTGGTGCAACGCCCAATGCATTTATAGCAATTACTTTTTTTGTCTTGGGATTATAAATGAGAGCCTGCGTTTCGCCGCCCCAGCTTAATACATCCCACATAGTGCAGGTAGCTGCAAGCATGGCACAGGCTGCATCTACAGCATTCCCACCTTTTTGAAAAACGATCGAACCGGCTGTTGCTGCTAAAGGTTTTCCTGTAATAGCCATCCAGTTTTTTCCATGAAGCGGTGGCTTTTGAGTTGCCTGTGCAAAGATCCCTAATACTGTAACAATCAGTATTACAGTTATAATAAGTTTTTTCATGCTTTAATTTTGTGGTTACCAAATATACTTAAGCCGCGAGTGCAGCGTTTAAAATATTTAATGAAATTTATCAACCTTTTAATTTAAAAAAGCATCATTAGTTTTGCAAAAACTTAGTTTATGAAGCCCCACCACCTTTTAGCCATCTTTACATTTATCATTCCTGTTATATCCTTTTCGCAAACTGCGGAAGATCTTTATGACGAGGGTAGACAGCTCAAGGACGAAAAAAAATCTGCAGAAGCTATTAAAAAATTTCAAGCGGCCTTAGACCTGAAGCCGGGATATACAGAAGCACGGTACGAAATGGGCTGGTGTCTGAATGATACCAAGGATTATACCAAAGCCATTTCTACTCTCAGGATGGCAAGAGTTGGTTGGCCCGCTGTTCCTAAAGTATGGTTCGAGCTGGGTTATGCATTTGAAAAAACCAATCAGAACGATTCGGCTGTTGTCTGCTATAATAAATGCATTTCACTGAAACCTGATTATTCGCTTGCCTATAAACAGCTTGGTTATATTGATTATATAAATGAGAATTATACTTCAGCGCTGGAGCGTTTAAAAAAGTTTGCTGAGTTGAAAAATGGAACCGTAGAGGATTACCTGTTTTGGTACAGGAAAGGCTTTATGGAAAATGCAGCAAAGGATTACAATGCTTCAAAGGTTTCTTTGAATAATTCTGTGAAGTACAAAACTGATTATATCAATACCTGGCTTGAATTGGGTTTTGCATGTAAAAACCTGAAAGAAAATGATGAGGCAATTAGTTATTATAATGAAGCAATGAAAATTGATCCTAAAAGTCATATTCCATACAATGGTATTGGTGAGGTTTACAGGGATAATTATAAGGATATGACCAAGGCAATGGAATGGTACCAAAAGTCATTAGGTGTAAAAAAAGATGAACGTAAAGCCTGCTTTGGCATGGGTTATTGTTATAATAACTTAGAAAAATACAATGAGGCTATTCCATATCTTAAAAAAGCAATTGAACAGGAATCAACTTATACGGCTGCTTATACCGAGTTAGGGTATAGTTATTATATGTTGAAAAACAATTCAGATGCTCTTATTAACCTGAATAAATCCATTTCGCTTAATCCGAACGGTGCAAACCCTTATTACTATGCCGCATTGGTATATATTCAACTAAAGGATAAAGCAAAGGCACAGGAAATGGTAAATGGGTATAAGCGGGCAGGTAAAGATGCCACTTCGATCCAGCAAAAGGTTGATGCTTTGTAAATCGCATTAATTATACAGATAATTCTCTCCTTATAAATTTCAGCCCTTAGATTTGCTGAAATTTTTTTATGCAATTTGAATGGAAAGGTGTTTTCCCGGCACTGCTTACACCGTTTACAGCCCACGACGAACTGGATCTTCCTATGTTTGAAAAAAACCTGCAGGCACAACTGGATGCGGGAATACATGGAGTAATAATCGGCGGCACTTTAGGTGAGGCAAGTACATTAATAGCTGAAGAAAAAGAACAACTCGTTAAATGCGGAGTTAAATTCCTTGCAGGAAGAATTCCCGTGATCATGAATATTGCAGAATGTACAACAAAAGATGCGGTACAACAGGCAGCAAATGCTAAAGCATGGGGAGCTGATGGTATTATGCTATTGCCCCCGATGCGTTATAAAAGTGATGACAGGGAAACCGTAACTTATTTTAAAACTGTTGCCAACTCTACTGATCTGCCAATTCTTATTTATAATAATCCTGTTGATTATAAAATCGAAGTGACGTTGGATATGTTTGCAGAGTTGATCGAATGTAAAAATATAACAGCCGTAAAAGAAAGTACAAGGGATGTAACGAATGTAACCAGATTAAAAAACCGTTTTGGTGATCGTTTAAAAGTTTTATGTGGTGTAGATACTGTTACATTAGAAGAATTATGCGCCGGTGCTGATGGGTTGGTGGCCGGGTTGGTAGATGCATTTCCGAAAGAAACCGTGACGATCTATAACCTGGTAAAAGCTGGAAAGATTGCAGAAGCAACAAAGATCTATCGCTGGTTTATGCCTTTGCTGGAACTCGATATTCATCCTAAGTTGGTACAGTATATAAAAATGGCAGCTACGCAAACAGGAATAGGAAGTGAATTTGTAAGGGCGCCAAGATTGCGGATAGAAGGTGAAGAAAGGGAACGAATTTTGAAGATCATTAATGATGGGATAGCAACAAGGCCGGTCTTGAAATGATTTATTGCTGGGCTTTAGCCCATTCAAACATAAATAGATTATTTACCCCAGCCTTAAGGCTGGGGTAAATGAACATAAGACCAGGTTACCGGGCTTTAGCCCATATTCTGAAATCGGTTTATACCTAATCAGTAAAACATGTTTAAAGACACATCACTTTCAGAAATAGATAGCATCATGCAAAAAGCATGGACTGCATTTCATGTTTATCGTAAAATGAGTTTGAAACGCAGAGCAGGTTTTATGCGTGCCATTGCTGTTGAGCTAGAAGCCTGTGGCGATGAATTGATACAGGTTGCCATGAGTGAAACGAATTTACCTGAAGCAAGATTGAGAGGAGAAAGAGGAAGAACAATTTTTCAATTAAACCAATATGCCGCTGCATGCGAAAATGGTGAATGGCTTGAAGCAAGAATAGATACTGCAATACCTGATAAGAATCCACCCAAACCCGATATAAGAAAAATGCTTGTGCCGCTTGGCCCGGTTGTAGTTTTTGGGGCAAGCAATTTTCCATTTGCCTATTCAACCGCTGGTGGCGATACAGCCTGTGCCTTTGCTGCGGGTTGTCCTGTTATAATAAAAGCACATCCTGCTCATGCACAAACATCGCAGCTAGTTGCTGATGCAATAATGAAAGCCGCTGCTAAATGCAGTATGCCCGATGGGATATTTGGACATGTACACGGCGCATCTTTTGAAGTCGGCAAAGCATTAGTTACACATACAAATACAAAAGCAGTTGGCTTCACCGGTTCTTACCTTGGAGGGAAGCAATTATTTGATTGGGCTAATCAACGTAAAGAACCTATTCCTGTTTTTGCAGAAATGGGAAGTGTGAATCCTGTTTTTTTATTTCCTGAAAAATTAAAAGAGGCTTCTGCTGATATTGCAAAAATGTATGCTGGTTCCATTACATTAGGAGTTGGACAGTTTTGTACAAATCCCGGGTTAATTATCGGGATAGAAAATGAAGCGTTGAGATCATTTACACATGACCTGGGAAAAGCTATTCAACAGGTTGCTCCGGGGCCAATGCTGCATACAGGAATTGTAAAAGCATATAAAGAGAAAAAGGAAATGGCTTTGCTGCAGGAAGAAGTCCATCTTGTTGCAGAATCAGAAACAGCAGTAAAAGAAAATGAAGGGTTGCCAACTATTGCTACTGCAAGTGGGCAGGCGTTTTTAAATAATCCTGTTTTACACCAGGAAGTATTCGGGCCCTATTCGTTGATCATTCGCTGCAAAGACATGAATGAAATGATTGATGTGGCCAGGTATCTTGAAGGACAACTTACTTCAACTTTAATGGCAACAGATAATGATATTAAGAATAATGATGAACTGGTTGAAGCGATAAAAAATATCTGTGGTCGTTTTATTCTTAATAGCGTACCGACAGGAGTGGAGGTTTGTTTAAGCATGCATCATGGCGGGCCGTTCCCTGCTACAACCGATTCAAGATTTACATCTGTTGGTGCAGATGGTATCAAACGTTTTGCAAGACCGATCTGTTATCAAAACTGGCCTGACAATCTCTTACCTGATGAATTAAAGAATGAAAACCCTTTAGGTATCTGGAGAATGCTGAATAGCGAATTGAAGAAATAACTAATTAAAAAAGGCTGTCTCATTGAGGCAGCCTTTTTTAATTGGCAAAAGAATTGTCAGATAACCTTCGATTTACTTTTATTTTTTCCTTTCTCATGCTCGGTCAACTCGGCTTCAGTTGCATCACCTAAAATGATGTTACCAAAACTTGATCTGATATCAATCTTTGAGGAGCCTGAGCCGGATTTACCTTCATAGGTCTTTTCTGAATCCGGTCCGTAACGATCAGGTTCATCTGTTCTTTTTATTTCAGCGTTGGTTTTGTTTTTAAATGATCCAAAACTGGTTTTAATATTATAGCTGGCTGAAAAATTAGCAGCTGGTTTCAGGTTAATGGTGCTATATGATTCTTTCATTGAAAATGATGTCAGGTCGCTAGCTAAACCGATACGGCTTGCACTGCAAAACTCAATATTCACTTTACTGCTTCCACTCATATTTCCCACATTGATCTTTGAAAATTTGAAAGTTGTATTGGCATTATTGATACTCTTGATATCTGCTTTGCCAAACTCTACATGTACTTTTTCAGATTTTGGTAAACTACCGGCAGTTAATGAACCAAATTTACTTACGAGTGATACAGTGCCGGTATAATCGGGTATTTTAATATCGCCAAACGAATTTTCAATATTCAACGAAGTTCCTGCCGGTAACTGCACCGTATAGTTTATCGACATTGAACTATTACAGTTCTTACAGTTGTAGCCTTCATTGTCATTTTTATTTGTGGTGGTTTTGAATTTTACCTGGTTGCCGCTTTTGCTGTCAGTCACATCAATATTGCTGAATATTTTTTCTGCATGCTCTTTATCCGTAGAACTTGCTTCGATATGGATGTCCACTTTTATTTCACTGCCCCCGGTCGTTACGATCACATTACCGAAGCTGTTATCAATATTCAATGTATTACCCGATGCCGGGTATGTTTTTGAAATATTTCTTTCTTTGAAATGCTCATATCTTTTTTTCTCTTTTTTCTTATCCTGGTCGTCTTGCTGGGCCAGCAATGGCACTACAGCGAACATCAGCATAATAATTAATACAGGCACTAAGAACCCGTTAAATAGTTTTTTCATCTTTTTGATTTTGATTTTGAGTGTTTTTATTTCCTTTAATGTCTTTAATGATCAGCAATTGACGGCCGAGTAATTCCGCCTGCAGTTGCAGATTCTGGATCATGGCCTTGATGAGCACATCCCTGTTAGGAGTATGTTCAGCTTGATTTTTTAAAGCGATGAAAGAGCTGTCAAGTACTTTCAGGTCTTCTTCAAACTGTTTGTAGAGTGAAGGTTGATTGGTTGTTGCTTTTTTCAGTTCTTCCTGTTGCGTTTCAATCGTCTCGTTAAACCTTTTGAACTGAACGGCATATTCCGGAGCTATGCCGTCAAGTTCTTCAGGCTTTGCAGAATCAGGTCTGTTTTCAGTACCTATTCCTGCAGTTGGGGTTTCATGGCTATTCTTCTCTTTTATATAAATAAAATAAACAGAAGTCAATGCGATAAACAACACGGCAGCCGCTGCGCTCCATTTAAGAACATCATTCATGGAAAAACGTTTGGCTTCTTTCTTCACAGGGATCGTTTGTTCGATCTTGTCCCATACTTTTTCAGAAGGCTGTTCGGTATCAAAGTCCTTCCTGTTTTGCTGAATAAATCTTTCAAAATTATTGTTCATGTGCAGCACGTATTTTTAAAAGCGTTATTAATTTTTGTTTGCCCCTGATATACTGGCTTCTTACAGTTGAATGAGCCAATCCCAATGTTTCAGCTATTTCTTCATGATCATATCCTTCAAAAAGCGAAAGCGATAAAACCGTTCTGTATCCGTCGGGCAGTTCCTTTATACTTGCTTTGATCGTATCTACTGTATACCAGATCGTTTCTTCTTCTCCTGTATCCGGCATATCACCGGTATTTTCCATATCTAAAAAACTGATCCTTTTCTTCTTTAAAAAATTGATGCTCTTATAAACAACTATCTGTTTTAACCAGGCCCCGAAAGTTGATTTGTTTTCAAAACTTTTCAACTGGAGGAAGGCATCTGTAAATGCTTCCTGCAAAATATCTTCTGCATCGGCTGCCGAGTTCACTATTCGAAGAGCTGTGTTATACATTGCTTTTGAATAGCGGTCGTATAACAGGCGATAGGCTGATACATCCCCATCGAGGCAGCGCCTTACAAGCAACTCAGCGGAATTTATGACAGCGGTTAGAGACAGAAAAGTTGGTTTTATATAAAGTAAAGCAAGTTGAGAAAATGTTGCATGGCAGGCTCAACTATTTTTTTGAACGGGAAAATTTGGCCCACAGAGAACCACAGAGGTATTGAGTTGCACAGAGTTAACTCTGAGGTTCTCTGTTAGCTCAGTGGTCCTCCGTGACCCCAAAAATCAGCCTTGTGCAAGTGACAATCTATCTTCTTTCAAATGTTTGAGGATAAAAGTTACCGTAACAATTTCAGAAGCAAGGAAATACCCCGAAAGAATGTATTTAAGCGAACCCAGAAGCAGAATATCTGACCCAAACCAATCACCTATATAGTAAAGAATAGTAAGGCCAGCTACATTTTTAATTGTTTCCCAGATAATAGCATAACGGCTGCGGTCCATCAATTCAGTAAGTGCATACACAAACAGGAAAATAAAACCGCCGTAATAATAAATATAGCCGTCGTTAAGGTTATCGATCGGGGCAATATTTCCAAACAGGTAGCTGATTAATAATAATAAAGCAACTAACTGTACCCAGCACCACACATCCAAAGCAAACGATGATTTGGGATAATACTTTTCAAAATTGTAAACATCATTGATCTTATACACCGGGTATTTTTCCATCACATCTGCCGGGCGATAACCTGTAGGTTTGAACCAGAGTGCAAATTTATCTTTCCAGTTATTTGTCCGCCAGGCATCTTTCATCATCAGCCAGAGATGCTGAAAGTTTATTTTAACGGGGTTCCAGGTACGAACGGGTCTTGTGATTCCATATACACAGGGCACATCGGGCAGTTCTTCCTGGAAAGTGCCAAACAATTTGTCCCAGATAATGAAGATCTGCGAAAGATTTTTATCAAGGTACTCTTTGTTGATAGCATGATGCACACGATGGTGGGAGGGGGTAACAATTATTTTTTCAAGAATCCCCATTTTGCCAATATGTTGTGTATGATACCAGAACTGCGCAAACAAATGTAAAGGTGCCACAACGGCAATCACATTTGCAGGTACACCCAGCAGGGCAGCAGGGATAAGCAGGAAAGTAAAAATGTTTACAAAATTTGAAATGCTTTGACGCAATGCACAAGCCAGGTTAAACTCTTCGCTGCTGTGATGAATGATATGCAGGTTCCAGAAAATATTAATGTGATGACTCCAGCGATGAACCCAGTAACCGGCAAAATCCAAAACTATAAAAGCAATTAAATAAGTAAGCCAGCTTTCTTTTATTTGCATCAGTGCAAGATTATTCACCAACCAGCTATAAGCGATAACGGTTACAGCTAAACCCAGCACATCTTTTGTAACATTTGTAACACCACTTGCTAACGAGGAAATCATATCCATATTTCTAACCGTATCTTTTCCTTTATTCCACCCGTACCATTTTTCAAAAAGTACCAGTGCAAGGAAGATTGGCATTGCAATCAGCAGTATCTTTCCGTAGGTTTCCATATTGGCGTTCTATTTTTCAAATTTACAAAAACAGACATGAGAAAAACAGTTTTATTAAGTTCTTGTTTGCTGCTTTTTAGTTCAAAAATTTTGCAGGCACAACCAACCACGGGTGCCGAAAAGCTGGCTGCCTGGGAACAGCAAAAGCAAATGCTGGCAAAATCTCCATATAAAAATATTGAATGGCGGTTGACAGGGCCTGATAATAAGAGCGGTCGCAGTACTGATGTGGAAGGAATAACCGATAATCCTAATATCATTTATGCAGCATTTGCAACGGGAGGTTTATGGAAAACAGAAGATGCCGGCAATACCTGGAAACCGATCTTCGATAAAGAGGCAACACAATCTATTGGCGATATTGCGATGGCGCCATCTGATAAAAATATTTTATACGTAGGCACAGGCGAGGCAAATATTTTCCGTGCATCTCTGCCCGGAATTGGTATGTATAAATCAATGGATGCCGGAAAAACATTTAAACATATTGGATTAGAAAATTCAGGTACGATTGCAAGAATTATTGTTCATCCGAAAAACCCAAACATCCTTTATGTAGCCGCTAGTGGAAATGAGTGGACCTATAATAAAGACCGTGGCGTTTATAAATCAACGGATGGCGGTAAAACATGGAAGAATATTTTATTTGAAAGTGAAAAAAGCGGTTGTATTGATCTGGTGATGGATCCGAAAGACCCGAATACGATCTATGCATCATTCTGGAGTCGTACACGTAAAAGATGGAGTGATCCCATTCCTGAAGACGGCGATTATATTTATAAAACAACTGATGGCGGCAAAAACTGGAAGAAGATTGTAAACGGTTTACCGGATACAAAAAATACAGGTCGCATAGGTATTGCCATTGCAAGATCAAATCCTAATGTGTTGTATGCATTCGTGGATGATCATAATAAGAAAAGAGACCCACGACCAAATGAGTTTGATAGTTATGAAAGAAAAGTGCAAAAGGTTGTAATTGGCGGAGCCATTTATCGTAGTAATGATAAAGGAGAAACATGGCAGAAACAAGCGGAGATACATGATTTCTTTACGCCATTCTCAGGTACATATGGCTGGGTTTTTAGTCAAATAAGAGTTGACCCTAAAGATGAGAATGAAGTATATGCATTTGGTGTAGCAAAAGGAGTGAGCAGGGATGGAGGAAAGACATGGAAATCATGGTTGCCAACAGATACAACAACTGATGATACGCATGGCGATAACCATGCAATGTGGATCGATGAAGAAAATCCTGACCGGATGATAGTTGGTAATGATGGTGGAGTGACATTGACATATAACGGCGGCGTTAAATGGAAAAATTTCTTTGATAAAATTCCTACTACCCAGTTTTATACTGTTACTTATGATATGAAGACTCCTTTCAATGTCTTTGGTGCAGTGCAGGATGAAGGAACAATGAGCGGAAATATCACTAATAAATTTGGAACAAAGCCTGATACATCTTTACGTCCCTGGCGGATGGCGCCGGGCGGTGAAGGAACCCAGATACAAGTTGATCCTATAGATCCAAATATTGTTTACTCTTCTACATATTATGGCCGCCTGATGAAAACGGATATGAGTAAACCAAGACGTGAAGGTGTAAGAAGATTCTCAATCTTTGATGTAGGAAGGATTGACTCATTAAGAGGTGAGTGGTTGGCCGCTACATTGATGAGCAGGCACGATAATAAAATCATTTATCATGGTCTGCAGCATTTGTATAAAACAACTGATAGCGGTGCTACCTGGAATAGGATAAGTCCAGATCTTACTTATAACACCGACGCAGCGAAAGGTGTTTATCCTTATCTCATTTATCACCAGGCTATTACCGCTATTGCAGACAGCGATGTGCCGGGTATTTTAGTTGTTGGCACTGATGATGGCCGAGTATGGTTTACTATGAATGATGGAGGAAATTGGCAGGAGATAACAAATAATCTCCCCAAAAATAAACATGTAGCAAAAATTTTTGCATCTGCTGCATCAGGCCCGCCTAATTTGTATCTCGCATTAAATGATCGCAGACAGGATAATCATACAAACTGGTTATATAAACTCAGCAGTGATGGAAAATTTCAATGGCAATTGATCTCATCTAACTTACCGCCTTCTCCTGCGAATGTGATCATCGAATATCCGGATGTAAAAAATGTTTTGTATTGCGGAACTGATATGGGAGTTTATATAAGTAAGGATGCCGGCAAATCGTGGATTGCTATCAACGGGAACCTGCCAGCAGCTGTTTCAGTAAATGATATGTTTATTCATCCGAGAGATAAGAAACTGGTGATTGGCACCTACGGAAGAGGTGTTTATGTATTGGATGATTTAAAACCACTTCGTTAGATGAAAACAAAGCCTATTACAAAGAAATATCCGAACTCATCACTGGATCGTTTTGGTGGCTGGACATTTCACTGCATCGATGCACATACATGTGGCAATCCTGTTCGTCTCGTTGCTGAAGGTGGCCCTGAACTGGAAGGAAATACCATGAGTGAAAAGCGTCAGCATTTTTTAAGAGAGTATGACTGGATCCGTAAAGGCCTGATGTTTGAACCCCGCGGACATGATATGATGAGTGGAAGTATTTTGTATCCTCCGCATGATCCACAAAATGATTTTGCTGTTTTATTTATTGAAACGAGTGGTTGCCTGCCGATGTGTGGCCATGGAACGATTGGAACAATTACAATGGCTGTTGAAGAAGGACTTATTACTCCAAAAGTTCCCGGATATATTCGTATGGAAGCCCCTGCAGGATTGGTTAATGTAGAATATAAAATGCAAAATGGAAAATGTAAATCGGTTAAACTAACTAATGTACCGGCTTATTTAGATCAAGAAGGAATCACTGCTGAATGTCCCGAACTTGGCGAACTAGTAATTGATGTTTCTTACGGTGGAAATTTTTATGCGATAGTTGATGTGCAGAAAAATTTTAAAGGGCTAGAACATTATCCTGCTGATAAATTGATTGTATGGGCAAGAGAATTGCGTAGGAACATCAATGCAAAATATCAATTCGTTCATCCTGATGATCCGACGATCAATGGATGCTCTCATATTTTATGGGCAGGAGCAGTGTTGGATAAAACATCAACTGCACGCAATGCGGTTTTTTATGGTGATAAAGCAATTGACAGAAGTCCCTGCGGAACAGGTACAAGTGCAAGAATGGCGCAATGGTATGCAAAAGGTAAATTGAAAAAAGGTGATGAGTTTATTCATGAAAGTATTATCGGCAGTAAATTTATCGGCACGATCGAAGAAGAATTGACTGTTGCTGGTAAACCTTCTATTCGTCCGGGTATTGAGGGTTGGGCGAAGATCTATGGATACAATACGATCTCAATTGATAAAGATGATGATCCGTATGCGTATGGATTCCAGGTGATCTAGGAAATGATGAATTATGAGTTATGAATGATGAATTTTAAATTCCTTCGATGACTTGCTCCGGGCTTTAGCCCGGAGATAAAAAAAATTAATAGAATTACAAAAGCTGGATAAATGAAAAAAATAAATTTCGTACTTATTGCAGGTCTTGTTTCTGTGAGTGGGTTTTCACAAGTTCCAATGCAGAAAATTGAACCTGTAAGTTTTTCCCAGGTGAACATCACCGATAATTTCTGGAAACCGAAGATTGATAAAGTCGCAACTAAAACTTTAGCTGCTTGTATTTATCAAACTGAAGTGGCTACTCCGCGAATAAAGAATTTTGAAAGAGTCGCAAGGGCAAAAGGAGAACCGCATGAAGGAATTTTTTATGATGACAGTGATGTGTTCAAAGCACTGGAGGCAATGGCTTATTCATTAAAAACACATCCGAGTGCAGAGATGGAAAAGAAATGCGATGAGTGGATCGATAAAATTGCAGCGGCCCAACAACCGGATGGTTATCTCAATACATGGTATACGTTGAAGGGTTTGCAGGATCGCTATACAGACATGAGTATGCATGAAGATTATAATGCAGGGCATATGATCGAAGCAGGAGTTGCATATTTCAATGCTACCGGTAAAAGAAAGTTTTTAGATGTATGTATCAAATGGGCAGATCATTTTGATGCATTGTTTGGACCGGGTAAAAGAGATTGGGTGACTGGTCACCAGGAACTGGAACTGGCATTAGTGAAACTCTATAAAGTAACTAAGAATGATAAATACCTGAAGTTGGCTGATTGGTTATTGAGTGAACGTGGTAAAAAGTTGGCAAAGGGTTATACATGGACAGATTGGAAGGACACTGCCTATGCGCAGGATGTTTTGCCGGTGAAACAGCAGAAAGAAATTACAGGACATGCCGTTCGTGCCATGTATATGTATACAGGTGCGGCTGATGTAGCTGCGCAAACGGGTGATGCAGATTATATAAAAGCAATGCGGACTGTTTGGGAAGATGTTGTATATCGCAATATGTATATCACGGGGGGTATTGGCTCAGCAGGAAGTAATGAAGGTTTTTCGCAGGACTATGATCTGCCAAATGAACAGGCTTATTGCGAAACCTGTGCAAGTGTTGGAATGGTATTCTGGAACCAACGAATGAATGCAATGACAGGCAATGCAGAATATATTGATGTACTGGAAAGAAGTTTATACAATGGTGCATTGGATGGTTTGAGTTTAAGTGGTGATCGGTTCTTTTATGGTAACCCACTTGCATCTCGTGGGCAACATCAGAGACGTGAATGGTTTGGTACAGCTTGTTGTCCTGCTAACATTGCAAGAATGATCGCTTCATTAGGCGATTATATTTATGCAAAAAGCGATGATGCTATTTATGTAAACCTCTTTGTTGGAAGTAATACAACGATTCCTTTGAAGAGTGGAAATGTTGGAGTGAAGATGGAGACGAATTATCCGTGGGAGGGAAAGGTGAAATTGAATATTGATCCGGTAAAGAGATCTAAATTCAAAATTCATCTTCGTGTACCTGGTTGGTATACGGGAATAATTGCACCAGGAGGTTTGTATAACCCGGATTATTTTTTAAGAAAAGATATAAAGGAACATTTTGATCCATCTGTGAGAGTTAATGGAAAAGAATATATAACTAAATATGAAAATGGATATGCCGTGGTAGAAAGTGATTGGAAAAAAGGCGATATCGTTGAAATAGATATTCCACTAAGATCTCAAATAGTAAAAGCAAGACCTGAACTAAAGCAAGATTCCAATCGTGTTGCTATACAAAGGGGACCAATTGTCTATTGTATTGAAGGCGCAGATAATAATGGCAAAGCATGGAATATTATCATTCCTGAAAACACAAAGTTTGAAGCAATAGATTACAAAGTACAGGATGAAAACATAAAAGCATTGACCGCAGAAGTGCCGGTTGTTTCGGTAGGAGAGGATGGCTTATCAATAAAAACAGAAAAGAAAAAAATTATTGCTATACCATATTATACTTGGGCAAACCGGGGCAAGAATGAAATGCAGGTTTGGTTGCCAACAAAAATCACTAATATAAAACTGAATTACTGATGATAAAAAAAATGATTTCACTTTTCACGTTTACCGTTTCATTTTTCACAACGCAAGCCCAGGTAAATAAGGCCCCTGCTTATCCGTTGATTACACATGATCCTTACTTCAGCATCTGGAGTACTACAGACAAGCTGAATGAAAGCACAACCAAACATTGGACAGGGAGAGATCATTCATTACTTGGTTTTTTAAGTGTGGATGGCAAACTCTACAAATTTCTTGGTGAGCCGGCTAAAGAACTGAAAGCATTAGTTGCTGATGCCGATTTTCAATCTTATAGTTGCCGGTATACTGAAACAAAACCTGGTACTGATTGGTTAAATGCTGACTATGATGATTCGAAATGGCAAACAGGACAAGGTATATTCGGAACAAAAGATGCCGGTTCAAAAACGATTTGGACCAGCCGTGAAATATGGATACGCAGAGTGTTTGATCTTCAATCTGTAAATGTGAATGAACTATTGCTGCGTACCAAGTATGACGATAATGTAGAGATATATCTGAATGGTGAAAAGATCTTCAATGCGGGTTGCTGTTCAGCAAATAAAGAAGTGCCTCTATCAAAAGAAATTACAAAGAAACTAAAAAAGGGAAAAAATGTGCTGGCTATCTATTGTGAGAACACAGGCGGTCAGGCTTATATAGATGCAGGGTTGTATGAATTATTACCCGGCCCACATATTCAACAAGCTGTTCAGAAATCAATTGAGATAACAGCTACACAAACAAAATATGAATTTAACTGTGGCCCTGTTTCTCTTAAAGTCGATTTTCTTTCACCATTGCTTATGAACGATCTGGATTTGTATTCACGACCTATTACTTATATCAGTTTTAATGTAATGTCAACTGACGGCAAGCAACATGATTTGAAATTGTTTTTTAATAGTTCGCCGGATATTGCACGCAACAGGGCCTCGCAGACGGTTACAGAAAAATTCTATAAAAAAGATGGAATTCTCTTTCAGCAATCAGGCACTCAAGAACAGCCTGTACTGAAAAGAAAAGGTGATGATGTAAGAATTGATTGGGGTTATGCTTATTTGGCTATAGAAGAAAAAGCTGGAATTGATCTCAGGGCACCACCCACTGTATCGCATATGCCAGCCGGAGCGTTTATGGTAGGTAACTTAGAAATTGATTATGGGAAAATAAAATCTGTTCCAATTGAAAAAACAATCATTCTGGCTTATGATGATCTGTATTCCATTCAATACTTTGGTCAAAACCTGCAGGCATGGTGGAAGAAGAAATTCCCAACAATCGAAGATCTAATTAAAACATCATTTGATGAAGCCGGACAAATTACAGAACGCTGCGATAAGTTTGACAAAAAACTATATGAAGATGCTGTAAAAGCCGGTGGCGAAACTTATGCAAAACTTTGTGTGCTGGCTTATCGTCAATCTTTAGCTGCACATAAATTAGTAAGAGGCCCGAATAATGAAGTTTTGTTTCCACAGAAAGAAAATTTCAGCAACGGCTCAATATGGACAGTAGATGTTACTTATCCTTCTGCACCCCTTACTTTAATTTATAATCCTGATCTGTTGAAAGGAATGGTAGAGCCGCTGATGTACTATAGTGAAAGCGGTAAATGGACAAAACCTTTTCCTGCACATGACCTGGGAACTTATCCATTGGCGAATGGACAAACATATCCTGAAGATATGCCGGTAGAAGAAGCAGGAAATATGATCATTCTTACAGCAGCTATTTGCAAAGCCGAAGGCAAATTTGATTTTGCCAGAAAACATTGGACAGTGTTGAGTCAGTGGGTTGAGTTTTTGGTAAAAGATGGATTTGATCCGGCCAACCAATTATGCACGGATGATTTTGCCGGGCATCTTGCACGGAACGTGAATTTGTCAATGAAAGCAATTATGGGTATTGGAGCTTATGCGCAAATGGCAAAAGGATTAAACAAAAGGGGAGAAGCAGGCAATTATCACAACATTGCAACAGACTATGCGGCTAAATGGATACAAATGGCTGATGATGGCGACCATTACTCACTGACCTTTGATAAAAAAGGAACATGGAGCCAGAAATATAACCTGGTTTGGGATAAACTGCTTGGCTTAAATCTTTTTCCTCAATCTGTTTACGATAAAGAAATAAAATACTATCTCACCAAACAAAATGCATTCGGTTTGCCGCTTGATAGCCGCAGGACCTACACAAAATCGGATTGGATAATCTGGACTGCAACGCTGGCAAATAATCAAAATGATTTCGAGGCATTGATCAAACCCATATTTAAATTTGCAACTGAGACACCAACAAGAGTACCACTGTGCGATTGGCATGAAACGACGGATGGTAAGCAGGTCGGTTTCCAGGCACGCAGTGTAGTTGGTGGTTATTTTATCAAGATGCTTGAGAATAAATGGAAAAAATGAGAAAACTATTTTTATTGCTCCCGGTTTTTTGTGGCACATTAATCTCTGCACAATCCTATGTTCCGGAAATGAATAACAGTAAGATGAAAGTAAAACCTGTTGTTCCAATCAAAGCTTATTCATTTTCAGTCATGCTATGAGTATGGACAGTGCTTATCTATTGCTCATAAAACCTGATAGATTATTGTACCGGTTTTATAAACATGCAGGCTTGCCTGTAAAAGATTCGATTTATGGTGGCTGGGAAAAGGATGGAATATCGGGTCATACCCTCGGCCATTATTTATCAGCTTGTGCAATGATGTATGCGAGTACGGGTAATAAGCAATTTAAAGATAAAGTTGATTATATCGTAAAAGAGTTACGAACATGCCAGTTGGCCCGAAAAACGGGTTATATCGGCGCTGTGCCTAATGAGGATACGATTTTTGCCCAGGTAAAACGTGGTGAGATCCGTTCAGCTGGGTTTGATCTGAATGGTGGTTGGGTTCCCTGGTACACTTTACACAAAGTATTGGCAGGTTTACTCGATGCTTATTTGTATTGTGATAATAAAACGGCTTTGACAATTTCGATTGCTGCTGCCGACTGGGCAGGAACGATCGTAAATGGATTGACAGAAGAACAACGTCTTAAAATGCTGAACTGTGAACATGGCGGCATGAATGAAGCACTGGCAAATATTTATGCGATCACTGGTGATGAAAAGTATTTAGCATTATCGAGAAAATTTCATGATGAGTTTGTATTGGGTAAATTGGCACAGCGTATCGACCCAATGCCGGGTAAACACAGCAACACCAATGTTCCAAAGGCAATTGGTTGTGCAAGGCGGTATGAAATAACAGGTGATGAAAGAGATAAAACGATCTCGACTTTCTTTTGGGAAACAATGGTGAATCATCACACTTACGTTATCGGCGGTAACAGTAACTATGAATATTGTGGTAAACAGGATTCGCTAAGTGAAAGACTAAGTGATGCAACCTGCGAGACATGCAATACTTACAATATGCTTAAGTTGACAAGGCATTTGTTTGCAATGAATCCTTCCAGCAAGTTGATGGATTATTATGAACGGGCTTTGTATAATCATATTCTTGCTTCACAAAATCCTGAAAATGGAATGACAACTTATTTTGTTCCGCTACGGATGGGAACAAAAAAACAATTCAGTGATTCGTTCAATACATTCACCTGTTGCGTGGGAAGTGGAATTGAAAATCACTCAAAATATGCTGAGCAGATTTATAGTCATGATGGAAATAGTTTGTATGTGAACCTCTTTATCCCATCGGTACTTGATTGGAAGGATAAGCGAGTCAAGATAACTCAGCTGAATTTTGTCCCTGAAACAAAACAAGTAAGATTGAAAGTTGATTGCTCAACTCCAACGAGTTTTACTTTAAAAATCCGTAAACCTTTTTGGGCTCAAAATAATCCTGTTATTTACCTAAATAGAAGTTCAGTTAAAACAGAAAATGTTGATGGGTATCTTATTGTAACAAGAAAGTGGTCGAATGAAGATATTATTACAATTGATTATGAAATGAATCTTTACACTGAATCAATGCCTGACAATCCAAACCGTATTGCATTTAAATATGGCCCAATAGTATTAGCAGGTCAATTAGGAAAAGAAATGCCTGACCCTGTTTACGGCACTCCTGTTTTATTGACTGATAATAAAAACATCAATGACTGGATCAAACCTGCATCAAACCTGGAGTTTCAAATGAAAGGAGTAGGAAAACCTTTTGATGTAAAGCTTACACCTTTTTATAAAACCTATGATCAGTATTACAGTGTGTACTGGGATTATTTTACCAATGCTGACTGGGCTGCAAGACAGGAAGAGTACGAAGCGGAAAAGAAAAAACAAAAGGAAATTGATGATAAAACGATTGATAATTTTCGGATAGGTGAAATGCAACCCGAACGTGACCATAATTTAATTGCTACAGAAAAAAGCTATGTAAGCGATGCTATCGGCAGGATGGGAAGAGAGGCGAGGGGCGGTAATCATTTTACATTTGAAATGAAAGTGGATGAATCAGTAAAAAACTCTTTACTGCTTACTTATATCGGCGACGATAGAGGAAGAAAGTTTGATATAATAATTGATGGAACCAAAATAGCAACAGTTGATTGGAATGGTGGAAAGACCGGTAAGTTTTATGATGTGGAGTATGCTTTGCCTGCTGAATTAATAAAAGGCAAAAAGAAAATCATAGTGAAGATCGAAGCAAATCAGAATAGAACTGCCGGAAGGGTTTTTGGAGTAAGAATAATTAAATCGTGAAAGGTGAAATGTGAATCTTTTCACGTTTGATGTTTCACTTAGCTAAAATAAAATATTTACAAAGATGGGAAAGGCTTTAGTAATCGGAGGCGGGATCATTGGATTGAGTTCTGCATTCTATTTAAAAAGATCGGGTTGGGATGTAACTGTATTGGACAAATCAGATTTTTTAGATAACTGTTCTTATGGCAACTGTGGTTATATATGCCCCAGTCATTTTACCCCGCTGGCTACCCCGGGTATTGTGAAAAAAGGATTGAAATGGATGTGGAATTCAAAAAGCCCTTTTTATGTGCAGCCAAGATTGGATTGGAACCTGATAGACTGGGGTTTGAAATTTATGCGCATCGCAACTACCAAACATGTTGCAGATTCTGCTGTGCCGCTTCGTGATATTGCATTATTGAGCCAGCACGAATATGTGAACTGGCTGAAGATATCGGGTTTTGATTTTTCATATGAACATAAGGGCTTACTAGAAATTTTTCAAACAGATGAAGGCGGAGATCATGCAAAACATACCTGTGAGAAAGCACATGAACTTGGCCTTACGGATACAACAATGCTTACACAGGATGAACTCAGGCAACTCGAACCGCAAACTACTATCAATGCAAAAGGGGCAATGTGGTTTAAATGTGATGCGCATTGTTATCCTGATAAACTGATGGCAAACCTGATCGCATATCTTAGAAATAATGGTGTGGAGTTAATTTCAAATGCTGAAGTATCGGGTTTTGAAAAAAGTAATGATAAGATTTCGAAAGTTATCGCTGGTGCCCGATCATATGAAGCAGATGAGATCATTATGGCCACTGGTTCATGGGGAAGGCAAACTGCAGCATTAATGGATTTGAAAATTCCTTTGATGCCCGGACGTGGTTATTCTGTTACATTAGAAAATTCTCCGTATAAGATCAATTATCCATCTGTGTTGATCGAAGGAAGGGTAGCATTAACACCAATGAACGGAAATAAGATCCGTTTTGGTGGCACAATGGAAATTACTTCTCATAAAACTCCACCGCGGATGAATCGTGTACAAGGAATACTGGATGCGGTGAAAAAATATTACCCGGATTTTGATGTGCCACTGCCACCAAAGGAAAAAGTTTGGTATGGCTACCGTCCCTGTTCGGCGGATGGGTTGCCTTATATTGGCAGAATTAATAAATACAAAAACGTTACGGTGGCAACAGGGCATTCTATGCTGGGATTAAGCCTGGGAGCAGGTACCGGAATGATCGTGGATGAAATTGTCAACAGCCGTACAACAAGTATGGATATAAAACCATTTGCTGTTGAGCGGTTCAGCTAAATTATCATTGGTAATTTTAAATTGCAGGCAGCTAAACAGAGTTAGTATATTTGTTAACTCAACGACACATTCTATGATAAAGAAATTAAAACTTGCCACATCACTGTTTCTTTTCACCTGTTTAAGTCCTGTAGTGACTCTTTCTCAAAATCATAAGCTGGTAAAATTATGGGAGACGGATTCTGTATTCAAGGTTCCGGAATCAGTCTTGTTTGATAAAGCCAGCAACACACTTTTTATTTCCAATATCGACGGAACAGAACCCTGGGGAAAAGATGGTAAAGGTTCAGTTGGTAAAATGAATGCTGATGGAAAAAATATAACGGTTGAATGGGTAACAGGGTTAAATGCGCCGAAAGGAATGGGATTATACAAAGGGAAATTATATGTAGCGGATCTTACCGAATTGGTTGTAATTGATGTTGCTTCCGGAATGATCGAAAAAAGAATAAGTGTTCCCGGGGCTGACCGGTTAAATGATGTAAGTATTGGCAAAAAAGGTGTTGTATTCGTATCAGACTCCAGGGGTAGAAAAGTATATGAAGTAAAAAACGAAAAAGCAGATGAATTGCTGGATAGTTTTAAACTTAAAGGCCCGAATGGTGTTTTAAAACATAAGGCCGATCTGTATGTACTGGATGCAGGTACAATGTATAAAATGAATAAGGATAAAACACTTATTAAAATAACGGAAGGAATGGATGGCGGAACAGATGGAATAGAAAATGTGAAAGGAGGAGATTTTATCGTTTCCTGTTGGGCAGGTACTGTTTGGTACGTAAATGCTGATGGCACGAAAGAACTGCTGCTCGATGGAAGACCTGATAAAAAGAACTCTGCCGATATTGGATTTGATGCAAAAACCAAAACTGTGTTCATTCCTTCATTCTGGAGAAACACAGTAGCTGCTTACGAGGTAAAGTAACGTTAAATCAAGTGAAGGGTTTTTCAAATAAATTAATGTAGTTGTATTTTTCGAAATTATGGATTGTACTGCAGACAGGATACCATACCGGCAAACTGGCAACTTCAATAAGATTGTTGTTGACTACGTTGACCAGCTATCTTCTTTAAAGGATTTCTTTGTATATACCCCAAGTTTGGCGGGAATTAAAAAAGCAATTGAGGAAAGAAAACAATTTCCTTATAATCGCAGTATTCTTGTCCAGGAATTAAAAAAACAATATGAAACGGTTACTGCTTCTGATGCTGTGAACAAAAACATTGAAGCATTATCATCAGCAAATACATTTACTATCACAACGGCTCATCAAAACAATATTTTCAGCGGCCCGCTATATTTTATTTATAAAACCCTTCATGCTATCCGCTTAGCAGAACATTGTAAAACATCTTTTCCTGAATACAATTTTGTGCCGGTATTTTATATTGGCAGTGAAGATGCTGACCTCGATGAACTCAATCATATTCATTTAGGCGGAGAAAAGATTATTTGGAATACTAAACAGAAAGGTGCGGTAGGAAGGATGAAAATAGATAAAGAATTAATTAAGCTAATTGGCTTGATCGAAGGACAGCTTTCCGTTTTGCCGGCAGGTAATGAAATTGTAAAACTGATCAGGGATTGTTATAAGGAAGGAGATACTGTACAAAATGCAACATTTAAATTTTTACACAGCTTGTTTGCTGAATATGGATTAATAGTATTCCTGCCCGATAACGCCGCATTGAAAGGACAAATGATAAAACTGTTTGAGGATGATCTACTCCATCAAACAGCTTCAGACACTGTTGAGAAAACAGCCGCGGATCTTTCTGCTGCAGGTTATAAAGTACAGGCCAACCCAAGAGAGATCAATTTATTTTATTTGAAAGATGATATTCGTGAGAGGATAGAGAAGGTGAATGGCGAGTGGCGAGTGGTAAATGAAGGATTAAAGTTTAAGAAGGAAGAATTACTTAATGAGCTATCTGAACATCCGGAGCGTTTCAGCCCGAATGTTATCCTGCGTGGATTATACCAGGAAACAATTTTACCCAATATTGCTTTTATTGGTGGCGGAGGTGAACTGGCTTACTGGCTACAGTTAAAGGATTTGTTTGCGCATTATAAAGTTCCTTACCCGGTTTTAGTGTTGCGTAATTCATTTTTGATCGTTGAAAAGAAATTGCAGGAAAAAATATCAAAACTCGGATTTACTATTGAAGATTTCTTTTTATCCGAACAGGAATTGGTAAATAAACTGGTAGCAAGGGATTCAAAAAATAAGATCAAATTAAATGGCTCTTTTTCCGATGCGGAAAGTTTTTATGAACTGATCAAAAAACAGGTTACTTCAATTGATACATCACTGGAAAAGCATGTAGATGCTTTAAAGGCCCAATCATTTCACCGGTTAAAAGAATTGGAGAAGAAAATGCTAAGGGCTGAGAAAAGAAAATTTGCTGATCAGCAAAGACAGATACATTCAATTAAAGAACATCTATTTCCTGACGGTGGTGGTCTGCAGGAACGTTACGATAATATCAGCTATTATTATGCAAAATGGGGGAGTGACGTTATTAAAAAAATATATGAACATTCTCTTGCTCTGGAAAATGAGTTTGTTATTTTAAGCGAAGCTTAGTTGTTCCTTACTCTTTCATTTTTCAGCCATTCAATATATTCACTTAACTGTTTCAATGGAAGCATGCCTTCCGCTTCAGGGTCTTCAGGTAGTTTATCAACATCAAGATATTTTATATCCAACGACGTTATTTTTTCTCCTAAACCTGCATCAAGAATAAGAAAGCTCGCATTAAAGAAGTCATCTCTTTTTGACTCGTCATAATGGGGATAACATACACGGATACCCAGGTCCAATGGCCTGCTTTCAAGTTCGAGGGGCTGAAACCATGTTTCTGCAGGATCAAAATTCAAACCATTGTAATCAATTGAAAATTCAAAACCCATTGCTGGTTTAAAGGCAAGAATTTCCCAATCTTTCAATAAAGGGGCAACAGCTACCAGCTCTTCTACTTTATCAAAATAGTTTACATCGCCATTGGCTGTTATCACAAATTCCTGTTCTGATTTATCAGGATGATGGCCTATTTCAAAAAAAAGTTTATCGTTGTATTTATGCAGCTCGGCGAGTAGTTCTTCAAGTATTTGTTTTTTTACTTCCTCATCAATATCGTTTAGGAAAAGATATTTGGTGTTGTTAACTTCAAACCATTGCCAAAATTCTTTTGCAGTCATAGTGAAAAGACTTAATTCCTTTAGTAAAGTACTGTTTTTTTCAAGATTACTGTAAACAGGTTTGCCATAATAAAAACTATTTTAACTGATTTTATATCCTGTTTCTTTGTCCAGTATAAAATCTCTCCATCCATCCGGAGGATCCCATTGGCCACTTCCGTTAATTTCCTGATCAGTAAAGTCGGAAATGAAAACACCATCAATTCCCAGTGTGTTATTTCGCCACAAGATTCTTGCCCTATTGTTGAAACAGTAAATGCTTCCTGCATCAGATACATAAAACTTATCACCGTCAATGTAGATATGACCGAAATAGCCGGAAATTTCCATTCTTAAAATGGGGATACTTTGTAAAAGATCATAGATATAAACGAACTGGTAATGGCCGACAATAAGCAGGTTATTAAAGATCACAGCTTCTTTATACGGCCCGCCTGAAGTTGAATACCTGATCTCAAAAACTTTTTGAATCTTATCATTTTGCTTCAGCAGAACAAACTCATGTCCCTTTTCATTGACAGATTCTTTTCCTGAAATCAAAACAGGTAGTTCATGATAATCGCCGGGAGCTTTCTTTGTAAAGGCAAAGAGTATTTCGGAATCCTGTAATGCCATAAGTTGTAAAACTCAATCAAATTTATTTTCCCATCCCGCTTTCTTCATATTCTCTACTTTTTCGATCACTTCATTGTTCAGGGAATTTTTATAATCGCTTACCTTCTTCGAAATAGCATCATCAAATGAACCGATTATTTCAGCAGCTAAGATGCCTGCATTTTTTGCTGCATTCAATGCAACAGTAGCTACAGGTACACCATTAGGCATTTGTAAAATAGAAAGAACAGAATCCCAACCATCAATACTATTCGATGATTTAATAGGAACACCAACAACAGGCAGGGGAGTGATAGAAGCGACCATACCCGGCAAATGTGCAGCGCCACCTGCACCCGCAATGATCACTTTCAATCCTCTTTCTTTTGCTTTCTGTGCATACTCAACCATACGCAGCGGTGTACGGTGTGCAGAGACAACTGTTACTTCATGTGGGATTTCAAATTGCTTTAAGATGTCAGAAGCAGCTTGCATGATATTTAAATCGCTATCGCTGCCCATAATGATGCCAACCATTGGAGTCATAAATTCATTTTCACAAAAATAAACTATTTCACCAGTTCGCCTTTCAATCTTAATAATTCAGTCTCGGCCAATTTGGTATTGTAGCGGGCGGCGATCAACCTGTTGTAGGCATCTTCGAGGCTTTTCTGGGCTTCTCTTAATTGAAGATAGGTTGCTGCTCCGAGTTTATAAGTTTCAAGTATGATAGAAACATTTTCTCTTGCCAGCAAAATATTTGCTTCTTCCAATTCAAGAGATTGTTTTTGCAATTCATAATCTTTGAAAGCATTTATTACACCCACATTGATAATAGATTTCTGATTTTCATAAATCAATTTCTGGTAGTCGACATTCAATTGTGCCTGTCTGACCTGCCGGTTAACATTGTTGTTGTTAAAGATCGGCAGCGTTGCAGAAATTCCATAATTTAAACCCCGGTTACGGCTGTATAATGGGAAAGCAGGGTTTATGGTAACATCATTATCAGTCCTGTTAAGATTATAAGCAGAATTCAAAGCAAGTATCGGGAATCGATCAGCTTTCCTTTCCTTCATTGTCAGGGTTGCAATATCAATATTTTTTTTCTGTATCTGCAATAGCGGATTTTCAGTGATCGCCTTCGACTGTATTTCTCCGAGTGAAAGTGTTGTGTTCAGCGGTATTGAATCACTTACTTCGTAGTTTACGCCTGTTGGTACATTCATTACCTGGTTAAGTGTTTCTTTCAATTGTTGGATCAATATCTGTTGCCGAAGCTGTGCAGCTTTTTGCGCATTCAGGTCTACTTTGCTTTGTAGCACATCCGGTTTGGCACCAACGCCAATATCCAGTTTGCGTTGTGAGAGATCAACCCTGGTCTGGTTGATGCTCATTTGTTCTTCTACCGCTTTAAGCTGTTGTTTCTGGCGGACTATATCATAATAGTTATTTACTACGATCGCTATGGTATTGATGACCTGATTTTTTATTCCCAACTCACCCAAATGAATAAGCTCTGCGGCCTTATTTCTTGTAGCAAACATTTTTAAACCATCAAACAATGTCCAGTTAAGGGAGACATTACTGGTATAGTTATCTGTTTTAACGTCGCCTTCGCGGTTATTACCGGTTATAAATACCTGCTTCTGGTTACTTCTTGTAAATATGAGTCCTGCATTAGCATTTACTCTTGGGAAAAAAACAGAATTGCGGTAAGAGTAATCCAATGTTGCTACGGCAGAATCATTTTTGGATAACTGGATCTCATAATTGTTCTGGAGTGCTGTGGCAATAGCTTCCTCTACGGATAAAACCTTTTGTGCACTCACTATGTGTGATGCTAATATAAAAACTGAACAATGGATCAAAAGTACAAGAGTGCGACCCTTCGGCAAGCTCAGGGTAAACTGCGACTTATTAGTTGAAGTAACAAAAAAACGGGAAATAGTGTGTCGCAACATAAGCTGAACAAAGATTTTAGTTGGTTTCCAAATTAAAATTAATCATGTGCTTCTTTCATATCCGCCAAAGAAATTTCTGTCTCCAATGTTTCTGTTTTCTTTTTGGTGGATAAATAAGAATACAGTGCCGGTACAACATATAAAGTAAGTATTAAGGCAAATAACATTCCACCGACAATAACTATACCCAGTGGAATACGGCTTTTGCCGGCCGAACCGATAGCTAGTGCAATGGGTAATGCACCAAGTGTAGTTGCCAGCGTAGTCATTAAAATAGGACGAAGCCTCGCTACAGACGCATCAATTACGGCAGGGATTTTCTTTTCCCCTCTTTTTCTTTTCTGGTTAGCAAATTCAACGATCAGGATACCATTCTTGGTCACAAGCCCGATAAGCATGATGACTCCGATCTGTGAAAATATATTCAGTGTTTGTCCGAATAGTTCCAGGCTTAGTACAGCACCGGCTATTGCAAGCGGTACGGTGATCATAATAATGAATGGGTCTATAAAACTTTCGAACTGTGCTGACAGTACTAAGAATATTAAGATCAATGCAACGATGAATGCAAAGGAGGTATTCGAAGAGCTTTCTTTGAAATCGAGTGAAGCTCCGCTTAGTGCAGTATTAAATGATTCATCCAATACTCTTTTGCCAATGCTTTCCATTTCTTTTATACCATCACCCAATGCCATACCAGGTGCAAGACCTGCAGAAATGGTGGCACTTTTAAAGCGGTTGAAATGATAAATCGTTGCAGGGCTTGTCGATTCCACCATTTTAACGATGTTATCTAATTGTATCAGCTCACCTGCATTATTGCGTACATAAAAAGATTTGATGTCAACTGGTTCATCACGATCATTTCTTTCTACCTGCCCGATCACCTGGTATTGTTTTCCGTTCATGATAAAATAACCAAAACGACGGCCACTTAATGCAAGCTGCAACGTATTGGTAACATCCAAAACAGAAACACCCAGTTCATTCGCTTTTAGCCTGTCAATAGTGATCTGTAATTCCGGTTGGTTAAATTTCAGGTTTACATCAAAACCCTGGAACACTTTACTTTTAGATACTTCATCTAAAAATATAGGCACTTTCTCTTTTAATTTATCAAAATTGAGATTCTGTAAAACAAACTGTACAGGAAAACTTCCCCTGCTCCCCATACCCACTGAAATAGTAGGTTCCTGTATGGCAAATGCTCTTACATTATTATACCTGCGGAAAATGCGGTTTGCCTGTTGTGCGATCTGATCCTGTGTTCGTTTTCTTGTACTGGCTTCATCCAATCCCATGCTGATAAATGAGGAGTTGGAACTGCCGCCGCCAAAACCTGCAGGAGCAAAGGATAAGGCAAATGATAACTCAGGTATTGAGTCTAACAGTTGCTGATTGATATCATAAGTAACCTTATCAATGAAATCAAAATCGGCACCTTCGGGACCTGTTAAACTTGCACGAACACGGTTCCTGTCTTCCATAGGGGCCACTTCCTGGGGAAGACCTCTTCCAATAAGAAAAATAGTGGCAACGCAAGCAAGCACAATAATAAATGCAAACCAGCGCAGTTTCATAAACCCTCGCAGAGAAGAAAGATAAAAACTTTCCATGCCGGCAAAAAAGGGTTCTGTAATACGATAAAACCAGGAGTGCTTATGTACATTCTTTTTAGTAAGATAAATATTCAATACAGGTGTAAGTGAAAGCGAAACAAATGCAGAGATCATAACAGCTCCGGCTAACACAATTCCAAATTCACGAAACAGCCTGCCGGTAAAGCCTTGTAAAAAGATAACTGGTAAAAACACAACAGCCAATGTGATGGAAGTGGCGATGACAGCGAAATAAATTTCTTTAGATCCTTCCAGGGCTGCCTTATGCTTATTCATGCCCTGCTCCATTTTCTTAAAAATATTTTCTGTTACCACAATACCATCATCCACTACCAGCCCTGTGGCAAGCACTACTGCCAGAAGTGTAAGTACATTGATGGAAAAACCCATTAAGTACATAATGAAAAATGCACCGATCAATGAAACAGGAATATCTATCAATGGCCGCAATGCCAATGACCATTCACGGAAGAAAAGAAAGATGATCAATACAACTAACCCGATAGCGATAAGTAGTGTTTCCTTTACTTCACTTACAGCTTTGCGGACAAAGCCAGAACGATCATACCCAACATTAATATTAATATCATCAGGCATATCCTCCTTGATCTGATCCAGTCTTTTGTAAACCTCATCTGCTATTTCAATTTGATTGCTGCCTGGCTGTGCTACCACCCTTACACCAACTGAGGATATATTATTTACTCTTGAAGAAAATTCGTCGTTGTCGCCTGAAAGTATCGCTTTGCCTACATCCTTGAAACGGATGATACGACCATCAATTTCACGAATGATAAGATCATTAAATTCAGTTTCAGTTGTCAGCTTACCATAGGTATTCACAATTAACTGTGTGGCATTCCCACGGATCTTACCTCCCGGTAATTCTATATTTTCACGATCTAAAGCGGCCCGGATATCTCCTATGGTTAATTTATACGCAGCCAATTTTGCGGGATCGATCCACATCCGCATGGAATACTGCCCGCCAAAAGAACCTGCTGAACTTACACCCGAAATTGTTTGTAAACGTTCCTGCACTACGTTCTCAGCAAAATCAGATAATTCGAGTAATGTTTTTTTCTGACTTTGGATAACGATAAACATGATAGGGTCAGAGTCAGCATCAGATTTATTTACAGTAGGAGGGCCGTCAATATCTCTGGGCAGGTTTCCGGCAGCCTGGCTTACTTTATCTCTTACGTCGTTAGCTGCTTTTTCCAGGTCAACACTTAATTCAAACTCCACAGTTACATTGCTGCTGCCTTGTGCACTGTTAGAGGTAATATTTTTTACACCCTGTACGCCATTGATCGCTTTTTCAAGCGGCTCTGTAATTTGTTGTTCTACGATCTCAGCACTTGCACCAACATAGGAAGTCCGTACGCTGATAACCGCAGGGTCAATGGCAGGGTATTCCCTTACACCTAAAAAAGTATAACCTATAGCGCCAAACACAATGATCAGGATTGAACATACTATGGCAAATACGGGTCTTTTTAAACTAAGTTCTGATAAATTCATAATTGTGAGTTGTCAGTTGTGAGTCCTTACTTCTCACTGATAATTTTGGAAATTTTTACATCACTACCTTGCTTGAGAAACAACAGACCGGTTGTTATAACACTGTCTCCTAAATTCAACCCGGTTAAAACCTGAATCTTATCAGAGTCACGTACGCCGGTTGTAATTTCTGTTGTTTGCGCTTTTCCATTTTTTAAAAGATAAACTTGTTTTTTACGTCCCAACGGCACGACGGCTACTGTTGGGATCATAATTGCTTTATCGTTTCTACCCAATTGAATTTTTACTTTGGCAAATGCACCGGGAACTAAAACTGCATCCGGCGTTTTTACAATTGATCTTACTGAAAGGCTGCGGGTGTTTTCTTCAATAAAAGATTCCGATGCAGAAACAGTAGCATGAAAAGTCTTGTCTGAACCATCAACTGTGAAATCGATCAATTGCCCGGTTTTAATTTCCGAACTGTATTTTTCTGGAATAGTGAATTGTAGTTTTAATTGACTTAACTGGCTTACTGTGCAAATAATATTGGCAGGAGTAACAAAGGCGCCAGGACTGATACTTTTAAAACCAATTTTACCACTGAATGGAGCCCGTATCTCTGTTTTACGGATAGCCTCATTAATAATATTAATATCTGCATTAAGATTATGTACCTGCAAAAGACTTAGATCGTATTCTTGCTGGCTGATGCCTTGAATTTTTAATAATTGTGCTTGCCGGCTTTCTGTTTGCTCCGCAATTTTCAATTGTACTTCAAGTTTATTTTTCTGTGCCAGTAGATCTCCGTCATACAATTTTGCCAGCAATGCTCCTTTAGATACAAAACTTCCTTCCCTCACATTCAGTTGAACGAGTTTGCCGGAAACTTCCGGACGGATCTCTGTTGATTCATTTGCCAGCAATGAGCCCGGAACTTCAATATCTGAAACCAGCACCTCTGTCTTTGTAAGAATTATATCAACGGAAACTGGAGGCTGTTTTCCTGCGCCACCAGACATGTTGGCAACTGGTGGCTTTTTCTCTTTGCATGAAAATAAAAAAAGGGCTGCAATAAAAACCGCAAGCCGGGAAATAGATATGTGTGTGTTCACAAAAAAGTATTGAGTGTTAGGTGCTAAAGATAAATGATAATCACCAAGATTAGATGCAGGAAAAGCATTGAACCTTCGGAAAAAAACGGGTTTATTTAAGTACGGTTGAGATTGCAGATAAATGGCAATCAGGTCTTTGCCTTTAATGTGTGTTTAATCTTATTGGACTTATGAATCAGGTCTTGTTTCTCTTTGCTCAAGATAGTCACATGCCCCATTTTACGGCCGGGTTTAGTTTGTTTTTTTCCGTACAAATGCACAAAAGCATTTTCAATTTTCAGCACTTCATCCAAGCCTTCGTATTTCACATCCCCGTTAAAACCGTCGGAGCCGATAATATTGACCATGATAGAAGGTAGGATGGGGTCAGTGTTTCCCAGCGGATACCCAAGCATTACTCTCCACAGCATGTCAAACTGCGATGAGTAATGCGCTTCGATGGTATGGTGACCGCTGTTATGAACCCTCGGAGCTGTTTCATTTACAAGCACAGTCCCCTTTTTATCAATAAACATTTCAACCGCAAATATGCCGGGTGATTTAAAATTTCGGACAACAGTTAAAGCAATTGCTTCAGTTTTATAAAGCGTTTGTGTGTTCAGTGCTGCGGGGCAGAGCTGGTAGTCTAGTAAGTTTAACCGGTGGTCAAATAGCATTTCAACCGGGGGGTATAAAGCCGTTTCACCTTTTTCATTAATGGCTACCATTTGGGCTATCTCTTTTTCAATTTCTACCATTTTTTCCAACACACCGGGTTCATCAAATGCTTTTTCCAGGTCCTCTTTTGTTTTTAGCAATTGAACACCGCGACCATCATATCCGCCTTCGCCCAGTTTATGTACAGCAGGTAAAAATGTAGTATTGTCCTCTGTTTCCTTTTTGTTTTGAGTGATCACAAATGCTGCAGTTGGTATTTGATGCTGTTGGTAATATTGCTTTTGTAAAATTTTATTCTTGATGGTTCTGAGTACGGAAGGCTTGGGATAAACTTTCACTCCTTCAGCTTCCAATTTTTCCAATGCCTCCACATTCACATTTTCTATTTCGATAGTGATGGCATGAAGCCCTTTTCCAAAATTGTAAACAGCATCGAAATTTTTGATATCGCCTTTTGTAAAATGATGACAAAGATGTGCGGCAGGGCATTCATTATCATTTTCCAGTACATAGGTTTCAACAGGATAATTGGCTGCTGCCTGTAAAAGCATTCTTCCTAATTGTCCACCTCCGAGGATACCGATTTTTTTCATGGCGCAAAGATAAGAGAAGCGTTTTTTAGCTTAATAAAACGAAAACCAAACCATCAATGAACAGCCGTTTCATAGCCCCATTATTAATTTGGTCAATTGAAATTTGAGCCTGGTATAAAAGTCAATCTTTCCCCTGAAATGTGCCCGGAAACGGAAAAAAAAATAAAAATGAGCAGAGGAAGAAATTTGCAGAATCGTATTGGATTTATAAGAATAACCATTAACTTCAAATAACCATTAGTTGTTTTAGAGCAGAAACCATTAAACCATGTCACAGTATAACTGTACATCCTTATATCAAATCGACACCCGATTTTGGACTTTGAAGTCGTCTGAAAGAGTCGGTAGTCCCGTGACACTCCATGATATTCCCCATTCTGAATTAGATAAGTTTTGCAGATCAGGTTTCCAGTGGATACCTGACTACTCCTATATTACAAGTGATGATATGATAAATTTTTTTTTGGCCCCCAGGGCCAGGACGGTTAGAACTTTCTCAAGCAGTTAGTTAGTAGTTCTCATGTAAGCAGATAGTTTTGGTTAACGCCTCTTGTTTCTACAAGAGGCTTTCTTTTGGTTAATTTGATCTGAATAGATCGCTGCCTGAAAAAGCATTTGCTTGCTGACCGCTGCTGATATACCGGTTTTGTATGGTAAAAATAAAAGAGGCTTTTCCCTTACAATTAAGACGGAAATGATAAATTCGTGTGTTAACCAAAGCCGTCTAACCAAGTGAACGATATTTCTCCTCGTGATGAAAGAGAATTACTCTTGCTATTAAAGCAGGGTAATGAGCAGGTATTTGAAAAAATATATAACCTATATAGTCCCCGGATTTTTGGAAACATATACAAGATGGTGAAGTCGAAACCGGCTGCCGAGGAAATATTGCAGGACGTCTTTATAAAAATTTGGTCTAACCGTGCCAGTATTGATCTCGATAAATCTTTTCGATCTTATCTTTTCCGCATCGCTGAAAATAAGGTTTATGATTTTTTTCGAAAAGCAGTAAGGGATAAAAAAATACAAGTTGAGTTGTTTGCAACTGCAACGGAAGAATATGAACATATCGAAGAAATGATTTATACAAAAGAGAATGCCTTACTCCTTCAAAAAGCTATTGATTCTCTTTCTCCACAACGGCAACAGATATTTCGATTAATTAAACTTGATAATAAAAGCTATAATGAGGTAAGCTCGCAATTAGGCATATCTGTTTCAACAATAAGTGATCATATTGTCAAAGCAAATAAGGCAATTCGTGAGTTCATTTTTACTCATAATGGCATGACGATCATCATTTTTTGCCTTTTATTAAGTATTAACAAATAAAATAATATACAAGGAGCAGAGGAAGATCTCCATTCCTCCGTATTAAATTATTGTTAAGTCACCCTTTTGATTACGTACCATTATAATGCACGAACTATTTAAAAAATATCTGGAAAATAAATGCTCCCCTGAGGAATTAAAATTATTATTGAAAGAGTTTGATGTTGAAGACAACGAAGAATCGCTCAGAACTTTAATTACCCAAGAGCTCGAAGTTGAACAGGAAACAAGTTCTTTTACAACAGAAGAGCTGCAGGATGTTTTGGCAGGAACATTTAATGCAATTAAAACGAAACTTGATTCAGAAAAAATAAATGTAGTGGCACCTGTTGTGCCATTTACAAAACGAAACTGGTTCCGTTTGGCAGCTGCTGCTGTATTTGTTCTTGCTGTAATAGGAGCATACCTCTTAGTCAACCAAACTCCGGTAGAAACGCCGGAAGCAAATAATCGGCATATAACAAATGACATACTTCCCGGTGGTAACAAAGCAGTGTTGACTCTATCAGATCGCTCTGATATCAACCTGGAAAGTGTTTCAAACGGAACCATTATTACAGAAGGCGGTACAAAAATTTCGAAATTAAACGACGGACAACTTGTCTATAATACATTAGAAGAAAAACCAACACAAGTTCTTTACAATACGGTTAAGACACCAAGAGGAGGACAGTATCAATTAATACTTCCAGACGGATCTAAGGTTTGGCTGAACTCTGCCTCTTCTATCCGCTTTCCTGTTTCTTTCACCGGGGATACAAGAAAAGTAGAAATATCAGGTGAAGCATATTTTGAAGTGGCGAAGAATCCTTCCATGCCGTTTAAAGTTAATATTGACGGTAAAAAGGAAATAGAAGTTTTAGGAACGCACTTCAACATTCATTCTTATGGGGATGACGGCACATTAAAAACTACATTGCTTGAAGGCAGTGTGAAAGTAACATCACTTAAAACAGGTGAATCAAAATTGATAACTCCTGGTCAGCAGGCTCAATTAAATGCAAATGGGCAGATCGCAATAAACAAGGCAGATATTGATAAAGTGATGGCATGGAAAAATGGATATTTCAATTTTGATGGAGCAGATACAAGAATTGTTATGCAGGTTATTAGCCGCTGGTATGATGTGGATGTGGTTTACGAAGGTCCAATACCCCAAAGAGAGTTCGGAGGAGAAATAGAAAAGAACCTGAAACTGTCACAACTGTTAACGATCCTGGAGAAAAGCGATTTGAAATTCAGACTCGAAGGAAGAAAACTAGTGGTATTGCGAAAGAAAATGGCGCAATTACCATAAAACAAAAAATAATAATAAGCAGAGGAAGAGTTGTTGCTGATCGTATTAGTATATTAATAAAAGGAAAAAGCCAGAAATGCTGAAACATCTCTGGCCGGCGCTTAAGTTCGGAATAGTTAGTTAGATACCATTAACCATTAGCCTTTACCCAAGCATTGCTAATTTATGCAATTATTTGTGCGGACACAAATTGTCCGCACAATAAACTTGGGTTTCATGAAAAGGTCGCTCCTTTTAATAACTGCTGCATTTATACTTTCCTCCTCAAAGGGGTACTCCCAAACCATTAATTTCTCCGGCACAAATGTTCAATTGACCAAGGTCTTTTTTGCAATTAAATCTCAAACAGGTTATGTTTTTTTCTATGACGCAGCCGTTTTACGGGAATCCAAACCTGTTACCATTGACTTGAAAAATGTATCTCTTGAAGAAGCATTAAACCAAACACTCCAGCACCAACCATTGGGATGGCTGATAGAGAACAAAACAATAACGATCATAAGAAAACCACTGCCCGTTGTACATGTGCAGGAAGCCAATCCTGATCCACCATTCACTGTAACCGGAACGGTAATGGATGAAGAGAATAAACCAATTGCCGGAGCTTCAGTAATGGTGAAAGGAACGGGACAGGGAACATCGACGAATGAAAATGGAGTATTTGCAATTGCTGTAAACAAAGGGACCGAGTTGATATTTTCATCTGTAAGTTATGCTGAAAAGCAAGTCAAAGTAGATGGGAAAAGGCTTGCAATACAACTCCACTTGGATCATAAGCCAATGGAAAAATTTATAGTGGGTGGAAATCTAATGACCATAAAAAGAAGAGCAGCTGTATCGCCTATTGATGTAATTGATTCCAAAACATTAGAAAGTCTTCCTTACCAAACTATCGAGCAAATATTCCGTGGCACAGTGCCGGGAACAAATAATATACAACCGGGTCATGAAACATATCAATATAGCTACGGATCAGGTACGGTAAGTATTCGTGGTTCAGCCGGGTTTGGCGGATATGGATTTGTGAAAGTTTTTGTGGATGGAATTCCTTATGCAGGCGATTCGTATTATATAAATGCCCTTGATAAAAATAATATCGATCATATAGAAGTGGTGAAAGGGCCTTCGGCATCTACGCTTTATGGCAGCGGCTCAAACGGAGGTGTTATTCTTGTGTACACAAAAAAAGCATCGCTAAACAGCACAAATATTGATCTTACTACCAGTGCCGGCTGGTATGATTCGAAATGGCAGGAAGAAAAACCGTTCAGGCAGATCCATTCTTTTAATGTTAAGCAAGGCTTTAAAAAGATTTCTTATTTTATCGGTGGAGATATTAATACCAACGAAACTCATATGCCGGATGGCAAGCAAAACAGGTATTCTGTTTCCGGTGGTGTTACTTATACTGCAAATAATTTAAAGATCATCGTCAGCGGGCAGCATTTTGAAAACAATTACATTCCTGAAAGAAATGCTTTTTACGATACTTCTTCCAACCCATATTTTAAAAGAGCCGGGTGGCAATTACCGGATACGGCGCAGGGCATTCTTAAATCGAATATGATAGGAGCAAATATAACTTACCGGGCAAATGGTTGGTGGACACATAATCTTGTTGTTGGATGGAATGACAATTTCAAAGGGTTGGAATCCTATGTCCGGACTGCACCCTATCTCAACAGAGATGTAAAGGACAAAGTTGGATCTCTTCGTTATTACAACAGTATTTCTTTTGGAGCAGGTTCCGAAATCAAAGCAACCCTGCTGACAGGGTTTGAATATTCAAATGCTTATTCCACTGGATATACAGTAAGAAGAACCACAACAGCCTACAATGTGACAGTTGATACTTTTGATATTCAAAAGAACACTGGAGTTTTTGCTCAACTTAACCCATCCTACAAGAACAAAATATTTTTAACGCTGGCTGGCAGGTATGAATTCAACAAGAACTTTGGATCTTATTTTAATCCAAGAATTGGAGCGACCACAAATTTTTTGATAGGCAAACTTATTTTAAAACCACGGATCGCCTGGGGAAGAGGTATAACAGGAGTTTCCTGGTTTTACAAACATTATCCCACGGTTCAGGGGCTAACTTACTCACCTACCGATGAGCTGAAGCCTCAGCAGCAAGAAGGATGGGATTATGGGCTGGAAGGCTATTTAGCAAATGATCGCCTCAGCATTGAAGTTTCGGGGTATAACGCCATCCTCAAAGATGCCATTTATATCTATTCGCAAAGTTCGCCAGGTGGAATTATCGTTAATACTATAAATGCAGGAAAAATTGAAAACTCCGGGTGGGAGTTCTCAGCCAAGTACAGATTGAAAAACCTGGACTTTTCCGGCAGTTATTCCATCATGAATTCAATATTACAAGAGCCTTTGAATGGCGATTCGTCATTCAAGGATCGGACTTACCCCGGTGAGCAAATGCTATTCATACCAAAAAATGCCGGAGGGCTCACAATAGGATACGGTTTCCCAAAACTATTTGGTCATTCGGATCGGCTTTACACTTCTGTAAATATGACCTATACAAGCGGATCTACCGCCATCGATCAAGCGAGAAGTAATTATGATAGGTCAAAGAATCTCTACCAGGCTAATATCAATAGGTATGGTGAGAGGTACTATAATACTCAGCTTCCATCTATAACAAGGTTCAATTTGAATCTGGAATATACAATGCGTAGAGATCTGAGGTTTTTTATGCAGCTGTCTAATATAACAAACAATACAGACCCTGAATATTTCAATGATTTTCCCTCTATAGGTCGTGGTTGGATGTTTGGGCTAAAATATAATTTCAGCAAAACAGTAGATACAGGTCAATAAAGAAAATTCATAGCTCCGATCCTTAAATTGGTCAATTGGAATTTGAATTTGGTATAAAAGCCAATTTTTAGCCTGAAATGTGATCTATCTTAACATCTTGAAACGAAAAAAAAAATAAGAATGAGCAGAGGAAGTGTTCCTGATGGTCGTAATAGCTTAGGAAGAATGAAAGAGAATCAGTAGTCGAATTTTATAAGCGAGGGCAGAGTCAAAATGTTTATAATTTATTAATATTCTAATAGCCAGATAAAGTTTTTCTCATGTAGTAAGAATTCTCATATAAGCAGTTAGTTTTGGTTATACCTCCTGTTTCCACAGGAGGTATGTTTTTTATGTGATTGCGTTAAGGTTTTTTCTAACTTTGCGATATGCTTCCAGATTACCCTCACAAGTTGTTTATTGACAAACGCAATCACTTCGAACTGCTAATGGAAACTCTGGCAATGCGAACCCCAATCTGCCACAGCAGCCTTGTATGACGCTTCATTTTTGTTCAGCAAAATTACAGAACGTACAAGTGAGCAATTTGAGTGGCAAAGCAGCAAATTGGAAACAACAGGTTATGAAGAGCATTAATATCACTGATCACAAAAAAATAATTATGACATCTACTACAACAACCGATAAAAGACAAAATGTACAAACAGACTTTCTTCCCTTACAAGGAACTGACTATGTAGAATTCTACGTAGGTAATGCTAAACAATCAGCACATTATTATATCACAGCTTTTGGTTTTCATCCGTTGGCATATGCAGGACCCGAAACTGGAGTGAAGGACAAAGCAAGCTATGCTGTGCGGCAAAATAAACTCACTATTGTTTTAACAACACCATTAAGACCTGGAAATGAAATAGCCGATCATATCTATAAGCATGGAGATGGTGTAAAGGCACTTGCACTAAAAGTAGATGATGCCACCAGTGCCTGGAATGAAACAACAAAACGCGGTGCTAAATCATATATGCAGCCGCAGCAATTAAAAGATAATGATGGGCAAGTTGTAGTAAGCGGCATTCATACTTATGGTGATACAGTGCATTTGTTTATTGAAAGAAAAGATTACAATGGGGTTTTTATGCCGGGTTTCCGTGCCTGGAATAATCCTTATTTTAAAACAAAAGAAACCGGTTTGCAATATGTGGATCATTGTGTAGGAAATGTTGGCTGGAACCAGATGAACCCATGGGTGAAATTTTATGAAGATGTGATGGGCTTTCGTAATATCCTTACGTTTGATGATAAAGATATTTCTACCGAATATTCTGCACTGATGAGTAAAGTGATGAGCAATGGAAATGGCTTTGTAAAATTCCCGATCAATGAGCCGGCAGAAGGAAAGAAAAAAAGCCAGGTGGAAGAATATCTTGAATTCTATAACGGAGAAGGCGTACAACATGTGGCAATGGCTACGAATGATATTGTTGATACAGTAACTGAGTTACGCAACCGGGGTGTTGAGTTTTTAAAAGTTCCAACTACTTATTATGATGATCTACTCGACAGGGTAGGGAAGATCGATGAAGACCTGGAACCACTTAAAGAATTGGGTGTATTGGTAGATCGGGACGAGGAAGGGTATTTACTTCAAATATTTACTAAACCGGTTGAAGACAGGCCAACTTTATTTTTCGAGATCATACAACGTAAAGGCGCCAAAAGTTTTGGTAAGGGAAATTTCAAAGCATTATTCGAGGCGATTGAGAGAGAGCAGGGAGAGAGGGGAAATCTGTAATTGTTAGTTAGTAAATACCAGTTTGAGGAACTATTTAACGGTTCCCTTGATACCCGATTCCCTGTTTTCAACATATCTTTACAAATAATTTAATATTCCTATTCTCATAAACGCATCTTTGCGTCGTTAGTAAAAAGAAGTATATAAGCATGAAAAGCCTGGTTCTATTTTTTGCCCTTTTAATTATCACATTTTCATCGTATGCCCAGCCACCGTACAAAGGCGGGCCTTCTGCTGTTTCATTTATTGATTACCAGAAAACATTTACCCGTCCCGCAGATGCGTTGAAACGGAAGGCCGATACATTACAAAGCCAGTTCAAGCAAAAAGGTCTTGAATGGCCGGCAAAATATTTATACTTCCGCTCATTCAAATGGGATAGCCAGTTTGAGGTATGGGTAAAGAATGATATTAACGATCAATTCAAATTATTCAAGACTTATAAAGTTTGTGCACTGGCCGGATCAATGGGACCTAAAAGAATGGAGGGTGATTACCAGGTACCCGAAGGATTTTATTATATCAATGAGTTCAATCCCAAAAGCACTTACCATCTTTCATTGGGATTAAATTATCCCAATGAATCGGATAAGATGCTTAGCGATGCGCAGATGCCAGGTGGTGATATCTTTATTCATGGCAGTTGCGTTACTGTAGGATGTATTCCTTTAACTGATGATAAGATCGAGGAGGTATATATTCTTGCTGCAATGGCCAAGGATGCCGGGCAGGAGTTTATACCTGTACATATTTTCCCTATTAAGTTTGATGTACAGCGAAGCAACGATTACTTTACTAATCTTATAAAAGAAGATCCCGCATTAAAAAAATTTGCTACTCAACTGGAAGACGCCTTTTATTATTTTGAACGATATAAGCAATTACCCGTGGTGATGATCGATGATAAAGGAGCTTATAAAATTCCAGGCACTCCTCCCAGGAAATCAGCAGCCGTTTCAGAAAGGCTATTGGTAAAAAAATCGACGGCACAGCATCGTACAAGAAATATTCCTGTACTTGCAGATGCCGTGCATCAATGGCCACAGTATGAAGGTGGCGCCAATGCATTGATGCAATATCTTGATAACCTCGGCAGGGAAATGGTTGAGTTATTACCTAATGGAATTAATAAAGCTTATGTGCAGATGGAGTTCATAATTGATACGGATGGTGTGCCTGTAAACTTTAAAGTGCTGCGTGGGATAACCGATATTGATTTTATTGATGAGATAATCAATCGAATGGAAAAGATGCCCAATTGGCAACCCGCCATGCTTAATGATAAACCTGTTGCTAAAAAAATGGTGCAGACCGTAACGGTTGAACTTCCCGTGAAAAAAGAAGATTGGTAACTACTGCATCAAGGATTGAACAGTATCTGGCGTCCTTTGCTGCAGTATAATTTTTTTTCCTTCAGCTAATTTTTCAAACACTTCCCTTGTATAATGCCTGATGGTGAGTAGTGAAAGATCCCTGGTGACCTGCACGTCAAAAATCTCCGAAGCTTCGAGTGCAAGCTTTTCAATTTTCTCTGGCCAATTGTCCAATACGGCAGTAAAACTGATAGCCCCATTCTGCGTCAGGTTGGGTTTGAGCTTGTATTTTTCAAATAGATGGTAGAGTGTTCCGGTATGCTGTTCGCTTACAAAAGAGAAATCCCTTGAACTCATTTCCATCATCACCTGGTTCTCTTTAAGCACAATAATCGGTGGCAAACTCTTTACGGAATGACTATGAATTACAGTGCCTTGCAGCCTAGGATTGAGAAAGCATTTTACATACATAGGAATCCCCTTATTCTGCAAAGGTTTGATGGTTTTAGGGTGAATGACCTGTGCTCCATAGTATGCCATTTCAATTACTTCGTTATAATTCAGTTCATGAATAGGCTGAGCTTCCGGAAATTTCTTTGGGTCAGCATTCATTACACTTTCCACGTCCTTCCAGATGGTAAGGCCATCGGCATTTAGCATATTAGCAAATACAGAGGCGGTATAATCACTTCCTTCACGGCCCAGGGTTGTGCTTTCATTTTCATCGGTTGAGCCGATAAAGCCCTGTGTTAATACAATATTGGTTTTTTGAAATAAGGGGTTAATTAGCTCATCAATTTTGTGGCTGGTTTCTTCCCAGTTAATCGTTGCTTCACGAAAATTATCATCTGTTCTTATTATATCTCTTACATCAATCCATTGATTGGTTACGCCGGCTTCATTTAAATAGTGACTTACAATGGCTGTTGAAAGCATTTCGCCACAACAAACAACCTGGTCATAATAATAATCATACTCACGAACCGGTTTGTCGTGCAGCAGCCATTCCACTTCAGTAAAAAAATCAAGTAATTGTTGTTCGCATGCCAAAGCATTTTGTACCAACAGGTATTTTGCAGTTGTAAGATGTTGCTGTTTTACCTGTTCAAACAAACTAAGGGCTTCTTCATTTTTATTATTGCAGAATGCTTCCACCACTTTTTCCAAAGCATTGGTGGTTTTGCCCATAGCGGAAATGACTACCAGAATCTTTTTATCATTGTATTGCTTTAATATGCCGGCTACATTTTTAATCCTGTCTACACTATTGACTGAAGCACCACCGAATTTAAAAACCTGCATGAGTTATTTAATGTTTGATATTGAAGACCTGCTTACCGTCAGGCAGGTTGTGTATTTGTAATTTGCAAAGATAAGATGCAATTGCTACTGAGATTCGAAAAGGAAATGAGTTTTCAAATATGCTGAATAGAATTGCTGCAGTACAAGAGTGCGACGCAACAAAAGTATAATAGTAGCGGTGAAGTTTGGTACAATTCATTCATCATTTATAATTCATAACTTCCTCAGTAGTGCCATCTCACGAATGCTTCCATCGCTGCATAGTGAGTAAGGCCGAGGTCGGCATAAAGATTCGCTGTTGCTGCATTACGTTCTTCAGCCCGTTGCCAGAATTCTCTTGAATCGCTTCCCTGGAAGGGAACCATATCTTTTTGTGACTGATGAATAAAAATTCCGAAACGTTTTTTGAGTACCTGGTCGGGACTCATCGGTATGGCCATCTCAATTTCTTCAATATTCCATTCCTGCCATGCGCCTTTATAGAGCCAGAGCCAGCAATCATTGATCCATTCGTCGCCGGCAGCTTTAATTCGTTTTAATGACTCCACTACCACATTGAAGCAAACAATATGTGTACCATGAGGATCTGCAAAATCACCTGCACAAAACACTTGCTGCGGCTTTATGGTGCGAAGCAGTTCCATGGTAAGCTTCACATCTTTCTCACTCATTGGTTTTTTCTCTATCGCCCCGGTCTCGTAAAAAGGAAGATTTTGAAAATGTATATTCTCATCTTTGATACCTACATAACGGCAAGTTGCTTTTGCCTCACATTGCCTGATCAATCCTTTGATTGAACGGATGGTTGGTGTATCCATCTGGTTCGATCTTTTGCGGGAAATATATTTTCTTGCTTCAACCAAAATCTTATCAGATTTATTTGTATCAATGCCGGCTATTGCTTCAAAGCCTACTGCAAAATCAAGAAATCTTGTTACGAATTCATCTGTTACTGCAATATTCCCTGAAGTTTGATAAGCTACATGTACATCATTGCCCTGGTCATGCAAACGCTGAAATGTACCACCCATACTAATGATATCATCATCGGGGTGAGGGGAGAAGATAACACAACGTTTGGGATAGGGCTCTGAACGTTCAGGATGATGGGGAATATTTGCATTCGGTTTTCCTCCCGGCCACCCGGTAATGGAATCACGCAACATATAATAGACTTTAAGGTTGATCTCGTATGCATCACCTTCTTCCACCAGCAGATCACTAAGACCATATTCATTATAATCACTATTCGTTAAACTAAGTACTGGTTTTTTTAATTTCAATGCCATGTTCACCACAGCTTTCTTGATCATTTTTGGTGTCCATTCACATTCACCGGTAAGCCATGGTGATTTAAAACGTGTCAACTCTGACGCAGCTGCTTCATCAATATAAAAGGATACATCATCATGATTTTGTAATAAAGATGCGGGCACAGATTCGGAATCATCATCTTCAACAGATTGTTTTATAACCGCCGCCTTACCAGAACCCCATGCCATTAAGATGATCTTTTTTGCTTTCATTATCTCGCCAATACCCATAGTGATGGCAAGACGGGGGACTTCTGAAATATTTGCAAACTCGTATGCATTTGCAATACGGGTGGAGTTATCAAGTGTAATTAATCTTGTTTTGGAATAAATGCCTGAACCTGGTTCATTGAAACCGATATGACCATTATTACCAATACCGAGGATCTGTAAGTCAATACCGCCTGCATCTTCAACCATTTTTTCGTATTGGCGTGAATGTTCCTTTATTTTTTCTTTTGGTATTTCCCCATTAGGGATATGAATGTTTTTAGGATCTATATCAACATGATTAAAAAGATGTACCCGCATGAACCGGTTATAACTCTGCAATGCATTATTATTGATCGGGTAGTATTCATCAAGATTAAAAGTGATGACATTTTTGAAACTGAGTTTTTCTTCCTTATGCATTCTTACCAGTTCAACATAAAGTGTTTTTGGAGTAGAGCCAGTAGCAAGTCCTAATACACATTTTTCTTTTTTTGATTGCTTGTCACGGATCAGTGCAGCAATTTCTTTAGCTACTTCTACAGAACCTTTTTTTAGATCAGGGAAAATCTTAACCGGGATTTTTTCGAATGAATCAACCATGCTCATGGTAGCAATAATTTAAGTGTAAAAATACAAAATGATAAGTCAATGGTCGTGATAAACTGCTGCAAGGCTTAATTCACTTCAATTTCACTAACAAACAGCCATGCTTTGTTACCAGCACCGGGATTTCCTTCCGGTATTCCGCCCCAGTTTCTTAAAATCACTTTTATATACCGTGCATTTCTTTCAGCAAACTCCACTTTCATTGTACCAGTTTCAAGTCCTTTAATCTTTACATTAAAATCATCCGTTAAACCAACTGATGTAAAGTCAGTGCCATTTTCTGAAACAAATACTTCAAATGTCTGAGGTTGCCATATCCAGCTTCCTTTCTCTCTTAAAACATGTGCCACCACATTTTTAATTTTTTGTGATGATCCAAGATCGATCGTGGCTTCGCAATTACCACCAGAGAAGCCAAGGTATTCACGGCTTTTTGTCATTCCTTTTTCATTCACCACGCCATTTACTAATGTAAATGCGCCATCACCTGGATAACTTTGGGATGGTTCCATTTTTAAATCGATCTTCTTCCCGGTTGCTTTATTAAAACTGAATGTTTGATATACAGGATTGCTAATTGATTTGCTGCCTGACATTGTTGTTGCTGCTAAGATCATAGAACTATTTACTGGTACTGGCGTTGTATAAGTTTTTCCATCCTTATATGTCGGCGCCGCAATCATTCCGGCTGTATGTGTGATATATTTAATTTCAACACCAGGTTGTTTTGATTCAAGTTTCCATTGCACGCCATTATTATCAAGCGAAGGAATTACTGAAGATTTAATATCAAACAAAGCTTTGCTATAATTTGCTTTCCAGAATTCATATCTTTTGAGTTGATCAAGTAACCTCGGTTCAAATTCATTCCAGTCTCTTTTTTCTTTAGGGCTCCACAGCACTTCACTTAATGCAGCTAATCTTGGAAATAACGTGTATTCCACTTTCTTAGGGTTCGTTATGTATTCTGTCCACAGATTGGCCTGTGCTCCTAAAACATATTTTGCTTGATCTGCATTTAGCTCTTTTGGTACCGGTTCATAAGCATATACTTTTTCTATGGGGTTATAGCCACCAAATGTTACCGAATCTTCATTTTCGCTTTGGCTATGATCAAAATAAACAGGATCACCCGGTGTCATGATCACTTCATGTTTTTGTTTTGCTGCTTCAATTCCACCAGCTTCACCCCGCCAGCTCATTACAATTGCATTCGGTGCTAATCCGCCTTCGAGTATTTCATCCCAGCCAATTAATGTTTTTCCTTTTTTATTCAGGTATTTTTCCATTCGCTGTATAAAATAACTCTGCAGCTCATGTTCATCAACCAGCTTATTCGCTTCCATTCTTTTCTGGCAGGAGGGACAACGTTTCCAGTTTTCTTTAGGAGATTCATCACCCCCAACATGAATATATTTTCCGGGAAAAAGCTGAACTACTTCATCAATTACATCTTCCAGAAATTTAAATGTTTCTTCTTTGCCTGCACAAAACACATCGTCAAACACTCCCCAAGTTTCCTGTACCAGTTTACCGGGCTTTGATGTTACCATTGGCGAGATCAGCATTGAACTTTTTTGAGATATCATACCGGGCGGAATCTTTGTTGATTCATCCGGGAAACAACTCAGTGAAGGATAAGCAGCAATAGCAGCGCTGCCATGACCGGGCATTTCTATTTCAGGTACTATTGTTACGAAACGATCAGCAGCATACTTTACTACTTCCTTTATTTGTTCTTGAGTATAAAAACCAGTATGTGGAATATTATCACTGCCGCTACCCGGAAAGCGGCCAATAATGGATCCATTTCTGACTGAACCAACTTCAGTCAATCTTGGATATTTTTTTATTTCAATTCGCCAGCCCTGGTCTTCTGTTAAATGCCAATGGAAATAATTCATTTTATGCAATGCGATATAGTCAATATATTTTTTTATAAAATCAACAGGCATAAAATGGCGCCCCACATCCAAATGCAAACCACGATAGACAAATCGGGGGTAATCTGTGATTGTTAATTGTGATATTGAAAGTTTTATTGTCTGTGGTGTTTTGGAAGGAGTGGGTATGGGTAATAACTGAATCAGGGTTTGAAAACCATAAAATAAGCCGGTTCTATTCCTGGCAGAAATGGAAATATGATTTTTTGTAACTATTAATGAATATTTACCCTCAATAGTATCGCTGGATGGTAATGGACTTCTCGAGATCATTATCGAGTTATTTATTATTGAACTATCCTGCCTTCCATATACTTCTAATTTTAGATTATAGAACTTTTTAAGATATTCATTAAAAAAATCAGCTTCTTTTTCAAGCCCATATCCATGTCCAAAAACAATTTTTGTTTTACTATTTATGGTAAATTTTTCCGGGGCAGCAGACACAAATAATTCCACCGGTTGCGGAATAATTTTTATACCCTGCGTTAATGAATTTATTGAAAACAGGAATACAGATAAAAGCAAGCAAATTCTCATTCTAATTCTTTTTACAATTGTATAAAAAAAGTCCCGCTGAAAACGGGACTGTAATTTAGGAAGAAATTTATTTCAATACAGGTAAACTAATACTGCTGCTGTTGGTACCGTCATGATAGAGACGAATTGTTGCTTTCTGAAAATCAGCTTCACTGCATTCATAAATATTCACAAATTTCTGTGGATTGCGGTCTGCTAATGGGAACCAGCTGCTTTGCACCTGTATCATTAGCCTGTGTCCTTTTTGAAAAGTATGAGCAACATCAGGCAAATCGAATTTTACTCTTTCTATTTTATTCGGTGTAAAAGGAGAGGGGGTCTCAAAACTGTTCCTGTATTTGCCACGCATTATTTCGCCACGAACCAGCATTTGATAACCACCCATTAAATAACTACCAGTTCTGGGAGCCGGATACTGAAAGTCGTCAGGAAAAACATCAATGAGTTTTACAACAAAGTCAGCATCTGTTCCTGTAATGCTTACTAATAGATCTGCAATCACTGGACCTGCCAATGTCAAATCTTCCGTCAGCACATTAGTTTGAAATGTAAGTACATCTGTTCTTCGTGAAGCAAACCGCTGGTCATCGGTCATATATGCAGCAGTTCTGTTTTGATGCACATCTTCTGTATAAGGAACCGGGTGAGCAGGATCACTTACATATTCGCTGAAAATATTTTTACCAGCCTGTTTATTCCAATCCAGTTTTCCATTGGCTCCAAAATAAATTGGTGTTTCATTCATTAATGCAGGTGGCCATTGAGGTAATTTTTTCCATTCATTAACTCCGCTGAAAAATATAAGAGCTTCTGCAAAATTTGGATTCGAACCTTTTCCTTTCAGATAATAATTAAAGAAAGGAATTTCAATATTGTTCTGATACCAGATAGAAGTATTGGCGCCAAACCTCACATTACCAAGTTGACTTCCATCGCGGCTGCTCCATTGTCCGTGGCTCCATGGGCCCATTACTAATTTATTATCTGTACCCGGACTTTGCTTTTCAATCGCTTTATAAAGATTCCATGCACCATAACAATCTTCTGCATCAAACAAACCACCTACAACAAGCATAGCTGGTTTGATATTATACATAGCCGTTCTTGCATTTCTTGCTTTCCACCAATCATCATAGTTGGGGTGTTTATACATCTCATGCCAGAATTTAATACTGTCGCCAATCATATTAGCCAGGTTTTTCAATGAGCCTGCTTTTAAATAAAATTCATAGTTGTCTTTTATCTTAAAATCATATCCCGGTGAACCCATTGTGGTTGGCTTAGGTCTTGGTTTTCCAAAACTGGGATAAAAGCTAAAACCATCCATTTGGAAAAATGCACCATTATGATGGAAGTCATCTCCTAAAAACCATTCGGTAACCGGCGCCTGTGGACTGACTGCTTTCAACGCAGGATGACCTGAGGCAGCAGCCATCGTAGAATAAAAACCGGGATAAGAAATTCCAAATACACCAACATTGCCATTATTATCGGGTTGATTTTTTATCAGCCAGTCAATAGCATCATAAGTATCACTTGCTTCATCTATATCAGTATTTGTTTTTTTGTCTTTTATAAATGGTCTTACATCTTCAAATTCACCTTCACTCATCCAACGGCCACGAACATCCTGTAATACGATGATATAATTTTCACGCATATAATATTTCCAATGACTACCCCAGAATCCCCGCCAGTTACTTTCACCATAGGGTGAACATGAGTAAGGTGTACGGTTCATCAGAATAGGATGTTTTTCACTTCTGTCTTTTGGTGCGTAAATGGAAGTGAATAATTTTGTTCCATCCCGCATGGGTATGTAAATTTCTTTTTTTGTGTAGTTGTCCTTTATCCATGCACTATCCTGGTCAGTTTGTGCATTAGAAAGAAAGAACGAAAATAAAAACCCAACGAGAAGTAGTTTGCGTAGCATGATAGTTTAGTTTTACCCGGTTAAATTAAGCCAATCTGTTTTTACACCCATAAAATATTTTTATGAGCGATAATAAGCAAGTCATTGAACGATTTTATACAGCTTTTCAGCAATTGGATTATAAAACAATGCAGGATTGTTATAGTGATGATATTGTTTTTAGTGATCCGGTATTTTTAGTGCTGCATGGTGATGAAGCAAAAGCGATGTGGGAAATGCTGTGTAAAAACGCAAAAGAGTTTTCATTGACCTTTTCTGATATTGAATTGCTGGATGAAGAATATGCAACCTGTAAATGGGTGGCCACTTATACTTTTTCAAAAACAGGAAACCGGGTTGTAAATAATATCAAAGCATTCATGAAACTGAAAGACGGAAAAATAATCGAGCATAGTGATGCTTTCCGTTTAAGTACATGGATCGGACAAGCCTTAGGTTGGAAAGGTGTATTATTCGGCTGGGCTGGTTTTATGAAAAGAGCTGTTCAGAAAAATGCAAGGCGCAATCTTGAAAAATTTATGGAAAAGAAATAACGTAGCTAAGTATATAAAGTAAAAAGGTATATAGAAAAGCCTCCTATATACCTTTTATACATTTATACTTAAAAACTAATCCTGCAGTACTCCAAATTTTCCTGCATTCACATCATTAATTGCTTCTTCCACTTCCTGCCAGGTGTTCATCAGGAATGGGCCATATGCTGCAATAGGCTCTTCAATCGGTTCGCCTGATAAGATCAATACAACTGCATCTGTTGTTGCTTCAATAGTAAACTGTTCACCATCATTCTTCAGTAAAACAAAATTATCATTCAACACTTCCTTGTCCCGTCCGACCGGGTCATCCGGGCGGGCATTTACTTTTATTGTTCCTTCTATGACAAGTAGTCCTGTATTAAAATTTGCAGGCAGATTGAATTCAGCAGATACTCCTTTATTCAGCTTCGCATTATAAACCTGCATAGGTGTAAACGTAGATGCAGGACCTTTCACTCCTCCGTATTCACCGGCAATGACCTCAATAAAACTTGTTTTATCATTTAAGTAAGCTTTACCCATTGCACTATTAGTGATCTCCTGGTATTTGGGTTTTACTTTTTTGTCTTTTGCAGGAAGATTTACCCATAACTGTACCATTTGAAATAAGCCTCCGGTTTTGCTGAATTCCTTTTCATGATATTCTTTATGCAGTAATCCTGAGCCTGCAGTCATCCATTGCACATCACCTTCGCCAATGATACCGCTGTTACCTGCACTATCGTGATGGGCTATTTTGCCATGATAGGCAATAGTCACTGTTTCAAAACCTGCATGCGGATGCACACCTACACCACGTGGTTCATCAGAAGGGTTGAACTCGATCTTTGAACCATAGTCCAGCATAAAGAAAGGACTCATCCTTTTTTTATCAATGAACCGGCTATTCGGAAAAAAATTATGTACACGAAACCCATCACCCACCATATGCGGTGGAGGAGGGGCGATGATCACATCTATTGATTTTTGATTGCTCATACTGTTTTATTTAAGAAGCGGAACTTCCATTAATAATATTTCAGCATCTGTATCTGCCAAAATTTTTAATTCATTTGTTTCGGTAATGCCTAACCCATCCCGCTGATCCAACTTTTCGTCATTTACAGAAACTGAACCACTAATTACAAATGCATATACTCCACTATTCTCTTTCTTTAGTTTATAAGAAGTCGAAAATCCTTTATCCAGTTTACCTAAACTAAACCATGCATCCTGGTGAACTTGTACGCCACCATCATTTGTGCCGATGGGAGAAACAACGGTTAATAGTTTATTGTGCTTGTCAGCATCAGTAAAATTTTTCTGATCATAACGGGGCTCAACATTTTTCTTATTGGGAAAAACCCAGATCTGGAAAAACTTTACTGGTTTGTCCAGGTTCTTATTTTTTTCCCCGTGCTGAATGCCTGTGCCGGCACTCATCACCTGCACATCACCTTGTTTTATTACCTGCACATTTCCCATGCTGTCCTTATGTTCTAAAGCACCTTCGGTAGGTATCGAAATTATTTCCATATTATCATGCGGATGTGTTCCGAAACCCATCCCGCCGGCCACTGTATCATCATTCAATACCCGCAATGCACCGAAATGCATTCGTTGTGCATCATAATACCCCGCAAAACTAAAAGTATGATAAGAATCCAGCCAGCCGTGACTGGCATGACCTCTTGTAGCTGCTTTATGTAAAATCGTTTTCATATACCCCAAATCCGCCTCGGCGGAGCTTTTAAAACCCTAAAGACATAAAGTCTTTACTGGTTATGATTAATAAATTGTTTTCAAATTTCTTTTTTCAGTTGCTCAAAGTTAAAGCTGGTTGTTTTTCAGCAATTACTTTTTCTGCCAACCATAAAAATTCTGAAATAAAATTATGAACAGATTTGTAAAATGACTCATCAGTAAGATTTCCTTCCTCATCAAATTTTTTATCTACCTGTGGTACTATCAACAGGTAAGGTGAAGCTATTCCAAATAAGGCAGGTACCAATTGCAATAATTGTTGTGATGCCCTTATACCACCCATTACACCCGGAGATGCTGTTACAATACCAAATGGTTTGTGATGCTGTTTCGGAAAATGATCCAGCAGGTTTTTCATTGCCGGGGAATAGCTGCCGTTATATTCCGGTGTTACCAAAATAAAAGCATCGGCATCAAATATCCTTTCAGCAAGAGATCTAAATTCTGCTGGTGTTTTATCCGGTGATACAAAAACAGATTGAACAGGAGGGAGGTTCCAATCCCTCAGATCAATAATATCAACTTCGTGTTCAGTATTTTCAATGATCCAGTTCTTTAAATTTATTGCCACCCTGCGGGTTACACTGTTTACCCTCGGACTGCCTGATATAATTTCGATTCTCATTATTGACTCCTTTCGTTTAAATTTTATAACACAAATTTCCGATGGATAGCCGCAGTGACCATTGATTTATGGTAAGTAACCCCGCCTGAAATAATTCTACTCATAATTTTAACTTATTGCCTAAATTCGAAATTCTTAACCTACAAGCATGATTAACAGGAGAAAGTTCATAAAAGGCTCGGCACTAACTTCTATTTCAACATTGATAGGCTCGGCAATATCTGCTGAAAGCACAATTGAAACTATTACAGGAAACCCTGTTGTTATTTCAACATGGGACACTGGATTAGTGGCTAATAAAGCAGCATGGGAAATATTGGGTAAAAAAGGAAAGGCTATTGATGCGGTGGAAAAAGGAGTAATGGTGATTGAAGACACTCAGAATTGCTGTGTAGGGCTTGGGGCTAACCCTGACAGGGATGGCTTTGTAACATTGGATGCCTGCATTATGGATGATAAATTCAATTGCGGTAGCGTTGCTTTCCTCGAAAGGATCAAGCATCCCGTTTCCGTTGCCCGCAGGGTAATGGAAAAAACGCCGCATGTGATGCTGGTAGGTATCGGGGCACAACAATTTGCCGTTGCAGAAGGTTTTCCCCTGGAGGAACAAAAACTCTCTAAGAATGCACAGGAAGCTTATGACAATTGGTTGAAAAAATCGGAGTATAAACCACCGGCGATAAATGTTGAGAATAAAAACATGAAAGGACATGGCCCTTTTGCACCAGCTATATTAGAAAGCGGTGAATGGAACCATGATACGATCGGTAT
>VBAR01000003.1:515488-665922 GCA_005882315.1 Bacteroidota bacterium
GGTGGGATAATATTCTTTCCAAGATCAGGGATTGCGAACTTTATATTTTTGCCATTACACAGGAGTCGATTGATTCAACGGCATGCAAAAGAGAAATGAAATATGCTGAATCGCTTCGCAGGAATTCATTGCCAGTATTATTCAGTAATAAAGTTTCAATGGCAATGGCGCCGCGATATATATCGCAGATGCAATTTATCAATTACACTAACCCCGGTGATAAGACAGCATTATTCGCATTGCTAAAAGCCATAAATAATTTACCACCTGTTCAAAGCCTGCCCGACCCACTACCAGCGCCACCTGATGTTCCTATATCTTATCTTGATACAGTAAAAGAAAAAATAGAGGCCCCATCGCTTGATAAACGTGACCAGACAGAACTCCTCGGCGATTTAAAACAAAGATTAAACGACCCGGATACAAAAAGAGAAGACGTTATACATCTGCTGAAAAAATTGAGAAGACATGATGATCTGCTGGCATCTATAGGCGCAGAAATAGATGTAGTGTTGCGTGAAGTACAAACAAATGCACCATCACAGCCACAATCCCAGCAGCGTTACAGCGATGAAAGAAAAAGCACTGCCCAACCACAATCAGCCCCACCTGAACAAAATTTTTCACAACCCAACTCTGGCCTCGCCGTTAATACAGTTGCTAAAAAAGATGATAGCTGGAAAGGCGGCACAATGACAGCATTAGTTATCGGTTCACTCATTATTCCCTTGCTCGGAATTATTTTTGGGATCATAGGGCTTGTAAACGGTGGAGGGAAAAAAAGCCAGGGTGTTATTTTATTGATCGTGTCAGTCGTTGGTATTCTTATTTGGTCATCATTTAGTAGCGACCTGAGTAGCGGATATTGATTGTATTGCTGTAACTACTGGAAACGATCTTTAAAGTAAACAATGTAAATTATTCTCCCGGATGGCTACAGAGTTTTATTTTGCAGTTTCATGCTGCAGTTGCAAAACATATCGCTTATCCAATTCAAAAACTATAGCCAGCAATCCTTCCGGTTTGATAAAAAAATCATTGGAATAGTTGGCAATAACGGCGTGGGTAAAACCAACCTGCTCGACGCCATTTATTATCTCTGTTTTACCAAAAGCTATTTCAGCAGGATTGATGCAGTGAATGTGCAGCAGGGGCAACAAGGTTTCAGGTTGGAGGGTGAATTTAATTTTACTGATAAACCAGAGAAAGCAGTTTGCATTTTAAGAGAAACAGGCAAAAAAGAATTTTCGTTAAACAGCGGGCTGTATGAAAAGCTTTCACAACATATCGGCCGGTACACCTGTGTAATGATTGCTCCGGATGACGCACAACTGATAACCGGCGGCAGTGAAGAAAGGCGCAGGTTTCTGGATGCACTTCTCTCCCAGCTTGATGCAGAATATTTACAGCACCTTATTACTTACAATAGAATTCTACGTCAAAGAAATTCATTGCTTACTTCTTTTGCAGAAACGGGTAACCGTAACCTTGCATTACTGGAAGTATTGAATGAACAACTTGTAAAACCTGCTAAAGATATTTTCCTGAAAAGAAAATCATTTCTCTCAATTTTTATTCCCAAAGCATTAAAGCTCTATTCAGAAATTGCCCAAAAGAATGATGATGTTACTATCAGCTTTGAATCAGACCTGGCTTCTTCTTCTTTTGAAGAACTTTTGAGAGTGTACCAGCCAAAAGATATTGCTGCACAAAGAACCACTACGGGTATTCATAAAGATGACCTGGAAATAAAAATGAATGAACAGCCATTTAAAAATATAGCATCACAGGGCCAGCGAAAGAGTTTATTGTTTGCTTTAAAGCTGACCGAAATGGAGATTTTAAAAAATGAAAAAGGCTATGCTCCTATCCTGCTGCTTGATGATGTATTTGAAAAATTAGATGAAGAACGGATCAACAACCTGCTGAAAAAAGTTTGTACTGAAAATGACGGGCAGGTTTTTATTACGGATACCAATGAAGAAAGGCTGAAAAACCATCTGCAACAAATAGGTTGTGATTTTTCTATTGTTTGTTTGTAATCATGCAAGAGGTGACAAGCAATCTTCAATCTAAACATATAACTTCGCAACATATATGGGAGAACACTCTTTACAGGATGCCATGAAACAATTTTTAAAAGGCAGCAAGATACGCGGCTCTATACAGGCTATGCAGATTGAAGAAGTGTGGGAACACCTGATGGGCAAAACCATTGCCCGTTATACGGATAAGATCCAGTTATTCGGGAATAAACTGATCATTACTACTCATGTAGCCCCGCTGAAACAGGAGTTGAACTTTCAGAAAGAAAAAATAAAGCAACGTGTCAATGAAACATTGAAAGAAAACATCGTGACTGAAGTGATCATTCAGTGATTCAGAATATAGCTACTTCCCTGTCATCGTCAAACACTTCATTGCGCATCAGCATCACTTCCTGTAATAGATCATCTGCAGAAATAATTCCTTTAAACTTATGTTGATCAAAAACAGGAACCTGGCTAATATGATGCTGACACATCAATTTCATGCAATCTTCTACTGTATCATTTGCAGATGCAACCGGTAAGTTTGTATTCATCAATTCATCCACACTTATTTTATCAGCCGTTTTTTTATTCAACATCCCTTTACCTGCAATCTCATGTTCGGTGAGTAACCCGAGAAAATGATCATCATCATCCACCACGATGAGGTAACAGGAATTCTCGCAGTTCATCTTACTCAATGCATCTTTTAATGTACAACCAGACAATATGGAATTGAAATGATGTTGCTTCCTGGCAAGAATCGGTGATATTTTTTCCATAATGATAGATTTTAACTCTATTAAGTTACGGCAAGAATCCTTCCAAGCAACCTGATTTTTATCAACCTTTTTAAAAATGTGAATTAGCTGACACGAACTCTCGGGTCAACCCAGCCGTAGAGAATATCGGCGAGCATGTTTACAAGTATAAAGAAACAGGCAGAAATTAAAATGGAACCCATTACCACAGGGAAATCAAGTTTTTCCAATGCATCAACTGTTACTTTACCAATCCCTTGCCATCCGAAAATATATTCAACAAAGAATGCACCGGCAAGCAACTCGGCAAACCAACCTGTGATGGCTGTAATAACAGGATTTAGCGCATTGTGCAAACCATGTTTCCAAATCACTTGCTGTCTTGTCAATCCTTTTGCATATGCAGTGCGGATATAATCCTGGTTCAGCACATCAAGCATGGCACTGCGGGTAAGCTGTGTAATGATAGCCATTGGCCGGATACCTAATGTGATGGCAGGAAGAATCAGGTTTTTTAAAGCCAGCGTTTTTTCTCCTGTTACTTCATCGATCGTTGTCCAGCTTCCCGTAATATTGAGTCCCGTCCAATCACTCAATACAAAACCAAAAAGATAAGCGATAACAATACCCATAAAAAATGATGGTGCAGAAATACCGAGTATACTTGTGAAAATGGCAGATGTATCCCACCAGGTATTTTGTTTTACCGCAGCCAGCACTCCCAACGGAATACCCAATAAAGTTGCGATCAACATGGCTGTTAGTGCAAGTAGTAATGTACCCGGCAACGCTTGCATCAGAATACTTCCTACATCTCTTTTGGATTGATAGGATTTACGCAGGTAAGGAACTTTAACGCCAAACTTTTTTTCCCCGCCTACAAAAAAACCTTTCAGCTTTTTTGTTTCAATATCATTCTTACTATGAACACAGATCGGTGAAACATCATTGAGATAGTAAATGAACTGTTTTAAAACCGGTTCATCGAGATGTAATTCTTTACGAATATTGGCTTGCGTTGTGGAATCACTGCTTTGTCCCGCGATCATTTTTGTAGCATCACCAAAACCCTGGAAAAGAAAAAAAACGAGTATTATCACTCCCAGCAAAACAAGGAGCCCATATAAAAATTTTCGTGCAACGAATTTGAGCAAAGTTTAATTTTTATTGATAGTATCAGCAGTATTCACACCCGGAGTTATTTCCAACTCTGGCTCTATAATTTCCTCAACTGGTTGTGTCGGTATTTTTTCAAGCACATCTTCCGCTTTTCCAAACTGTCTTGCACTCCATTTGCCTTCGATCGTTCCTTTTTGTAAAATAAAAAGACAAGGATTACTACGTGCCGCTGTTCTCACATTAGTTACATCACATTTAAATATTTGTATTTGAGAAAAAGCAGTTGTTGCTAAAGCTGCAACCGCCTCACTGTATTTGGTAGTAACCATATACAGAGGAATATTTTTTTGTTTTGCTATTTTATAAATAGCAGAGAACCGGCTGCTCCACTCTTTTACAGGTGTAGAAAAATCTTCTGCAAATAATAAAATAGCATATGGTTTACTTAATACAATTTGTGCTGAATCAGTATCACCAGTGCCGGTTAGAGTAAATCCTTTTATCGGCGGCACATTGTTCTTTCCCTTGCGGATAAGTTTATCGTCGCGTTTAATGTATTTGTAAGTATTAAGATCTGCCGGGAGCTTATCAGCAGTAAATTCCACTTGAGTACCCCCTTTTTCATAAACATAAGTAATGACCATACTATCCGGAATTGCATTCGCAGGCATTTTCATTTGCTCCGAAATATTATTTCCTTTTTTAAATGGCAAACAATCGAGTACCGGCAAATAGCTTAACGTATACCATTGTATGCCGAATGAAAGAACGGTTACTGTAAGCATAGCAAGCAGTCCTGTCCTATTTGATAAAGCAGATACAATTTTTTTCCTGAAAAAGAACAACAGTAAAATTAAAACTGTAAGTATAACATCTTTTGTAAATGAAATATCGGGTGTGATAGGCAGGCAATCACCAAAGCAACCACAATTGGTAAATTTAGGTGAGCCATCAGCCTTGGTAGCAAGCCATGCATAACCAGTAAGAAAAGTAAAGAAAACGATCATCAGTAACAACAGCCAGCTAAAGAAGCGCATCTGCCAACCAATAATAACTGCAAAGCCGGCAATTATTTCCAGCGCAATCATTATTACTGCCAGCAGCAATGCATGTTCATGAAAAAAATCAAAAACTGAAATAAAAAATCCTTTCAGGAAAAAAGAAGACCCTGCCAGCCCTTCATTCCACACTTCAAAAAACTCCTGCATCTTATAACCCAATCCATGTGGGTCATTGGCTTTTATAAGACCAGAAAAGATAAAAAGTACACCAACAAATATTCTGACTGCCAGTAATAATTTCTTCATTTGATTTATTTGACCTTTATAACTTAATCATTCAATAACATAGTTAACCAATTCCCACACTTCTTACCTTCGCTCAAATGTACACTCTAAACTGCAAAGGAAGAATACTGGCTATTCAGCATCCGCTGGTGATGGGTATTATTAACATTACGCCTGATTCGTTTTATACTAATAGCAGGGCAACCGGTATTAATGAAATATTAATGCAGGCAGAAAAAATGCTGAATGAAGGAGCCGATATTCTTGATATCGGTGGACAAAGTACAAGACCAGGCAGTGAAAAAATTTCTGCTGATGAAGAATTGACAAGAGTAATTGAACCTATAAGGGCTATTACAGAAAAATTTCCAGCGGCTTTTATTTCCATTGACACTTATTATGCTGCTGTTGTAAAAGAAGCTGTGCAGGCAGGTGCATCGATCGTAAATGACATCAGCGCAGGAAGCCTCGATAATAAGATGATTGATACAGTTGCTAACTTAAATGTTCCGTATGTGCTGATGCACATGCAAGGCACACCACAAACCATGCAAAAAGATCCAACTTATACTGATGTTACAAAAGAAGTACTTGATTTTTTTATACAGAAAAAAAATGAACTGAATAAAAAAGGGATCAAAGATGTGATAATTGATCCCGGTTTTGGTTTTGGAAAAACGATTGAGCATAATTTCGAATTGCTCTGCAATCTTCCTGTATTTAAAATGTTGGATGCTCCTATCCTGTTGGGTATTTCAAGAAAATCGATGATCAGTAAAACGCTGGGTATAAAAACAGATGATTCATTGAATGGCACAACCGTTCTCAATACAATCGGCATGATGAATGGAGCATCAATACTTAGGGTACATGATGTAAAAGCTTCAAAGGAAGCAGTAAAACTTTTTGAAGCTACCAATACCCGAAAATAATTTTTTCTATTTTTTCTTCGGTTGTGGAACTGGATTTGGAGTATTAGATGGGGCTGGAGTTGGAGCCGGCGCTTTTTCCTGTACATCCTCTACCTTAATATCAAATATGAGATGTTCATTGGGGCCAATTGCAGGGGGATTACCTGTTGAACCATAAGCCAATGATGAGGGTATATAAATTTTTGCAACAGATCCTTTTCTTAATAACCTTATACCATCGGTAAATCCTTTTGCCATCCTGTCTACATTTATTGTAAATGATAGCGGGCCTTTACTGATAGTAGCAGAATCCATATTACTCTCAAACACAGTCCCGGAAAATAAACTACCCCGGTACCGTACCGAAACATAATTTCCTGAATCGATAAGATCTCCTGTTCCCGGTTCAATGATCTTTACAAAGGCGCCTGAAGATGTTTCCTGTACTCCTTCAATTTTATTTTCATCCAGGTATTTCTTTACTGCTTCTTTTTCAGCAGGAAGATTGGCGAGTGATGCTTTTTCCCTGTCAGCGTTGGCAGCAGATTCGGACTTGAATATATCCAGTAATTTAATAGTAACGATCAGCCTGTCTCCTTTTTTAATTTCCGGCGGCAACTGCACACCCTTTTTTAAAAAAGTATCCAATGATTGAAATACAATGACACTATCACCTTTCCGCATTTTTGTCCACAATTCTGATATATCATACTTATTACCAAAACCATTTGCTTGCGCATAAGCAGGGTCTTTACCGAATGTAGTATTGTATACACTGTCATTTACTTTATTCTCTATATGAAATTTTATATAGTCACCCGTTTTTACTGAATCTCCTTTTCCATCGCTGAAAATTTTATATACTAATCCGCTGCCGGTTTTCTTATACTCCAGTTTGCCGCATGATGCAAAAGCAATGGTGGTTAAAATAAATATTATAAAAGCTGAATAACGCATAACAAATAATTATTGTAAGAGTTCTTTATTTTCTTTTATTACAAGTTTAAACTTTCTCACTGTTTCGTCCAGCGAATCGGTACTGCGTCCACCGGCTGCGGCAAAATGCCCGCCCCCGTCAAAATATTTTCGTGCAAAGCTATTGCAATCAAAATCACCTTTGCTGCGAAAGCTCCATTTTCTTTCCTCATCCCTGTCGATACACAAGGCTACTAGTTTTATTCCCTGTATTGATTGCGGATAGTTTACTAACCCTTCTGTATCACCGGTCTTGATATAATATTTCAATACATCGGCTTTAGGTACTGCTATAAGCACAGTGTTGTATTCATAAAAGACTTCCATCCGGTTCAACAATACATGCCCGGTAAACCGCAAACGGTTTTCCAGGAAATTATCAAACAATTTATCATGCACATGTGAATGCTCAAGTCCACGTTCCATTAAATGAGCTACAAGCTTATGCACTTCGGCATGGGTTGATGGAAAACGAAATGAACCTGTATCGCCTATAACACCTGCATAAATACATTCAGCAATTTCAATTGTGATCTTATCCCCGTTACCTGAACCTACGATAAGATCATAGATCATTTGGCAGGTAGAACTTTTTACCGTATCACTTATTCCATATTCGAAAATTTCTTTTTGTGGTTCACGGTGATGGTCAATTAAAATTTTTGTACAATTTAGTGACTGCAACTTCTTTTCCATTTGCTTAGTACGATGCAGCGCATTAAAGTCAAGACAGAAAAGCCATTCTGTTTCATCCAATTTTGGCTCAGCTATTGATCTGTTTTTTTCATAATCAACTACTTCCTTCGCTCCGGGCATCCAGTCCAACCAGGCTGCCCAGTTGGTAGGCGAAATAACATTCACTTTATGGCCAAGACTTTCCAGAAAGTGTTTCAGCGCCAGGGAAGATCCCATAGCATCAGCATCAGGTTTCTGGTGCATGACAATTGTACATTTCCGTGGCTGGGCGAGTAAGGGATAAATATTCTCAATGGGTTGCATACAGGGTTGCGAAGATAAGGGATTCTTGTTGCTGGTTTCTTTGTACTAGTTGCTTGACATCTGATATCAGGATATTGAGATATTATGATATTTTAAAAGCACTCTTAGCTATATCAATATAACAATTTAGCAACCTAATATCTCAATATCCTAATATCCCAATTAACCCCTACTTTTGCGGCGCAAAAACAAATACGTACTATGAGCAACAGAACACTTACAATGATCAAACCGGATGCCATGAAAAAAGGTTATGCCGGTGGAATTTTAGACATGATGATCCAGGGTGGTTTTCGTGTAGTGGCTTTGAAACAATTACAACTGACACCTGAAAAAGCCGGTGAGTTTTATGCAGTGCATAAAGAAAGACCTTTCTATGGTGAACTGGTTGAGTTTATGAGCAGCGGCCCCATCATTGCTGCTATACTTGAAAAAGAAAATGCAGTGGCTGATTTCCGTAAACTGATTGGCGCTACCAATCCTGCCAATGCAGAAGAAGGAACTATCCGCAAAAAATATGCATCAAGCGTGGGAGAAAATGCTGTACACGGAAGTGACAGTGATGAAAACGCAAAGATCGAAGGCGATTTTTTCTTTTCAGCTCTTGAGAGATTTTAAAAAAGATTTACTTTAATTGTATTTGCGAAAGTTTTTTGTTAACAAAAGACTTTCGTTTTTTTTATAAAATGCCTGATATGAAATAGTTTAAAAAAATTGTTTTGCCGACCGGGGCTTAGAAACTTTCGCATATTTTTGAGTTGTGCGTCAGCATAGACCGACTCTACGCAAGACAACAAAAAGACTTTAAGCAACTGAAATAACGAATGATATAAGTATGAAACAATTTTTAATTTTTATTGGCGGTATGGTTGCAGGAGCTTTACTCTTGTATGCAATCGGGTTTAGGAAAGAAAGTTCCGTAAGAGAACAACTAGGACGGGAACTAATTGAAACGCTATCACACAACCTTACAAACCAAGAGGCAGAAGTTCAATACATAGAAGTAAAAGGTAAAAAAGGAAATGTGACTTTACACACAGGTATGACAAAAGATTCTGTAAGGATACTTGTAGGCAAACCTGATAATGTTGAATTACGTTCTTACGGGAATGCACTTGAAGACTGGGGTTATAAGATTAGGAATAATTATGTGCCTGACTTAGAAATAAATTTTGAAGCTGGAAAATTAAAGAGCCTGCGACAGAACTAATTACATAAATCAAAACTGAAATATGGAAGGACTGCTTTTAATACTTTTTGCCATTGCAATCTTTGTATTAAAACAGTTTGTTTTTGAGCACAGACGCAAACAAAGGCGTGACTATTATCGCAATGACTATCTAAAATCGGAAGCATGGAAGAGGAAATGTTATGTTGTGATGAAGAGAGATAATTGGCGTTGCGTATTTTGTGGTGGTCGGGCGACACAGGTTCATCATAAGAGATACGCAAAATACAATATTGGGAAAGAACCAATTGAATGGCTTGTTTCAGTATGTAATTCGTGCCATGACAAACAACATCAATGACAAACCGAAAATGCCGAACGCACAATTTTCAATCAGCTGCGGCTCCGGGCTGGACATTATAAAATACCAGCACAGCAGCAAGCTCTGGCCGTTGCCTGCAAGTGTAGAACAGACCCCACTTCTATGACAAAGAAAATAATATTGATAGCTTGTGTTTCTCAAAAGGGTGACAAAAAGGCGAAGGCGAAAGATTTATACATCAGCCAACTTTTTAAAAGCAGTTTGGCATTTGCTAATAAACAAAACCCTGACAAGATTTTTATCCTTTCAGCACTTCACCATCTGCTTGACATTGACCAAGAAATTGAACCATATAACGTAACACTAAGTAAAGTTCCAAAAGCAAAAAGAAAACCAGGACTTAAAATATTGACTTCCGAAGAAAAAGTAAATTGGGGTAAGAAAGTTGTAGAGCAACTTTCCAAACAAACAGATTTGCAGAATGATGAATTTATGGTTTTGGCAGGACAAGAATATATCAAACCAATCATAAACTGTATTCCACACTTTCAAAACCCATTAAACGGACTAAGACAAGGTGAAAGAGTAAAATTCCTTAACAAAAATAGACAATGAAAAATAGTGCTTTAGAATTACATCAACTTTTCAACCAGCAAAAAAGGTTTACGTTTCCGTTTGACAAATTCATTAACGAAATTCCAAAGAATGGTATTTACATTATTTTTGAAAGTGGCGAAAAATATCAAGCCTTTGACAGAATTGTAAGAGTTGGTACACATACAGGAATTAACCAACTACGTTCCAGACTTAAACAACACTTTGTAAAAGAAAATAAAAATAGAAGCATCTTTAGAAAAAATATTGGACGCTGTTTTCTGAACAAAGACAATAGTGCTTATTTAAATCTTTGGGAACTTGACACGACTTCAAGGGTTGACAAAGAAAAAAACTTAAAATTGCTTGACCTGCCTTTTGAAAAGGAAATTGAAAAAATGATTAGCAATTACGTTCAGACCAATCTTTCATTTTGTGTGTTTGAAATTGACACAAAAGATGACCGACTTTTTTGGGAAAGTAAAATAGTTTCAACATTAGCAAAAGCATCAGATATAAAACCAACAGACAAATGGTTAGGCAATCACTCAACCAAGGACAAAATAAAAGCAAGTGGACTTTGGCAAGTGAACGAACTTTATAATGACGCTTTAACTGAGACAGAATTAGAACAACTAAAAGCAAAATTCGGGTGACAGAAAACACCTGCAGGCAACAAAAGTATTTGCAAAATCATTTCACTCAAATCTCTTTTGTCTTTGTGATCTTATTATCAACCGGAGTTACCTGGTATCCTTCTTTCTTTAATAAATTAATTACACCATTCTTTCCGGGTAAATGACCGGCTCCAACAGCAATCACCATTGATTTTTTTGGCAACAGGTCTTTTAATTTAGCAACCCAGTTCCTGTTTCGGTTAAACAATAAAATATCATAATACTTCAGCATGCCGGGTTCTGTTTTTATCATCAGTTCTTCCAACTTAGAAAGATCCTGTGCTTTGTAGGCATCCATCAATGCTTCCGTTTCATTATTCTTTGCCCCTGCTTCCGAACTATCAATAAAAGCCAGTAACTGTGCCGCCTGCATTTTATAAGGTATACTGTCGAGAATGCCCGCCTGGTATTTTATAGTTTCAAGACCGCTTATCTTCTTTTTATTATCTGCCGCTTGCTCCATTACAACCTGCTCGATAGCGATTGCATCATCGCATTCCATACCGCCTTGCTCAAGCAGACCGCTTGCAAGCATAGGTTTAAATTTCTGCAGCATATCAAAAGGCAGCATACTGCTGGTCTTTTCAAAATACTTTTTTACTCTTACAAATTCTTCAGGAGTGTACAGATCTTCAAGAGTTGTATCGCCAAGCATGGTCAAAGAACTCAATGCCCCCATCATTTCAATAATATTGCTCATGTCGATCTCAAGATATACCTCGTCACATTTTGCAATTGCATCTTTAAAATTATTGCTTAGACCCGCATCGGCACCGCAGATCATATGAATAGTGCCATAGAGGTAGGAAGGTTTTTCCAAGCCCTTGCCACTGATCTTCCAAAGTAATGTGTTGTTAGCATTTGAGGATTTGCTCTCGGTTTTTGTTTTTGATGATTGAGAACAGGCTGTCACACATACCAACGCCATCATCATGCCTATACTTATTCGTTTCATGGGTTCCAAGTTTTATGCAAGTTAAATGGATATTGAGAGATTACGATATTGGGATATTGGATATTCAGATATTTTAATTTCGATGACGGCTGAAAGGATAAATTGTTAAAGGGTTTGATTTCCGAATATTTAATATCTCAATATCCAATATCAGCATTTTCACCAAAATACCTCGCTCCAGTGACGAGAGAACTTAATTCCCCATTTTACATTCAATTCATGGGAAGGAATAGACAAACCAAGTTCCTGTTTTATTGCGAGCAAAGGAAGATTTACACCTGCGCCCAATGCAGCAGAAATAGTCCCCTGCACACGGGGATTAATTTCAAGCAGCAGGTATTTTTCTGCGGCAGATTGTTTTACCTGCAAACCAATATTGCCATGCAGTTTTAATTCATGAATGATCTGAGAACAATAGCTGATAATGGATTCATTTTTTATAAACTCACCTTCCACACTTATTCCATTGATCATTCTCTTTCTTGATCGAGGTAAAGCAATTATTGTTTCTCCATGATTGGCAAGACAATCAATAGAATATTCATCACCCGGCAAATATTCGCTTACCAGCAACTCCGGAAACAAACCTGAAGAAAGAATTGCTACCGCTTCTTCAAGTGTCATATATTTTGAATCAGGTTTATGATTTAATAACAGATCAAGCTTATTGATCTTGTTGCTTAGAATTCTAAACCCGCGGCTGCCATTGGATACAGATGGTTTAAAACAAACTTCTTTCTCCGGATAACCTAATTCTTTAACAGCCATTTCAAATTGTTCAACCGTTTCAACAACACGATATACAGGCAGATCAATTCCCCGCCATTCAATAAATTGGTAAAGCCGGCTTTTATTATTTGCTATCTCCAGTGATTCTGCTGATGAAACAAGCAGCTTTACACCATTTGCTTCAAATTCTTTTACATGCTGAGATAATGGAATTAATTCTCTTGTTACCAACGGCATCAGCACATGAATATTTTTTTCCCTGCAAACAGATAAAATTGTTTCAATAAAATTTTCTTTGTGTGCATAAGGGATCGTTACAAAATCTTCTACTAGCCTGCGGCCAACTGCATCGGGGTTTGCATCTGCGGCTATTACCTGGATATTCGGATTCTGAAACAGGCATTTCAAAATACCGGCAGCTCCGGGAGCACCGGCGCCGGTCATTAATACATTGATACCCCTGTCCCCTAAAGGGGAACTTAGATCTATTTTTTCTTTTTTGATTTGCATAGTTTGAAATTCGAAAATAATCAGAAACATCAATCCTATGTTTCCCCTTTAGGGGGACAGGGGGTTAACTACTGCTTCTTCACCATACATCTGGTTCTTAAATTTCAATGAAGGTGAAGAAATAAAATTCCCGATTCCCAATTCACTCCACTTTTCATCCACAGCTTTTATAGTTGTATCATCAGCAACAATAATATTCGGCCAATCACGGTGAAAATCATCCAGCTCTTTTGTTTTTCTTGTTCCATCTAATCCCATACAAGCTCCGGTTGATCTATGGCTTATCACAGAATCTCTTTTCGGATCAAGATTATTGCAAAAACGCCATAAAGCAATTGCCAGATCATTTGCATTCACCGTATGCTCCACATATAAAATTATTTTGATGCCTTCAGTTTCTTTCAATGCGCAAATCTGTTGATGTAATTCTTTTATATGCCCCTTCCTGTTTTTCTCAACAGAAATAATGATGCAGGGTATCTCTTTTAGAAGCAATTCAGCATTCACAGATTTTATTTCTGGAAAACTATTTTTTAAATTTTCAATATTCAAATTCTGAATCCTGAATCCTGAATCCTGGCTACTGTCCTTTTCCTCTTCAAACTTAAAAGTTCCATCAATACACATCTTTCCTCCAAAGCCCAGTTTGCTGCAACTATGATCCAACACATCCATCGGTCCCTGTGAAAAATAAATATCTGTAGCTGGATTCAGATTTTTAAAAACAACTCTTGCTAACTCTTCGTAGTTCTGAATTTTTACATCGCCGCTTGCAAGCACCAGTATTTTATTAAACATCATTTGCCCGGCACCCCACATTGCATTCATTACTTTTTGTCCCTGCCCTGCATAGTCTTTATGAATTTTTGTAATGACGAGATTATGAAACACACCTTCAACCGGCATATCCATATCAGCGATCTCCGGCACCAGTGTCATTTTTATAGGTGCTAAAAAGATCCGTTCAGTTGCTTTGCCAAGCCAGGCATCTTCCTGCGGCGGTATACCAACTATTGTTGCCGGGTAAACAGGATTTTTTTTATGTGTAATAGCAGTAATATGAAACCGGGGATACCAATCGGGTAATGAATAATAACCTGTATGATCACCAAACGGTCCTTCCCAAATCAATTCTTCATCGGGTTCTACATAGCCTTCAATAATGAAATCAGCATCAGCAGGCACTTCAATATCCGGTTGTGTTATACATTTTACAAGCTCCACTTTTTTCTTTCGTAAAAAACCTGCCAGCATATACTCATCTACATTTTCAGGCAATGGTGCGGTAGCAGAATAAGCATAAACCGGATCGCCGCCTAATGCAACTGCAACCGGCATACGTTTATTCATTTTTTTATATTCATTAAAATGTTTGGCAGATACTTTATGCTTGTGCCAGTGCATACCTGTAAGTGTTGGTTCAAATACCTGCATGCGATACATACCAACGTTACGTGTATTTGTATTAGGATCTTTGGTATGAATAACGGGTAATGTTACAAATGGCCCACCGTCTTTTGGCCAACAAGTAATGACAGGTAGTTTTGTAATATCAGGATCTTGCATCACCACTTCCTGGCATTCGCCCCTGCCTTTTTTTACTTTCGGCATCCAGGAAGCAAACTCACTGAGCTTTGGCAGTAATTTTAATTTATCTAATATTCCTTCTTTCGGTGAAGCAAGCATTTTAAATAAACTCTCGATTTCTTTTGCTACATCATCAAGATGATTCACACCAAGTGCCAGGCACATTCTTCTATCACTTCCATATGCATTCATCAGCACCGGAAAATCATAGCCTGTGTTTTCAAACAATAATGCTTTACCTCCACCGGGTTGTTTGCTTATGCGGTCAGTGATCTCGGCCATTTCCAGTTTAGGATTAACATAAGTCTTTATGCGAAGCAATTCGCCTTCTCTTTCCAATGTTTCAATAAACTGTTGCTGATTTCTATATGCCATGCTATGGATTAAAATGCAAAGTTAACTGAGAATCGATTGCTGATAAAAGAAAAGCCGTTCCGACGATACTATCAGAACAGCCTTTGTTAAAGTTCAAATATTTTTAAAATACATTAGTGGGACAGCCCATTTTGGATTTACCTCCGCCGCCGCCTCCTCCACCATTTCCATTTATGCGGAATGTAAAATGTATGCCAGTGAAATAATACCAGTCTTTATTATTGGGGCTTCCTCTTTCAAAACCTTTTGTAGGATAGCTAGGGCTACCAGATACTACTTCATCACCACGGTAACTCATGTCAACAGACAACTGACCTTTTGCGACTAGTAAATCATTCGGGTCTGCATAAAAACCACTTACATCATCAAAATGATCGGTAAATAATTTTCGCATCCCTAATTCAAGACCTATCCGCAAATTATCATTGATAGCATATTTAATACCGCCGCCAAAAGGAATAGCCATTTGAGTGAGCTTATAAGGTTTAGTTGGGTAACCGGCAATTCCCTGCCCTTCTGTACTCAACGGTTGCAAAAAAACTTTGTTCTTTGCTGCATCAAATGCATAAGGATTGTATTTCGTCAATGCCAACCCTATAAAACCATAAGGTGATAATTTTCTTTCATACAAATTGAAAAGATAATATTCACCAACAAGACTGAATTCATGCACCTGTGTTTCAAAAGCAAGATTGCGGGCAACCAGTTCAGGTTTATCACTGAAACGATCGGCACCGCCAACAATTGCATATGTATACCCGGCGCGGAAGAAAATCTGTTCAGTAAATTCATAATTGGCCGTAATCCCAATGGCACCATTGGTTACTTTCTTTGGAAAAATTTTATCTGTAAGATCTCCATTGTATGCCGCAAGCCCGCCAAATACACCGATATGTAATTGCTGAGCTTCTGACGAAGCAAGTACAAACAGACAAATAATTAAAGAATGCAATTTTTTCATGGTCAGTGATTAAAGCCTTTACAAAGGTATCTCTCAATCAAACTTGTCACACAAGGAATAACGAATTTAAAAATTGAAAATTATCCCCCTATGTTAATGACTACAACTAAACTTTTGTGAAAAGCCCTTTGTATTCAATACCTAATCCCGGTAATTCGGAATACGATATCTTACCAAAATCATACCCAATTCCTGCTGCAAGGTCCTCTTCGAGCAATAAAGGGCCATCCATATCCACATAGTCAATAAATGGAAGCAGGTGAGCTACAGCTGCAGAACCGATAGTAGATTCATTCATACATCCCACCATTACTTTCAAATTCAGTTTTCTTGCCTGTTTTATCATTCGCAAAGCTGGTGTCAAACCACTGCATTTAGTGAGTTTGATATTGATACCATGAAAATGTTCAACGCATTTTTCAACATCCTTTTCAAACACACAGCTTTCATCGGCAAACAAAGGCAAAGAAGATTCCTTGTATAAGATTCTCATCCCTTCCCAATCATCTTTTGCCAGTGGTTGTTCCACCATTTCCACACCCAGGTCTTTTAGTTGGGGAATCAATTTCAATGCAGTTTGTATATCCCATGCTGCATTTGCATCTACTCTTAGGATAGAATCCGTTTCATTACGTAAAGCTTTTACAATTGCAATGTCATCTGCTGTACCTACTTTGATCTTATAAATGGGCCACGGCTTTTCTTTCAACTTTGCCACCATTTTTTCAATACTGTCTATACCGATAGTATAATCCGTCAAAGGATTTTTTGAAATATCTCCATTCCATAATTCATAGAGCTTTTTCTTTTTGAGTTTGCCATACATATCCCATGCAGCAATATCCAACGCACAAACAAGAAACGGATTTGCCGGGATCAAATGATGGAGATAATGCCAATAACGCTCCGGTTCTGTGAAAGCAAATTTTTCTGTGAAGATCTTTTTTCGTTCAAAATCTTCAACCATTTTTTCTACCGTAATATTATAGTACCTGATAGCCGGTGCTTCACCATAACCTTTCAGACCGAAATGCTCCAGCTCAATAACTAATGTAGGCTGATGTGTTTTTGTACCTTTTGAAATGGTGAATGGATGACGGAACTTGAGATTGAATGGATGAGCAGTGATCTTCATAACACTTAATGTGCGGATTTAGTAATGTGCGAATGTGCGCATTTTTTTTGGAATGACATTGTTTAAAGTAATTCGCACATTAATCAATTCGCAAATCTGCACATTTATTATCGTCCTGAATGTTCTATGTATCCACGCAGTTCTTCATTAAACTCTTTTTCCTTCAGCAGATCTTCCAGTGTAATATGCATACGGAAATTCCAGTAGTGATTGGGGTCAGCAGGAATATTGATCCGTTCTTCATGAGGATTCTCACGGCGCAAGTCTTCACTCATTCCTAATAAATCCTGCAACTGGAAAATACTCCACATAGCAGGCGAATTAAGATGCTGCAAAACAATTGCACGATTTATCCATGCTTCACAGAAATAAGGAGCCTCGCCCCACTGCTGTAAAATATGATTGTAAAAATGTTGTGTTTTTGCCCTATCCTCTTCCCACCAGCCGCGAATAGTACTCATATCATGTGTAGATGGAGTGATCACAGATAAATACGGCGCATCATTCGGATGAAAAAATTCAATACCTGTTTTTTTAGGCATCCGTTGAATTTCTAAACTCAGCATGCCCAACTGCTCCATTACATCCGGCACACAATGCGGCACCATTCCCAGATCCTCACCACAGATCATCATATTAGTGGTTCGTTTGAGGTGAGGCAATTTCTGCATCGCTTCGCTGTACCAGAAATCATCCTGGCGTTTGAAGAAATAATTTACATACAGTTCTTTCAGTTTTTGCTGTACATCATCAGGCAGACACCTGAATGAAGCAGTATCTTCCATCGCAATGCGAAAATGAAAACGGGTTTGCTGTGAATCCAATTCTTCAAATAAAATAATATTTGAAACAAGATCAAACAATCCTTCTTTGAGTTTTTTGTTTTCATCCGTCAGTTCTTTATCACCAAAATATTCCTCTACCTTTCTTTGAGTGGAAAATTCAGGTTTCAAATTCATTGAACCATCTTCTCCAATTAAAATAAATTCTGACCTTACCTGTTCAGCCAGCTCACCAAAATATTCGTTCAACACATCATCAGTGATAAAAGGTTTACAGTAACGGTCGTAATCAAACGGAATAAAATTTTGTCCGAACTCACCGATATGAATGGCTACGGCCGGAACAAATCTGCCCATTATACCTTCAATACTTTCCGAAGGAATACTCCAAATGCGGAAAAAGCCGAGTATATGATCGATGCGGAATGCATCAAAATAATTACTCATCTGTGCAAAGCGTTGTTTCCACCAGCTATAACCATCTTTCTGCATTCTTTTCCAGTTGTAAGTAGGCAGGCTCCAGTTTTGTCCTTTCACAGCAAAATGATCAGGAGGTGCCCCCGCATAGGTATCGAGATTATATAACTCAGGTTCTACCCATGCATCACATGCATTGCGATAAATGCCTATAGGTATATCCCCTTTTACAACAATTCCTTTTTTATGTGCATAATCAGTTGCTTCTTTCAGTTGAGTGTGTAAATGATATTGAACAAAATAATTAAAGGCAATTGCTTTAAATGAATTGGAACCGGGAGAGATCAGTTTAGCAACTTCTTTTTCATTATAAGTCTTATACATTTTCCATTTGCCGAATTCTATTGTCTTGTTTTTATCACGCAAATAGCAAAACACAGCATACGGAACCATCCAATGTTTATTGTCTTCAAAAAAAGATTTGAAATCATCCTGTTCAAAAACTTCTTCCGCAGCCAGTTCATAAATTTCTTTTAGTACACCCGTCTTTACTTTCATCACCATTTCATGATCCACTCCTGTTTCCTTATTCAGCTTCTTCTTCACCTTATTTAATGACTCCAGTTGATCGGCATAATCTTTACCTGCAACAGTTTCAAGATTGATATAAGCAGGATGCAATGCAAATGCAGAAATAGCAGCGTAAGGATATGAGTCAGATTTTTTATAGGTAGCCGTTGTATCATTGATGGGGAGCAGCTGGATCATTTTTAATCCTGTGGTCTTTGCCCAATCCACCAGCTGTTTCAGATCATTGAATTCACCTATACCCAAACCATCTTTACTGCGTAGCCCAAAAACAGGGATAGCAACCCCTGCCCCACGAAAGGTATTATTAGGCAGATGTACAAATCCATCATGCACAATAGTAGCTCTGCCTTCAATTGGTTTTATATTCAGAAAACGGTTTTGCCCATCTTCAAATTTTATAAAATCATTTTTGGCAATATTGTAAACACCATATTTATAAGTAAGTGGGAATTCGGATGCGGGAACATTTGTATTGATATACCACCAATCACCGAATTTTGAAAGGACCAATGGATTTACTGTATCCCATTTACCCAATTCGTTACCGCTGCCTGCAATGGCTATCACTTCATTCTTCTTAAGTAACGGAGCTTTTACACGAAACAACTGACCGGATTCAAATCCTTTTTTCGTTTTCTTCTCTTTATGAAGTTTATGAAATAATACTTCACTGAATGGTCGGGTAAAAAAAATATTTTCATACTCACCCGTATGGTTCCATGTATCAATGATATCAATAGCTGCTACATTTGAGTTTTGTAAATAAACCTGGCGTGCCGTCTCCCCTTCATTCACAATTATACCTTCAGCGGTTTTGAGGAAATAACTGTATTGAAAATTCTTTTGACCTTGAGTAATATCAAGTTCCAGCTCCCATGCTTCGGAGTTGAGATATTTAAGTGGCAATTCTTTTACATCGAGTTCACCAATGCCAGCCATTGACTTTATGTTCATCCATAAGGTCTGACCTAACTCTGTATGAAAGCGCAGAAAAAAATGAAGATGCATTTTAGTTGGTTCGTTGTGAAAACACTCATTCCTGCGCTGCAATCACAGGGATAACGAAAATAAAAAAATATGCGAATGAACAATGTTTTATATTCATGTTAATTTGAATTTCTATGAGTGCAAACGTTTTCAGCTGGAAAAAACTTTTCTTTTTCTGCCTTGGACTGGCCTTGGCCAGTATGTTTTGCATGAAATGGATAGAATCTGAGTTTATAATTAATGGCAAATTATTTACGATTATAGATCTTGAATTGAAATTGGACAAACAGGAATTGATAAACCTGCTTTCGGGCCTGGATGATAAAACAAGAACCGTAGTCGGCTACCATCTCCATTTTGATTTTCTTTTTATGGCCGGTGTTTTCCCGGGGTTGGCCTGTCTTTGCATGATGGCGAGAGAAAGAACCCGAAATAAACTGGTTCAGTCATTACTTCTTTTATTTGCCTTGCTGCAGTTTTTCGCATGGGGCTTTGATATTTATGAAAACCTGAATCTGATCAAATGGTTGAATGACCCTGCGACAGTTGATGGGATAGATTTCTATCATTTGCTGGTAAGGCTCAAATTCCTTTTTGCTTTCGGAGCTTTACTTGTATCATTGGTTGCTTTTCTTTTTTTTAGAAAAAAAACCACAAATATTCAATCCTGAATCTGCAATTCAGTTCTCTCCCTTACATTTGCATCAAATTTTTAAACATGACCAAGACCAATTCAAAGAACAAAGCATTATGGTGGCTTGTATTTCTCGGATCAACTGCTGCTTTATTGTTTGCAATATATACTCACTGGGAGTGGTTGACATTGATCCTTCCTTTCCAGACAACTGCTTTCGTAAAAGCACTTGACATTATGTAACTATTCACATCTGTTGATATTTAAATGAGTCAGTCACGCCTTTGGCGTGACTATTTTTTTGCCTTCCTCGGATAGATTGAATATTTTTATACAAGAAATTATTTCAAAAACCTTCCTGCCCTGCGGGAAAAATTCCAAACTATGAGAAAATATATTGCTCTTTTTTTCGCCATCTTATTACTCACTCCATCAGTAAATAATTTAACCGCTGCCGTAATAGTCCCGGTGTCCATTACAGCATCCGAACCAACACCTGAAGAAATAAAGGCTGCTGCAGCGAAAGAGTTTAAATCGCTTTCAAAAAAAGAAAAGAAAATGCGGCTGAAACATCTTAAAGCCGAATTGAAAACTTTAATGGCTCTTAAAGAGCAGGGCTATGAAACTGACACAAACACTTTTCTTTTATTGATACTTGCCATTTTATTACCTCCCCTGGCTGTATACCTACACCAGGGAGAAATCAATACTAAATTCTGGATCACATTAATTCTCTGGTTACTGGGTTGGGTTTTCTGGGGAGCATTAGCATGGGTACCAGCATTACCTGCAATTATATATGCAATACTTGTTATTTTAGGCAGCGCATAAATCAATTTTATTTTTTTAGAGCCATCCATTTAACGACGGATGGCTTTATTTTTTCTGCTCTTCCTTATTAGCATTTATTAATCACTTAAATTCATTCTCAAATATATTTTATGAATAGAGGCAGAAGAGATTTTATCCGCAACAGTTCGTTTACTATCGCAGGTTTAGGTTTACTACAAAGCGATCTCTTTTCAGTATTAAAAGACAAAGGGCTGCTTGGTATTCAGTTGTATTCTGTAAGAGATGCTATGAGAATCGACCCGATTGGCACATTGAAGCAACTGGCAGAAATGGGATACCAGTATGTTGAACATGCCAATTATATAGACCGGAAGTTTTATGGCTTCCCAGCTAAGGAGTTTAAAAAAATACTACATGACCTAAGGTTGAAAATGCCGAGTGGACATACGGTAATGGATAAAAACCATTGGGATGAAACAAAGAAGGATTTCACCGATGCATGGAAATGGACCGTTGAGGATGCAGCTGAAATGGGGCAGGAAATTGTTATCAGCCCATCGCTGAATGAGAGTATGCGTAAAACTGCCGATGACCTGAAGCAGTACATGGAAATATTTAATAAAAGCGGGGAGCTTTGTAAGAAATCGGGTATGAAATTTGGCTATCATAACCATGATTTTGAATTCAGTACAAAGCTTGGCGACAAAACTGTATACGAATTGATATTGGAAAACACGGACCCCAAATTAGTGGTCCAGCAGCTGGATACCGGGAATATGTACCACACAGGTGCCCGTGCACAGGATTGGCTGAAAAAGTATCCCGGACGTTTTAGAAGCATGCATGTGAAGGATGAGATAAAAACGGATAAAGGAGAAAAGGACGGCCAATATGAAAGCTGTATACTGGACAAAGGAATTGTAAATATTAAAGAAGTACTGGAGCTTGGCGAAAAAGTTGGCGGCACAAAGCATTTCATTATCGAACAAGAAAGCTACCAGGGTAGATTACCGTTGGACTGTATGAAAGATAACCTCATCATTATGAAAACATGGGGCTATTGATCCGGGTTTAATAAACACATATGTAGAAAAGAAAATATGAACATATTGAGGATTAGGAAGTAATTTTATAAAAATTTATTCAATGAACTTATTTGTCGCTGGCCTCCCCTATGATTTAGATGATGCAGAACTGGAAGAAATTTTTGAAAAGTTTGGAAAAGTAGTTTCAGCAAAGGTTTCTATGGACAGGGAAACAGGTAAAAGCCGTGGCTTTGGATTTGTAAAAATGGAAAATGCTGCCGATGGCCAGGAAGCTATCGAAATGCTTAAAGGAATTTTTCTTGGCAAGAAAGAACTGATCGTAAAAGAAGCTGAGGATAGACCAGGTGGTGGCGGTGGGCAACGTCCGGGTGGAGATAGCCGTGGTGGCGGTGGTGGTTTCAATAGAAGACCACCAGGTGGAGGATACGGTGGTGGTGGTGGATATAGCGGCGGCGGAGGCAATGACAGAAGAAGATATTGAAGTAAGACCGGGAAGAGAAACACCTGATACAAAAAAGGATTAAAAAAGAAAATATTGATTCCTGTTATACGCAAGTGTAACAGGTTTTTTTTGCTTGTTACAAAAATATTTTGCGCAACCAAATTGTTGCATATATTTGCAACCTAATAGTTGCACGAAAATTTTAAATCTATGAGACGTGATGTTTTCCAGGCAATAGCCGACCCGACACGAAGAGCCATATTGGTATTGGTAGCAACACAAGCTATGACACCAAATGCAATGGCTGAAAAGTTTGACACTACAAGGCAGGCTGTATCTAAACATATTAAAGTGCTCACTGAATGTGAACTGGTAAAACAACAGCATAACGGCAGGGAGATCTATTACTATTTAAACGCAAAAAAAATGAAAGAAGTCGCTGACTGGCTTGAACCATTCCGCCAAATATGGGAAAGCCGCTTTAACCAACTCGATACTCTTTTAGCAACGCTCAAAAAGAAAGGCAATGCAAAATAATAAGGTCCGCATTGAAAGAATTTTTGATGCACCGGTAGAATTGGTATGGCAGGCATGGACAAAACCTGAATTGCTGATGCTTTGGTTTGGATCTGATCCAAATGGAACAGTACAGAAAGCAGAAGTTGATCTAAGAGTTGGTGGTGCTTATGAAATTAATTTCAAAGATTCTGATTTAACAGAACATGCATGTCATGGTATATTTATTGAGATAGTTAAAAAAAGTAAGCTTGTATTCAGTTGGGAATGGAAAAGCGAACCGGGTCATATTTCGCAGGTGGAAGTAAACCTGTTTGCTTTCGGAGAAAAAACCAAAATGATCTTTGAACATAAAAACTTAAATCCTGATTCAATTCATAACTATGAAAGCGGCTGGATTGGTGGCTTCAATAAAATTGATAAAGCATTAAAAACAAAACAATGAAACAAACGACTTACAACGTTGCCCCAGGCGGCAATCAAATGCATGCAGAAAGAGAATTTGATGGCTCACTTGAACAGGTATGGAGTGCATGGGCAGAACCTGAGCTTTTGGATCAATGGTGGGCTCCTCTCCCATATAAAGCTGTAACTAAGACGATGGATTTCCGTGAAGGTGGTCGCTGGCATTATTATATGCGTGGCCCTGCAGGTGAACAGCATTGGTGTATGCTCAACTATTTTAAAATTGAACCACAAAAACGTTTTACAAGTGATGATCTGTTTTGTGATGAAGAAGGAAATCCTAATAAGGAACTTCCAACAATGCTATGGGATGTAATGTTTGCGGGCACTGGTGCATCCACTAAAGTATCAGTAAAAATAAATTTCAAGAGCAAAGAAGACCTGGATAAAATTGTAGAGATGGGCTTCAAAGAAGGATTCAGTATGGCACATGAGAACCTGGATAAGCTATTGGAGAAAGCAAAAACATTAGTTTGATCTACAGGAAGACAACACTCCTCTCCTTGATAATATCTTATACTTCGTGTGGAATCATTACGAAGTACTGCAGGTATAATAAAGGTATCATTCGATACCTTTATTATACTTAAAAATGAAACAAGCCTGGAACAAAACCAAACACCTGGTGACTGCACTGATTTATATCATTGGCATACTGGTTTTTGTAACTCTGTTTGATATTGTTGTTGCTGTTCTCAACGGCCGGTTTTATTCTGATGCAGCCTTTGTTGCTTTATTCGGAGTATCAGGTGTATTTGCTGCTTTCCTCGGTTATGGTGCCGGGATGGATACTGCCGAGACAAAAAATAAAATCACACGTAGAAGCCTTGGATTGTTACTCGCCATTACAGGCTTGTTATTTATTTTTTTCTTTTCAGAAATTGAAGGCGGTGAATACAGAATACCATTTAAAGCCTATGGCATTACTATAGTAGCAACAAGTCTGTTTCTTCTTAGTGGAAAATTTGATGATTACTAAACATGGATTGATCAAAGAAAAAACTAATCCCTGAATTCCTGGCTGATCATCAAACCATAAAATCCGCCATCCAATACCCCAATTCCCAACCGGTGAAAATGAGGACTTAAAATATTTGCTCTATGACCGGGAGAATTCATAAGGTTATTATGCGCTATTTCTAAGGTTTGTGCTAATGCAAGATTTTCCCCGGCATCCAGGAAACGAACATTTGCATCCCGCATTCTTTGAAAAGGATCTTTACCCTCAAGATCATTATGAGAAAAATATCCTTTTACAAACATATCCTGTGAATGTGCTCTTGCTACCTGTGTCATTTCCGGATCGGCCTGCAATATTTGTAATCCATTTTTTTGTCTTTCCTTATTTACCAGTACCAACATTTCTGCTTCCAGGTCTGCCCTCACCTTAGCTCTATCAAATTTGTATGGAAGATTGACTTTTTCATGTGATTCAGGATGTTGAATCGTAAGACTGTTCATTGTTTGCCTGATCGCATCATTCATTATAGGCGCCAGTTTCCGGTTGGCCCAGTCTGCCTGCATTGCAAGTTGTGGTCCGAAACGACTCTCACGAATATTATTCGTAAGGCCATCTCTAAGAGGAAATGAAAGCAACAATGCGGAAAATATTATTGCATAAATGCCTCCATTGATAATGCCGGGAATGATACCCAGGAATTTGTTGATACCATTTTCATTTGCCGCTGCTGGAATGTTGCGGGCAATAAGATTTCTAATAAATCCAATAAGTATCCTTGCAACTAATGCTGTTAAGAGAAAAGCAAGCGGTAAACGCCATACACCGAGATTGCCAATTTTATCAAGCCCGATCGCTGTATAGGGATAAAAAAGATAAGCAAGTACAAAACTGCTTAGCCATGTAATAAGATCTAATACGCCGAGGATAAAGCCACGGTAAAAACCAAGAATTACCGCTATGATAATTATAAATAGAATAATAAAGTCTATCCAATTCATATAAAAGGATCAAAAATTAAATCCGGCGAAAATCTTACAAAAAGCCCGCCGGAAATGTTGAGTGTTGTCACGGTGAGCAACGGGTAAGACTTTCCTATGCAATATGATTTAAAAACAAAGGCAAACCCGATTTCCATTCATTATCGATATAGAGTTCAAAAGAATAGCGACCGGGTTTTTCAAATTTTGTTTGTCCAAAATTAAAAACAAGGGTAGCAGCAGTGTATTGCCCGTTTTGTGGTTGCGTAACATTCATTTGTGCTTCTATGGGTTTTAGCACCTCCTTTCCCATCAATAAAACGTAACCGCATATCACGAATACCAATTTCTTTTTCTGAAAAACGAAGCCTGCATGCAACTGAAAAATTTCCATGAACATAAGGAAACTGCTTTGAATTGATTGAGTCAAATGTTCCTACTACAGTTAGCTTGCTATTATTGTCCTGTGCAAAATCACAAAGAGTAAAAATTTCTATTTCCATATTAATTAGTTTATTGACCACATAAAATAAAAGCCCCTAAATTTCTTCAGAGGCTTTCTATCAAAATCGATTTTAAAAATCCTAATTCTTATTTCTTCACCTCTTCATGCGGAATATCTTCTACATTATCTTCTTTCTTCTTATCATCAAAAGCCGATCCAGTATCCTGTCCATCGCCTTCTGCCTGTGGCGGTGCTTGTTCCTGTGAAGCTTTATACATATCCTCACTTGCTGCCATCCATGCATCATTCAGTTCTTTCATGCTTGTATCAATAGCTGCTAAGTCTTCTGCCTTATGTGCTTCTTTTAATTTAGCGGCTGCAGTTTCAATTACTGTTTTCTTTTCAGCCGGTATTTTATCACCGTATTCTTTTAATTGCTTCTCCGTTTGGAAAACCAAGCTATCAGCAGTATTCATTTTTTCTACTTTCTCTTTTTCTGCTTTATCGGTTGCTTCATTTGCTTTTGCTTCAGCTTTCATTTTTTCCACTTCTTCTTTGCTTAAACCAGAACCTGCTTCAATATGTATCTTCTGCTCTTTACCTGTGCCTTTATCTTTTGCTGTTACATGCAATATTCCGTTTGCATCAATATCAAATGTTACTTCGATCTGCGGTATACCACGTGGTGCCGGCGGAATGCCATCCAGGTTAAATATACCCAGGCTCTTATTATGTTTTGCCATGCTGCGTTCACCCTGCAATACATGTATCTGTACTCCGGGCTGGTTATCGCTTGCTGTGCTGAATGTTTCTGATTTCTTGGAAGGTATGGTTGTGTTAGATGGGATCAATGGAGTCAACACACCACCCATTGTTTCAATACCGAGTGTAAGCGGAGTTACATCGAGCAGTAACACATCTTTTATTTCACCGGTTAATACAGCGCCTTGCACACATGCACCTACTGCAACTGCTTCATCCGGGTTGATACTCTTGTTTGGCTTTTTGCCAAAAAATTTCTCCACCAGTTCCTGCACTTTAGGGATACGTGTACTACCACCTACTAGAATTACCTCATCCACTTCAGATGGTTTCAAACCCGCATCTTTCAATGCTTGTTCACAAGGTTTCAGGCAACGCTCAAATAATTTATCAGAAAGCTGTTCAAATTTTGCTTTGCTTAATTTCTTTACTAAGTGTTTAGGCACACCATCAACTGCTGTGATATAAGGAAGGTTGATCTCTGTTTCTGAAGATGAACTTAATTCAACCTTTGCTTTTTCAGCAGCTTCTTTCAAACGCTGTAAAGCCATCGGGTCTTTGCGCAAATCAATTGCTTCATCATTTTTAAATTCAGCCGCCAGCCAATCCATGATCACTTTATCAAAATCATCACCACCGAGGTGTGTATCACCGTTGGTTGATTTTACTTCAAACACTCCGTCGCCGAGTTCCAATACAGAAATATCAAACGTACCACCGCCGAGGTCAAACACTGCTACTTTCTGGTCTTTGTGTTTTTTATCCAGCCCAAAAGCCAGCGCTGCGGCAGTCGGTTCATTGATGATACGACGAACATTCAAACCTGCAATTTCACCGGCTTCTTTGGTAGCCTGGCGCTGTGCATCGTTGAAATAAGCAGGCACGGTTACTACGGCCTCATTCACTTCATGTCCCAGGTAATCCTCAGCCGTTTTCTTCATTTTCTGAAGGATCATGGCGCTGAGCTCCTGTGGCGTATATAAACGGCCATCTATGTCAATACGTACGGTATTATTGTCACCCTGTACTACCTTATAGCTCCAGTGGCTTTTTTCCTCATCCACCTCATCAAAACGGCGGCCCATAAACCGCTTAACACTCGTAATGGTGTTTTGCGGGTTGGTGATAGCCTGGCGTTTGGCCGGGTCACCCACTTTACGTTCGCCATTTTTCAGAAAAGCCACTACAGAAGGGGTCGTACGGCGGCCCTCATCATTGGCGATCACTACTGGCTCGTTACCTTCCATTACGGCAACGCAGCTATTTGTTGTTCCAAGGTCAATTCCAATTATCTTTCCCATTTGTATATGAATTTTAAGTTCAGGTCTTGATAGTCAATGATAGTGCCATTGGCATTCGTAGTGCTAAATTGTCAGAAATAGCGGTGGATAACGGTTTAAATCGGTCAGGCTTTGAGTTTTGCAGGCGGATGGCTTTTCCCCATTGATTCACATTTTATCTTAATCAACACTAACTTTGGAATAATGGAATGGCTTTGGATCATAGTGGGAATAATTCTTTGCATAGTGGGTATTGCAGGAAGTCTTTTACCCTTATTGCCCGGTCCGCCTATCGCCTATGCAGGATTATTGATTCAACAATTGAGAGACCCAAATCCTTTCACTACAAAGTTCCTTTTAATATGGGCTGCCATCGTAGTAGTTAGTTTAGTTCTTGATTATCTCATTCCTATTTGGGGAACCAAAAAATTCGGGGGAACGAAATATGGAGTATGGGGTTGTACACTCGGTTTTCTCGCTGCTTTTTGGATGGGGCCCTGGGGTGTTATCATCGGGCCATTTGCCGGCGCATTTATTGGTGAAATGATCGGCGGCCAGGATTCAAAAAAATCATTCAAAGCTGCCCTGGGTTCTTTTGCAGGGTTTCTCCTTGGTTCATTTCTAAAACTGGTGATCTGTTTCTTTTTCTTGTTTTATATAATCAGAACTATACCTATATAAATCAAAGCAAGAATCAATAACCCTTTGAAAAGTTCATCTCTTACCTTAGCTTTCACAACCCAAATAAAACTGTATGGCCAATACCATTTCCCAAAAATTAAAAATAAAAACCGGTGATACTTTGCTTACGGTAAATGAACCTTCTGAATTTCAAAAAGGATTGATCGGGCTGCCTAAAGGAGTGAAAATAGTTGAATCAGGAAAAGAATATAACCAGGTGCATTGGTTTGTCCTTAACCGGGCACAAATGGAAAAACAGATGAGTAAAGTAATGAAGCTTTTGAAACCGGCTGTGATGGTCTGGGTATATTATCCGAAAGGAACATCGAAACTTCAAACAGACCTGAACAGGGACAAAGGTTGGGATTGTTTACTCGCTGAAGGAGATAAACTCACCTGGATAAGTTTGATATCTTTTGATGATACATGGAGCACATTTGGTTTCCGTGCAAAAACAGAAGCGGATAAAAAGAAAGAAACAAAACCGCGGCAGGAAAGAGAAATATTTAAATGGGTAAACCCTAAAACGAAAGAAGTTAAACTTCCGGATGATCTGGCAGCAACATTAAAGAAAAACAAAAAGGAAGCGGATTATTTCAATTCACTTTCATTCACCAATAAAAAAGAATATATCGAATGGATCGTAACTGCGAAAAGAGAAGAAACAAGAAATGAGCGAATAACCGAAACGATCGAAAGACTCGCTAAGCAATGGAAGAACCCGAGAAACATATAGGTGAATGATGAATTGTGAATGGGCAATAGAATTATTGGAAACAAACCATTCACTATTCACCATTGCCAATTCACAAATAAAAAACAAGAAATCATGCACATCATCACCTACATTCATTTTCCCGGCGAAGCCGAAGCAGCAATTAATTTTTACAAAGAAGTATTAGGAGCCGAAGTAATTATGAACTCAAAAATGGGTGATGGCCCGATGGAAGTACCGCCACACCTGAAAGATAAGATCATGCATGCACGGCTAAAGATTGGTGAAACCATTCTTTATATCTCCGATACTTTTGACGAAAGTAGAATTGTAAAAGGCAGCAATACTTCACTTTCAGTGCATGTAGATACTCCCGCTGAAGTAGATCCTTTATTTGCCAAGCTTTCTGAAGGTGGGCAGGCAACGATGCCACCTAGCGATGTATTCTGGGGCTCCCGGTTTGGTATGCTCACTGATAAGTTTGGTATTCATTGGATGGTGAATTGTGAATTAAATAAATAAATTTGTATCGTCTTGCAAACACTCACCAACGATACTTACCTGCGGATAGTAAATGCCAAACTGTATATTGACGAAAACTATCATGAGTCAATCGATCTTGAACAGGTTTCAAAGAAAGCATTTATCTCCAAGTTTCATTTTCACCGTTTGTTCCGTCGTATTTATCAAAAGACACCGCTTGAATACATTACAAGAAAAAGAATAGACAAAGCCAAAGAGCTACTATCAGAAAATAAGCCAGTGGGAGAAGTATGTAATGAAATTGGATTTGAAAGCATTACTTCATTCAGCATCTTGTTTAAAAAAGAAATTGGGTTTGCGCCACAGTACTATCGCAATATGGCATACAAGAAAAAGATGGAACAAAAAGCCCAACCGAAGAAAGCGATTCCTCATTGCTTTATTGAAAATTATAAACTGGATAGATCGTGAATGGTGAATAGTGAATTGTCAATAGTTAATAAATGTTTCGAAATTCACAATTCACCATTGACCATTCACAGTAAAGCAAGAATCAATAAGTCTTTACGCTTTTCGAATCCTATATTTACTTTCTAAATTTTATTTTATGGTAACCAAACTTTCTCATACTTCTTTCTTCGTCACCGACCAGGAAAAAGCGTATGATTTTTATGTAAATAAACTTGGCTTTAAAGTCAACACTGATGTTAAAATGGACAATGGGATGCGTTGGCTTACACTCAATCCGCCGGAACAACCAGATCTTGAAATTGTATTGATGAATGCAGCAGGTGATCTAAGTCAAATGGGTTGGGATGATAATACACAAAAAGCATTAAAACTGCTGCTTGAAAAAGGTGTTATGGGCGCAGGTGTTTTACATACACCTGATTGCCGGGCCACCTATGAAGAGTTAAAAGCTAAAGGTGTGAATATTACGGAACCCAAGGAACAATTTTACGGTATTGAATGTATTGTTAATGATGGATGCGGTAACTGGTTCAGTATGACACAGCCTAAGGAAATGCCCGCAGGCGGATGGCAGTAATTTCCTTAATACTTCAATAAATTTTTGCGATGCCATACTAATTGTATGGCATCACTGTTTATATTGCTGAAAAGAAATCCAACCGATGAACGGAGCGCCGCAACAAAAGATCCATAGTAGCACTAGAGATGGTATAATAAAGATCATTTTCTTTTTACTAACCAGTGGCGGGTTGTTTTCATGCTCGCCGAAGATCAATCCCGATAAACCTAATCTCAGCCGCACCAATTTTAAATTTGATTCATTACCCGAATCGCAGATCAATATTCCTGTGCAGGTAAACCTGAATCCTCTGTTTGCTTATGCAGAAAAAAATGTTGACACGGTTTTCACTTCTCCTAATTACCCGAATGACTGGATCTATGAAGGTTGTGATACACGATATAAATATAGTTTCCGGCGCAGCCCATTGCAATTGAAAGCTGCAGTGAACACTTTGCAGTTGGGATTTACAGGTTACTATAAAATTACCGGTAGTACCCGTGTATGTATGAGCAGTACTGCTGTTTCGCCCTGGACACCGCCCTGCCGCTGTGGTTTTAATGAGGATGAACGAAGGGTGAATATATTATTTACAAATGCAATAACTGTAACCCCTGATTTCAAGATCAACCTCAATATAAAACGTGAAGAACCTGTTGCACTCGATAAATGTGAAATGTGTTTTTGGGGACAAGACATTACAAAGATGGTAATGAAAGGATTGAGATCGGAGCTTGATTTTGCAAAGGATGAACTGATAAAAAATTATGGCATTACTGATATCAGATCAAAAGTACAATTGCTGTGGGATGAGTTATGCAAAATATATACGCTGCCGGGATTAGGATATTTACAATTGAACCCCCAACGTATGCAGGTAAACAACCTGCTTGCTCAGGGGGATTCTTTGAAAATTTTTATGGGTCTTTCAGCGAAACCTGTAGTAAGTTTTGAAAAACCAATAGAAGTTCTTTCTACTGTTCCTTATTTACAAACGGTGAACGGGCAAAGCGGTTTTAATATTTTCCTTGACGCGGTGTTGAATTATGATTCATTGAATTCATTGCTGAATGCAAATATCAATGGGCGGCAGTTTGATATTGATAAAGGACCTGTGAAAAAGAAATTTGTAATAAAGCAATGCAAATTGATGGGTGCAGGCAATGAAAAAATAATTGTAAAGGTTGTGTTTGGTGGTGATGAAGAAGGTACCGCTTATCTCGTTGGGAAACCTGTATATGATGAACAAACAAAAATGTTTGAAATAAAGAATATGGAATTTGATATTAAAACCAAGGATGCCTTGCTTAAAGCAGCCGATTGGTTATTTAACCGAAGAATTTTAAGTGTGATCAGCCAATATACCCGGTTCGATCTTTCGCAATACATCAATAATGCAAAAACAATGATGAATGCACAACTGAATAAGGAATGGATTCCAGGGATACGTAGTGAAGGAGTCGTGAATGATTTAAAACTAACCGGCATTTTTCCTTTGCAACAACAATTAATAATAAGAAGTAACTGCAGCGGCTATCTTGCCGTAAAAGTGCAGACAATACCCTTCAGCTTTTAATCCGGTTTTGAAATTTCCTCTACAGGTGTAGCCCTAAATGTAAAGTAGCGCTGAAAAATATAGCTGAAAGCAATCAGCAAAACAGTAGTAATGATCTGCGCAAATGTGGGATAGATAAAAAGTATTTCAACAAAGAATTTCAGCAATGCATAGTTAAGAAAGAGATTAATAAGATATAAAAGAAAATATCTTACGATCTGCACTTTACCTTTCATCCGGGAATCAGTGAAGACCACATATTTCATAAGGAAGAAACCAAAAGGAAAAGCGATAAAGAAAGACATGAACAACGCTCCGCTGTAAGGCTTGAATTCATAAAAGCCAAGATCAAGGTTCTGTTCCCTGAGTACGAACTTGAAAAAGACATACCAGGCCGTAAATCCAACAAATGTATTAAGCCCTCCACAGGCTGCATAACGAAAGGTCTGCAGGTTCATTAAACTGCGGAAAGGCGGATAGAAAAAATCTACCACTGGTATCACAAGGTCTCTTACATTATGAATATGTCGGCGCATAAAGGCGCAAAGATAATCCGAAAGTTTATAGTTTTTGGTTTATGGTTTATAGTTAATGGTGCAGTAAATTTGCCGGCTAACTACAACTAATGTCAATCGTAAATAAAATAAAGGATTCAGTACAGGTATCACTGGCACAATTGTATAACCAAAAGGTTCCTGTTGAGGGTATAACAGTAAATGAAACAAAGCCGGAATTTGAAGGTGATTACACCGTTGTTCTTTTTTCATTTGTAAAGTCTTTAAAAAAAACGCCGGAACAATTAGGAAATGAACTGGGTGAAAACCTTGTGAAAAATAACCGCGAATTATTTACAGGCTTCAATGTTATAAAAGGCTTTCTGAACCTCACCGTTGCAGATCCATACTGGACAGATTTTCTTCAAACAAATTTCGGTAATAGTAGGTTTGGCAGCAAACCTTCGAACGGCAAAAAGGTAATGGTAGAATACTCCTCTCCTAATACTAATAAACCACTTCACCTCGGGCATCTCAGGAATAATTTTCTTGGATGGAGTGTGGCTGAAATTCTGAAAACAAACGGTTACGAAATAATTAAAAGCTGTATGGTAAATGACCGGGGCATTCATATTTGCAAAAGCATGATCGCATGGCAGCTTTTCGGAAATGGCGATACTCCTCAATCAACAGGCATTAAAGGAGATCATTTTGTTGGGGACTATTATGTAAAATTCAATGATGAATATAAAAAACAGGTAGAAGAATTAGTAACAGGTGGAATGACAAGAGAACTGGCGGAAAAAGAAGCTCCTATCATGAAATCTGCACAACAAATGCTGGTAGATTGGGAAGCGGGCAAACCTGAGATAATAGATCTATGGGAAAAAATGAATAGCTGGGTGTATGAAGGATTTGATATTACTTATAAAAGGATTGGAAGTGATTTTGACATTATATATTATGAAAGTCAAACTTACCTGTTAGGCAAAAAAGCTGTGGAAGCAGCTCTTGCAAAAGGAGTTTTTGTAAAAGAGGATGATAATAGTGTGTGGATCGATTTAACCGCCGAAGGTCTCGATAAGAAAATTGTTCAGCGAAAAGATGGTACATCGGTATATATAACCCAGGACATTGGGCTGGCACAGCAGAAATATGATAAATATAAAATTGATCAGAGTATTTATGTGATTGGTGACGAACAGAACTATCATATGAAAGTGCTTCAGCTAATTTGTAAGAAACTGGGACTTCCCTATGCCGATGATATTTACCACCTGAGCTATGGAATGGTGGAATTGCCAACTGGTAAAATGAAAAGCCGCGAAGGCACTGTTGTGGATGCAGATGATATAGTAGATGAAATGGTAATGGTTGCAAAAAATAAAACCGAAGAACTTGGGAAAGTAAAAGACTTTACCACAGATGAACTGAAAGAGCTTTATGATACGATCGCATTGGGTGCATTGAAATTCTTCCTGCTTCGTGTTGATCCTAAAAAGCGAATGGTTTTTAATCCTGAAGAGTCAATCGACTTTCATGGATTTACAGGACCATTTGTGCAATACACTTATGCAAGGATAAAGTCTATTTTAAGAAAAGGTTTAGAGATCAGGGATCAAGGGCCAGGACCCGGAAGTTTATTTCCATTAGAAAAAAATTTACTAATCAAGCAAGAACAATATCAAACAATACTTGAGCAGGCAGCCGCAGAACACAATCCATCTGTAATTGCCATTTATGCATTTGAACTGGCAAAGCTTTTTAATTCGTTCTACACAGAACATTCAGTAATGAATGCAGAGAGTGAAGAAAAAAAACAATTACGTCTTCAGCTAAGCCAGATGACCTCAAATATAATTGCATCGTCCCTGCACTTAATGGGAATAAGAGTTCCTGAAAGAATGTAAGACAGTTATTCAGTTCGCAGTCAACAGCCGGCAGTTTTTACAGTTTACACTATCATAGTTACCTGATTAAAAAAGAAAAACCGGAAAGCGAAGACTTTACGGTTTAAAAGTATTTGACTGTTGATTGCAAATTGCTGACTGATCGGCTGCACTACATTCCCATAATCTGCTTCTTCTGCTTCAGGTTACTAAGCGAAGGATCCATTTCAATGGCTTTATCACAAAGTGCAACGCCTTTCTCTTTCTCTCCTTTTTTCTGGTAGGACATACCAATCATATAAAGTGCTGAAGCGTTTTCCTTGTCATACTCAAGCATTCTATCCCAGTAATCAATAGCCATTTGATATTTGCCTTTAAAATAGTAGCCTTCAGCAATCATGTTCAGGATATTCAGATCGCTGGGGCGTTTAATAAGAATTTCATTCAGGATACTTACACCTTCTTCAAGCTTACCTGCGTTCAGGTAAGCAATACCGAGGTTCTCCAGGTAATCATTATCTCTTTTGTAGCCTTTCTCTGCAGCAAGCAGAATATATTTTAAGGCGTTCTGATCATCATGTATAGCATAACAAATCAACCCCATCTCATACATCCAGAAATTCTTTGTTGAATCCATTTCGATCGCTTTTTTGAAATAAGGGATCGCCAGTTTATAGTTCATCATATCGGCATAGCTATGAGCTATGAGATAAGGAATCTCTGCATTAGCCGGATCTTCTTTTGCTGCTGAGTTTAAATATTTGATGGCTTCACCATAATTATCATCATCATAATGTATACGTCCAATATAATAATCTACTTTTTCAGCAGGATCCAGTTCTTTCAATTTCCTGGCATATGGAATAACATCTGATTTCAATTTCAGGTTATACGAGAGCATCATCAGTTGTTTGTAGTTAGCTGCTGTTGCATCACCCAACTCAACCAATTTTTTAAAGTTTTCTCTTGCCTCATTATATTTTCGTAAGTCAAGACAGCTATTGGCCAGTTCAGTAACGATATTTTTATTGCTGGCCTCGTAACGGATAGCTTTTGAAAAATTCTTATAAGCTTCCATCTTACGGCCATTTTGTTTTTCCAATAATCCTTTCTGGTAAAAATATTCGGCACTGTCTGTGTTAACAGGTATAGCTTGTACCACTGAAATAGAGCTGATCTGTGTGGCTGATGTTTGGCTGAAGCCTGCTAATGTTGCAAGCATGGCCATTGCAGTGAGTAAGTAGCGGTTCATAGGGTTTGTTTTAAATTGGACTACAGTATTGAACTGGTTTCTTAACACAAGATAAAATTTCATTAATACTAATCAAAGCAAATCGTAAGGATAAAAGTAATCGCAAAAATCATTCCTTGTATAAGATTTTTGACAATTTATTGCTCCAAACCAAGAATACTGTTGCCTTATTTGCCAGCTAAATGAAACTCATCTACATTGATAAAACGGCCATTGATTTAGAATATTTTACGCCCAAATCTTTTATTAATGCTTTAGGTAAATTTTCTCCGTACAAATCCGGAAAGATCCTCATCGTTATTAGTAAAAGAAGCTGATTGGATTGTAATCACTAATCTGAACTTCGTTGGAGATAACTTCCTTTACTTTTATAAAATGCTGCAATGCAATACTTATTCGACTAACACTTGATACAATAAGTGCTCTCCAACTGGTTGTTACTTAAAATAAAAGGCGATAATGGGCAATTTAAACCTACCTTCGTCCCGACAATTTGAGTTTTATAGCTCCTGTAATCGAACATTATTTGTTTTCAGATACTCCTTCTTTTACTCTGCATTTTTCTCAAGTATTTCTTATTTCTAAATTTTTACAATGAACATTTATGTTTCAAATCTGAGCTATGCAACTTCAGATCAGGATTTAATGCAATTATTTACCCCATTTGGCCAGGTTTCATCTGCCAAAGTAATTATGGACAAGTTTTCTAACCGCAGCAAAGGCTTTGGTTTTGTTGAATTATCCGACTCAGGAGATGCTGAAAAAGCTATCAAAGAACTTAATGGCACCATGAATGATGGCCGCCCCCTGGTAGTAAATGAAGCAAAACCAAAGAAGGATAAATGGTAAAAATCGTTACCTTTCAATAACTATTTTAAAAGCCGATCGATTCATTTTAATTATTTAAGCTTTTTTTCTTATGACATCTGATAAAATTGAAGAGTATATTGAACAAAAGAAAAGGAAAGATATTCCGGTAAATATTCATTTTAAAGACCGGAATACCGTTGCAGGAGTTTTTATCCAGGCTATTGATTACGAAGAACTGAAATCAAAAAATTTCTGGCGCATCGTAAGCAGTGCTAACCTGGATGAATGGAAAAAGACAAAGAATACAGGACTGGCACGTATTTTCAATGGGCTATCTTTTACCCGCCTTACCGATGAAAAGCCATAGCCGTTTATTTGATTTTTTATTGACGTTTAAAATAAAAACTTAATTACCGACAATGTTCAGACAGACCTGGAAAATATACCTCCCCGTAATAAACATATTAATCAAGAAATCAGCCACGGGTGAACAATCGCTTTCGATGAATCACACCGATTTTGAAAGAGCAGCCGGCGGCCGGAAAATAAAATTCAGTTTCTCCGCTATTGAAATTAATAACGGACGTATTCCTATCTCATCCAAACTCATGCCGCTTGCAAGTGATCTTGTAATGCTGCTGCAGGAAGATGATCAAAGTAAAAAATTACTTGCCAACCGGAAGTTTGAATTTGCAATGAGCAATGATTTTATGCTTGCGATCAGGGATATTACTGTTGCGGTTGAAACCAATTAGATATTGACCGATAACAGAACTTTTTACAATAGCCATCGGGCTATTTTTTTTGGATAAAAGCCAAATTAATCATTTAAGGAGTTAACTTTAATACAAGAATTTACTCAATCCATCACTAATCGTATTTTGAATATGCATCGTTCAGTTATTACCGGAACAGGTTCATATATCCCTCCTTTTATACAGTCCAATAAAGATTTCGCAAAGCATCTTTTTTACAGCGAAGACAAAGAGGCGCTTGATAAAGATCCTGAGGAGATCATTGAAAAATTCAGGCTGATCACAGGCATAGAAGAAAGACGATATGCCACCGATGAGTTGAATACATCAGACATCGGATATTATGCCGCCAAAGCGGCTCTCGATGATAGCGGTACTGACCCGGAACAGATCGATCAACTAATTGTGGCGCATAATTTCGGAAATGTGTTTAAACATACTATTCAAACTGATGCAGTGCCATCCCTGGCAAGCCGTATCAAACATGCTTTAGGGATAAAAAATCCTAACTGTGTTGCATATGATATTTTATTTGGCTGCCCGGGTTGGGTGCAGGGTTTAATTCAGGCTGATGCTTTCTTTAAAGCAGGCGTGGCAAAAAAAGCGCTGATCATAGGAACAGAAACTTTGTCCCGTGTAATAGATATGTATGACCGTGACAGTATGATATTCAGCGACGGTGCAGGTGCAACTGTTATAGAATTTAATGAAGTAGCAGCTGAAGGACCAGGTATACTCGGTGCCGCAGCGCAAACACATTCTTTAGAAGAAGTTGATTATATTAACATGGGTATAGCCTATAATCCGGGTAGCGATCCTCGTGTACGTTATATAAAAATGAAAGGCCGCAAGGTTTATGAATATGCTATGAAATTTGTTCCTGCTGCCATGAAAGAATGTCTTGAAAAAAGTAATGTAGAAATAAAACAGGTGAAGAAAGTTTTCATTCACCAGGCAAATGAAAAAATGGATGATGGAATTATTAAAAGACTTTACCAACTGTACGGCATAAAAGAAATACCAAAAGACATTATGCCTATGAGCATACATTGGCTTGGCAACAGTTCTGTTGCAACAGTGCCTACTCTATATGATTTGGTGATAAAAAATAAAGTAACCGGTCATGAATTAAAACCCGGCGATATCGTTTTGTTCGCTTCCGTTGGTGCCGGCATGAACATAAACGCTGTTTGCTATCGCTGCTAAGTCGTTTGTACCAATTATCAACCTAGTATTTTCACATTCACTGCAACCGGGCCCCGGGGGCCGCCTTCAGTTTCAAAACTTACTTTATCGTTCTCTTTTACTGGTCCAGGTAAATTATTGATATGTACAAAAACACTTTCCTGGGTAACCATGTCTTTAATGAATCCAAATCCTTTTTCCTGGTTGAAAAAAGTGATTTTACCGGTCCGTTCCTGCGGTTCTGATTCCACATACTTTGGAACACCAATTTCGATATCCTCTGCTTTTATTTCCACTTTACGTCGTGGATCTGGTGGTTTTGAAGAAATATTTCCATTTTCATCCACATAGGCCATCATGTCATCAAGGCTCTTACCTTTCGATGCATTATCCTTTCGTTCCTGCATTTTTTCTTTTTTGTCCTTTTTTTCTTTTTGTTTTTTCTTTTCCCGTTCCTTTTTATTCCATGATTCAGCCATGTATAAATAAATTTTTAGTGATTAAATTATCCGCTGGTTATTGAGAATTGCGAAAGCTAATGAGAGAGAAAATTTTGCTTTTTGCCCGGCAGATTTATATAAAGGTAGTCTTTTTCAGGCAGACCCCTTTTTCAAACTTATCTACCGCATAAGATGTGAGTAATTTCTTAAATAAAAGATCATGGCAGGGTTAAGTTGCCTGCAAAACACATTCGGTATAAGTTCCGATTTCGGCCGCGGTAACCTGCTTCAGTTGCTCACGAAGCTCATCAACCGCTGAATTCTTTACAAAAAACTCCAGGATGCATGCATACTGGCAGTTTTCATAATATGCTTCGTAAATATTAAGCTTTACGTCTGGCATCAACTGGTTGTAAGATGAAAAATCATGCGGTCTGTCAATAAGAAATACAAAGACTTTAGATTCATCCGCTTTTGCTTTTTTCAATTGTTCTTCCTGTATAAGCAGGTAACCTCCGGCTTTTTTTGCCCGGATTTCCACTTCAGCAATTTTTGCAGATCTTTTGGGTCTGAAAAAAACAAAGCTGAATTCGTCAGTTACAGAATAATGCTGAGCTATATATTTAAACCCATTTTTTGCAGGCGTCTGCTGAAGCGTCACTTTCACATCATGATTTTCGGAACGAACAAATCTTTCCCATTCACTAATAAACTCACTGCTTTCCAATACTGTTTCAAAAAAAACGAACTGTACAATTTTGTCTTCTGGCATTTCGGGAAGGTAGGCTTATTATTTCGCCCCACCTATTTAAACAATTGCCGTTCGTGTTATTGATAGATCATGAACTTCCTTAAAATAAAAAACCAGGCCACTATAAAATGACCTGGTTATATTTTTTTAATCACCTGTTTTTTTATTCGCAAGTCAACCCGGCAACTGAAGGAGCTATTTCAACTCCGTTTGCATCTTTCACTGACCAGCTACCTGTGATCACTCCACCGGTATTAGTTGAATTCCACCTGATCCTTATTCTTACTCTTTCACAAGCTGACATACTTCCTTGAATTTTTATTATCCTGTTGCTGCTTCCTCCTGGTGTAGATTGTGAATAGGTTAGATTTTCACCGCCTTCTAAAAATTCAATATCAGCATTTGCACCAGTAAAATTTGTAAGGCCTCCCTGCATTTTTATATAACTCATATCACTTTCTGCGGTTAAAGTATATATCGCTTCACGTTCAGTACCGCATGATATTGCATCACCTTCAAAAGTTGTAGCACAACGGGCTGCACAAATTTCAAATAGGCTATACCAGCAGTTCATGTTAATTGGTGAGTTCTGTCCTTCCTGGTGAATGCCAATAGAAAGTACATCACACTTTTTCCAGCCAGTAGGCAATGGGAAAGTAAATTCAGCTGTTGCGCCGCTTGCTAAGGTTGGAACAGATCGAACGACTCCGTTAACTGTAGCACTAACAAGATCTGAAGCATTTGTATTCTTACCGCTTTTTACATAAGTAACTTTTACTACCAGGTCTGTTGCAGTATTATAAGCTACATACGTAACTGTTTTCGTATGAAAGTCAGAATTAGGTCCACCCCAGCTTGAGCTGCACATTGCAGAACGTTCAACAAAAGGACCGGCCGGATTAATACAATCGGATGAACAGTCCATTAAACGTTGTGAAGTAGTTATTTCCTGGGTTGCATTTATTGATGGTACGATGCCAAATGCATCGGCCGAATCATTTGTACCGAGGTCTGTTTTTTTACAGGAATAAATAATTAAAGATGCGAGAACCAACCCCTTTGCAAGGGTAGAGAAACGATTAGCTTTCATGAGTATGGGTTTACGAATTAAAAATTAAATACGGAAATATTCAGGGTATTTTTCAGGTGGGATATTGGTAGATCAAACAAGTGAATCGCAGGACAAAAGTAGCAGCATCTACGATGTATGCAATAGGAAATATACGGATTGATTAAAATTTTTGCTTCTGCAAAGGTTTGCAAAAAGATTTTTCCGTCATGCCGATCAAGTCAGCTAAGGCTGCAATTTCCCAATGACAGACAATATCAACATAAATACCCCAAATCGCCATTTTTCCCCTTCAACCCCTATCTTTGCCGACCTCCAAAGAAAGGCTTTGGGGCATATTATAACTCAACGTTTTACCTAATATCAGATTATGGACAAATTGATTTACCTCGTTCCTGTTATGGGTGCCATTGGCTTGCTTTACACACTTATAAAATTCAATTGGGTGTCGAAGCAGGATGCCGGCACCGATCGTATGAAAGAAATCAGCAATTATATTGCTGAAGGTGCTATGGCTTTTTTAAAAGCTGAATGGAAAATACTTACCTATTTCGTTATTATAGTTGGACTACTGCTGGGTGTTATGAGTATGAGTAATACACACAGTCACTGGAGTATTTCGCTTGCATTTGTATTTGGCGCTGTATGTAGTGCACTCGCAGGTTATATCGGTATGAAAGCGGCTACTAAAGCCAATGTACGTACAGCACATGCGGCACGTACAAGTTTAAGCAAAGCATTAAATGTTTCTTTTACCGGTGGAGCAGTAATGGGACTCGGTGTTGCTGGTTTAGCTGTAATGGGTTTAGGTGGTTTGTATATCATTTTAAAAATGGTATTTGCTCCTGAAGCAGCGGCTAACAGCGAAGAGATGCTGAGAACAATTGAAGTATTAACTGGTTTTTCTTTAGGCGCTGAATCAATTGCATTATTTGCCCGTGTAGGTGGAGGTATTTATACAAAAGCTGCTGACGTAGGCGCTGACCTTGTTGGTAAAGTAGAAGCAGGTATTCCTGAAGATGATCCACGCAACCCGGCAACTATTGCAGATAATGTAGGTGATAATGTTGGTGATGTTGCAGGAATGGGTGCCGATCTTTTCGGCTCTTATGTTGCGACTGTATTAGCAACAATGGTATTGGGACAGGAAACAATTTCAATAGATAATTTTGGCGGCTTCGCACCTATCCTGTTGCCAATGATGATCGCAGGTGTTGGTATCATCTTCTCTATCATCGCTACTTTTTTTGTACGCATCAGCGAAAATGCAGGTGTAAACACAGCTACAGTTCAAAAAGCATTGAACATGGGTAACTGGGGCTCAATTGTATTAACGGCAATTGCATGTGGCGGATTGGTATATTATATCTTACCCGAAACAATGATTTTACGTCATCATGAATTTACCCGCAATGGTGTACTCGGCGCTATCGCAGTTGGTTTGACTGTTGGTACGCTAATGAGTATGATTACAGAATACTATACTGCAATGGGCAAACGCCCTGTTAATTCTATTATTAAACAAAGTGGTACCGGGCATGCTACCAATGTTATTGGTGGTTTGGCTGTTGGTATGGAATCTACATTTTTACCAATACTTGTTTTGGCTGGCGGTATCTATGGTTCGTTTGCATGTGCAGGTTTATACGGTGTGGCAATTGCTGCTGCAGGTATGATGGCAACAACCGCAATGCAATTAGCAATTGATGCATTCGGTCCTATTGCAGATAACGCCGGTGGTATTGCTGAAATGAGTGAGCTACCAAAAGAAGTTCGTGAAAAAACGGATGTACTGGATGCAGTGGGCAATACTACTGCTGCAACAGGTAAAGGTTTTGCAATTGCTTCTGCTGCTTTAACAGCATTGGCTTTGTTTGCAGCATTTGTTGGCGTAGCAGGCATTACAGGTATTGATATTTATAAAGCAGATGTATTGTCTTGCTTATTTGTCGGTGGAATGATCCCATTCATTTTCTCTTCATTGGCTATTCGTGCCGTAGGCCAGGCTGCAATGGCAATGGTAGAAGAAGTTCGCCGCCAGTTTAAAACCATTCCGGGTATTATGGAAGGAACTGGTAAACCTGAGTATGATAAATGCGTTGCGATCTCTACTGATGCATCTATTAAAAAAATGATGCTGCCAGGTGCTATTGCAATTCTTTCTCCATTGATCATTGGTTTTATATTTGGACCAGAAGCATTGGGTGGCTTTTTAGCCGGCGCAACAGTAAGTGGAGTATTGATGGGAATGTTCCAGAACAATGCTGGTGGTGCATGGGATAATGCAAAGAAAAGTTTTGAGAAAGGCGTAGAAATAAACGGACAGATGTATTATAAAAAATCTGAACCACACAAAGCATCGGTAACAGGTGATACTGTTGGTGATCCTTTTAAAGACACTTCAGGTCCTTCAATGAATATCCTCATCAAACTGATGTCGATCGTTTCATTGGTTATTGCTCCTACCCTTGCAAGTCTTCATCATACTAAATCAGGAGTTGCAGAAAATAAAGTTTACATACAAGAAATTCGTCAAACCAATACTGATAATACAGCAACTGCTGAATTTAAAAAAGATCCACTTGCAGAAGCATTGGAAAAAGATGGATTAATCTCCGGTGACTATAGTCTTGAGATAAGAGGGGGTTCAATAATTTTGAACGGAAAAACGCTTTCTGATTCTATATTTAAGAAATATATGCATCTCATACCAATTGATACACTTTCGATTCATTAAGTAAAAAGAACAAAGAAGAGTCCCGCTGAAAAGCGGGATTTTTATTTCAATATGATTGCTCCTAATGCAGGTAAGTTCACAGTAACCTTATAAAGTTTGCTTTTTTTATCTACCAACTCAGAGCGGATATCAGGATTATAAATATCACCTGTACCCCAGTATTTTTTTGAATCACTATTGAAGAGTTCTTCTGTATAAGCTTTTCCTTCTACATGCACATCCCAGTCATTTCTTGTAACTGGAGTAAGATTTAGTATAATTAAAAGGTCATCTTTTGTTTTCTTGCCTTTACGTCTATATACTACTACACTCTCTGCCCTGTGATTCAGATCTACCCATTCAAACCCATACAAATTAAATTGGTTTTCGTGTAAAGCAGGTTCTGCTTTTAATAAGGCGTTTAAATCAGTAACACAATCCTTCAATGATCTATGTGAATCATGTTGTAGTAAATGCCAATCGAGTTCGCTTTTGTAATTCCATTCACTTGTTTGTCCAAACTCACAACCCATGAATAATAATTTAGCACCGGGATGTGTCCACATATATGTATATAACAATCGCAGGTTCGCAAATTTTTGCCAGTCATCACCCGGCATTTTATAAAGCATCGGGCTTTTGCCATGCACTACTTCATCATGACTGAAAGGCAACATAAAATTTTCATCATAATAATACATCATGCTGAATGCAAACTTATCCTGGTGATGCTGACGAAACAATGGATCGAATTTGAAATAATCAAGCGTATCATGCATCCATCCCATCATCCATTTCATACCAAAGCCTAACCCTCCGGCAAATGTTGGCTTGGAAACTCCAGGCCAGTCTGTTGCTTCCTCAGCAATAGTTTGTGTATCGGGAAAATCACGGAAGATCGTTTCGTTCAGATCTTTTATGAATGCAATGGCTTCCAAATTTCCATCACCGCCATGTTCGTTAGGTTCCCACTGTCCATGCGTTCTTGAATAATTTAATTTCAGCATAGATGATACCGCATCTACACGTATGCCATCGATATGAAATTTATCAAACCAATATCTTGCACTGCTGATAAGAAATGATTTTACTTCTCCCCTTTTATAATTGAAAATATAACTGTTCCAGTCAGGATGAAATCCTTTGCGCATATCTGCATACTCGTATGTATGCGTACCATCAAACATAAATAGCCCATGTGTGTCGTATGGAAAATGCGAAGGCACCCAATCGAGTATCACACCAATTCCTTCCTGGTGAAAGGCATCAATGAGTTTCATCAATCCCTGGGGATCACCAAAACGTGAAGTAGCTGCAAAATAACCGCAGCACTGATAACCCCAGCTTCCATCGAAAGGATGTTCCATTACAGGCATCAACTCCACATGGGTAAAACCCATTTCTTTTACATAAGGCACCAGCCGTTCTGTTATCTGTGCATAGGTGTTGTAAGTTTCTTCATCCGCCGGATCCGGTCGCTGCCAGCTTGCCAGGTGCACTTCATACACACTCCAGGGAGCATCGAGTGAATTATGCTTTTTTCTTTTCTTCATCCACTCCTTGTCATTCCACTCATAAAATAAATCCCAGGTTATACTGGCTGTATCAGGTCGTTTTTCCCAGAAGTTGGCAAACGGATCGCCTTTCGCCTGTTCTCTTTTTTTATAGCCAACAATATGATATTTGTAAACTTCTCCGAGTTTGAAATCAGGAATGAACCCTTCCCAGATGCCACTATTATCCCAACGGGCATAGAGTTCGTGCATATGCGGGTACCAATGATTAAAATTGCCGACAACAGAAACAGAGCTTCCATTTGGTGCCCATACACAGAAATAAATACCCCATATACCGTTTACTTCTACGGAATGTGAACCAAATTTTTCATAAAGGGAATAGTTGGTGCCTTGCTGGTAGTTCTTCACATCTTCATCCGTAAGCATTGAATAATTCCACACCGCTTTTGAGGTATCTATAAAATTTTCTTCCTCATATTTTTTCTTATCTGGCTTTGAGCGGACAGACCCTTGATCATTTTCTTCATTTTTTTGTGTGGACTTTTTCGAAAGTTGCGTCATAATAAATTCGTTTCTTTTCCGTTCATGTAAAATACAATCCTTTAACGTAAAATTAGAATCTATTTTGCGGCATTAAGGATAAGAAGATGGAAATTCGTCCCGCTTTTGAAATCCACTATCCACATTTAACCAGACCACTCAACCTAAACCGTATAGCCAACTAATGAGAAAAACATTTCTATGCCTGCTTGCATTTATTATAGCAGCAACCGCCTACTCACAACAATCTTCTTTAAAAGGAATTATTACCGATACTTCAGAAAAAAAGAACCTGCAATACGCAGTTGTTTCATTGATCCGTGAACAGGATTCTGTACTTGTAAAATTTGCCCGTACAAAACCGGATGGTTCTTTTTCCATTCATGGATTAAAACCCGGTAATTATATTCTTACCGTATCAAGACCAAAATATGCCAGCTACACAGATAAAGTTGTTATTAAAGAAAATGAATCGAAGGATCTTGGCACACTCAGTATCATCTCTGCAGGCAAACTGCTTGAAGAAATAGTGATTCGTCAGAATAGAGCCATAGTTGTAAAAGGTGATACAATTGAATATAAAGCCGACAGTTTTAAAGTAGCGATGGGTGCCAATGTGCAGGAACTTTTAAAACGTTTACCCGGTATAGAAGTAGATAAAGATGGAAAGATAACTGCACAAGGTAAACAAGTGGAAAGAGTATTGGTAGATGGTGAAGAATTTTTTACCGACGACCCGGCAATCGTAACAAAAAATCTGCGGGCTGATGCCATTGATAAAGTACAGTCCTACGATAAGAAAAGCGACCAGGCAGAATTTACCGGTGTAGATGATGGTGTACAAAGTAAAACGCTTAATCTCGTATTGAAGGAAGATAAAAAGAAAGGCTATTTCGGAAAAATAGCTCCGGGTGTTGGAACCAACGGCCGGTACAGTAATGAAGCAATGTTCAATTTATTTAAAGGAAAAAAGAAAGCAGCTGCCTATGGTATAATGTCCAATACAGGTAAGATCGGTTTAGGTTGGGAAGACAATGATAAATTCGGCGGTGGCGGTGATTTTGCAGATGGCGATATAGAAATGGGTGCCGGTTATATTTCGATCAATAATAGTGACTACGATGATGAATTTAGCGATTGGGGTCAAAGTTACTGGGGCGAAGGAGTACCCGTTTCACTGAAGACAGGCGCCCATTTCAGTAATAAATGGGAGAAAGATAAATTTCATATCAACGGCAACTATAGTTTTAAAAGACAGACCAATGATGCCGAAGGCGGTTCTTTATATAAATACCTTCTACCCGATTCCGCTTATTACAGTTTCGAAAATCACCGGAATATTTCAGAAGAGAACAGGCATCTCTTCACAGGATTTTATGATGTAAAGATCGATTCATTATCTTCTTTTAAGATCCGCTTGAATGCACAAAAGTTAAAAAGTATTCGCCAGCAGTTTACTAACTCTGGTACCAATGATGAATTTGAAGAAGCTGTAAACCGTAATATCAGGAATTTAACCACCAACAGTAATAGCGAAGCAGCCCTGCTAAGTTTATTGTGGAGAAAGAAATTTAAAAAGATCGGTCGCACCTTATCTGTTTCTGCTTCGCAAAAAATAAGTGACAAGAGTAGCGATGGATATTTTGACTCCTATACACAAATCTATAATGCAGGGACAATTAGTGACCTCGATTCTCTGCGGCAATACAAAGAAAATACGGGCCGCAATTTAAAAACACAGGCAAGGGCCGTATTCACCGAAAAATTTTCGTCCAAATTAATGGTTGAGTTTAATTATACATTCGGACTTAATAATACATTGAATGATCAGCAGACATACGATAAAGCGATCAATGGTAAATATGAAGATTATAACCAACTATTCAGCAACCGCTATTCATTGAATATTTTATCCAATACTGGTGGTGCTAAATTCCAGATCAATGGAAAGAAAATAACTGGTAATGCCGGTCTTAATATCGGCCGTACTACTTATTCACAAAAAGATTCAGCAGGTCTGCTTAGCAGTAAATATTCTTATACTAATCTGTTACCGAGTTCAAGGCTTACTTATAAATTTGGTCCACAGAAAAGTTTGGGATTAAACTACAATGGCAGCAACAGGCCGCCTTCTATGAGCCAAATACAGCCATTAGTGGTTAATAATGATCCGTTGAATTTAACAATTGGTAACCCCGACCTGGAGCAATCTTACAATCATAATTTTGGACTTAATTACAATGATTTCAAAACACTGAGCGGTAGAAATACCTGGGCAAATGCAAATTTTAGTTTTACCGACAAAGCGATCGTAAGCAGTGAAACGATCAATGCAGAAGGAAAACGAATTGTTCAATATGTGAATACTGCTGGTACTTATAATTATGGTTTTTATATAAGCAATGGATATAAAATAAAAAAACCAGAAATGCGTATAAGTTTCCGCATAAACAGCAACGGCAGCCGCAGCGTTAACTTTATAAACGGAACCAAAAATGAGAGTAACACTTTCCGTTATGGTATAGGCCCCGGAATTTCAAAATATAAAGAAGGTAAATACGACATTTATATCAACTACGATTTCAGCAATAACAGTAACACCAGTTCATTAAACAATCGTAAAACAAGTTTCTGGTCACAAAACATCAACAATAGTTTTAATTTTTATGTTGGGAAGGATGAAAAATTCAGCATTGGCACCAATCTTAATATAAACCTGCGTGAGAAAACAGATGCCTTTGATAATAATAATGATGTGTACAACTGGTCGGCTTCTACAAGTTTGAAATTATTTAAGAATAATACGGGTGAAATAAAACTGGAAGTACAGGATATTCTTAACCAGAAAATTGGCTTTGATCGTCAGACCACATCCAACTATATCTCCGAACGTACTTATGAAGTGCTGCGTCGCTATGCGCTGGTCAGCTTTATATGGAACTTTAGTAAAGGTCCCGGACAAAAATAAAATAACATGAAAAAATTATTTTCAATACTCCTGTTTAGTGGTGCTACCTTTTTGGGAAAGGCACAAATGCAAACTGATTTTATTACTGCAGGTAAAATAAAATTTGAAAGAAAAACAAATGTGCACCGGCTTTATTTTACAGACGAAGAAATGGGCAGTTGGGAGGAGGCTTTTAAAAAAGCAATTCCTCAGTTCCAAACGAATTTATTTGAGCTCAGCTTCAATAACAATCAATCACTATATAAGCCTTCGAAAGATAATCCTGAAAATAAAATGGGATTTTTTGGCGAAGCACCCGGTGCAAACAATGTGATCTATAAAGATCTTGAGATGGGAAAAGCAGCCAGCCAGAAACAAATATTTGAAAAACTGTTTCTCGTAAGCGACAGCATTCCGCAATATGAATGGAAACTACAACCCGAAACAAGAACCATTGCAAATTTCGAATGTAAAAAAGCGATCACCCGTATCTGCGATTCAGTAGTAATAGTTGCCTTTTATACGGAAGAGATTCCCGTTTCATCCGGCCCTGAATCATTTGGCGGTTTACCGGGCATGATACTAGGGTTAGCTGTTCCCCGTTTATATACTACATGGTTTGCAACAAGTCTTGAAATTTCGAACGCTGCACCACCTGCAGCACCAACAAAAGGTAAAGACACAGATTCAAAAGGATTATTAAAATCAATTGAATCGGGTATTGGTAAATGGGATGCCAAGTATAAGGATAGATTGATCTGGCAATCGATATTGTAAATTATTTTTTCAATTCCAGTACCAATACATATTTTTCTCCAAGCGTCAATGTAGGTTCAAGATTGAACGTAGCTCCTGTTGCTGCATCCAGTGCTTTTGTAAATCCATTCATCCGTTCTGCAAATCTTGAAAGATCAATAATAGCCGGCGTTTCATTCGAGTTTACAATGCACATGACTGTTTGCGTGGATGTATAGCGGAAATAAACATAAACACCATCCTCCGGTACAAACTGCATGGTCTTACCGTTTTTTATTGCGGATGAGTTTTTCCGGAAATTGGCCAATGTTTTTACATAATTAAATGCTTCATTCTCTTCAGCAGTTCTACCAGATGCATCAAATTTGTTTTGCGCATCGCCGGGCCAGCCACCGGGAAAATCTTTTCTTACTTCAGCATCAGTTGGATCTTTAAAATTTTTCATCAGTATCTCTGTGCCGTAATAGAACTGCGGTATCCCTCTTATGGTAAACAACATTGCAATTGCCATTTTATAGTTGCGCATATTTTCTCCAACAATTGAATAAATGCGATCCTGGTCATGATTATCCAGCGAGGTACAATTATTCATCGGGTTTTTATAAAGCATATCCTGGGCAAGTGTTGTATAAAGACTACTTACTCCCCCATCCCAACTAAATGGCTGTTTGATCGCATTGTGAATGGAAAACATAACAGGAAAATCAGTAACACCCGGGCAATTATGTTTAAAAGGAACCGTAAGATTATTTTCAGAATAGTAAGCTGTGCTGGCAACAAGGTTCACTGCTGTCTCGCCAAAAACAGTGATCTTCGAAAACTCTTTGCGTAATACATCATTTATTTTATTAAGAAAGACAGGGTCATTATAAAAATAAGTATCTACCCGCCAACCGTCCAATCCAAATTCTTCTGTAGCCCAAACTGCATACTGAATTAAAAAATTTGAAACAAAAGGGTTTCGTTGATTTAGATCCACCAAAAAAGGTGTGAACCATCCATCGGCTGTGATCTTTGCATCCAGTTTAGAAGCATTCGGATCGAACAGTGTTTGATTTTTATGAGAAGTATTCTGGTAGGTTGGCCATTGATTTATCCAATCCTTTGCAGGCAGATCACGAAAAAGAAAATGATCATTACCGATATGATTGTACACAGCATCCTGGATAATTTTCATTCCCTTTTTATGGGCCTCATCAATCAAAGATCTATATGCTTCATTTCCTCCAAATCGCTTGTCCACTTCATACTGATTCGTAAATGCATAACCATGATAAGTGCTGCGGCTTGTACCGCCTTCCATTGTCCGGCTCATATTATTTTCAGTCACCGGTGTCATCCAGATAGCAGTAGCACCTAGATCTTTTAAATAATCAAGATGGTTTTGCACACCTTTTAGATCACCACCATGCCGGTCGAATGGATTATTGCGGTCATGATCCTTATCCCTCATATCAGCGAAAAAATCATTAGAAGGATCGCCATTACTAAAGCGATCTGGCATTATTAAATAAATCAGATCCTCTGATGTAGCTCCTTTTACTCTTGTCTTACCATTTTCTTTGCTGCGGGATTTTAATTCATAGCTTATATCTTCTGCAGCTATTCCGCTACCGGAAAGAATTATTTTAAACCTGCCCGGTTTAGCTGCGACAGAAATCGTAATATCAACAATCAAATAGTTGTTGCTTTCCAGTTTTGTTGTTTTATCAAGTTTGATACCGGGATAAGTTATACTGACTTTAGAATACTGTTTAATATTTTCTCCATGCAAAACGATCTGCAGTTTTGGATTTTTCATTCCCACCCACCAATGAGTGGGATATACTCCAAACATATCCGTAGCATTGGCAGTGTTTGCAAATACTATTAAGAGGATAAAAAATATTTTTTTCATATCACTTACCATGTTTTGATTCTTTAACAATCAATGAACAAACGATGCCAGCTGTGCAGAGGAGTATGCCACCAATGAGTACTGCAGTCAGCCGGTCATTATGAAGAAAATTCTCCATGATCTTTCCAAAGAATAACGAAGCAATTATTTCAGGAAGCACAATAAAGAAATTGAAGATGCCCATATAAATACCCATTTTTTCGGCGGGCAGGCTTCCGGAAAGCATTGAATAGGGCATTGATAGTATAGATGCCCAGGCAATACCAACCATACTCATGGACATATAAAGCATCCAGGGTTCATGAATAAAATTTACTGAAATTAAACCCAGCCCACCAATGATTAGGCAAACTGTGTGTGTCATTTTCATTCCTATCTTACCAACCCAAAAAGGAATTGTGAATGAAAAAGCAAAAGTGACAAGATTCAAAATGGCAGAAGTAGCATTTGCATGCTCAAGTCCCTTAGTATAAACTTCACTGTTTGTTTTCGCATCACCACCAAATATATCGGCAGCTACACCAGTACTGTAATAAAACCACATGAGGAATAAACCTGGCCATGTTAAAAACTGAACAACAGCCAGTCTTTTCATTTGATCTGGCATATTACCAATTGCTGATATTATTTCTTTTGCAATACCCTCGCCTTTATGTTCCTTTTTTAAATTCTCCTTCCAGTTCGGATCTGAAGGTGGATACTCTTTACTCTTGAACACAGTAAGTAAAACTGCTCCGAGAAAAACAAAAGCTCCGATATAAAAAGACCACATAATATTTTGCGGAATGCCCCCCGCTCCTTTCTCTCTTGAAACACCAAACCAATTAACCAATAACCCTGGCAAAAAACCCGCAATAAAAGATGCAGCGCCAATAAACATGCTCTGCATCGAATAACCGAAAGAACGTTGCTTATCATTCAGGTTGTCTGCAACAAATGCCCTGAAGGGTTCCATGCTTATATTAATACAAGAATCTAAAATCCATAATGTACCTGCGGCCATCCAAACTGCAGAAGAGTTTGGCATAATAAATAATGCCAGTGAACTTAATATAGCACCAACAAGGAAATAAGGTCTTCTTCTCCCCCATCTCGGATGCCATGTTCTGTCGCTAAAATATCCGATGATAGGTTGAACAAGTAAGCCAGTCATTGGGGCTGCTAACCATAAGCCCGGTATTTCTTCAGGAGTAGCACCGAGGAATTCATAAATAGCACTCATGTTTCCCATTTGCAAACTCCAGCCGAACTGAATTCCGAAAAATCCGAAACACATATTCCAGATTTGCCAGAAAGATAAACGTGGCTTTATACCGGTGTAGACTGTAGACATATGCAAGCATTATTTAATGGATGGAAGATAAGGAGATTAAGTGCAGATTGCTTATGCTGTAGAACTTTCTAAAAAAAATCCCGCCGGTGGCGGGATAGAAATCGTTTGCGGTTGAAAATTAAATTACAAACCCATCGGGTATCACTGATCCTTTCTTTATGACGACAATACCGTCTTTCACTGTATAGAGTATGTGATCCTGGTTTTGCAAATGATTACCGCCATTAATACGTACATCACTTCCTATTCGTACGTTTTTATCAATGATCGCATTGCGGATATAACATCTTTCACCAATACCCAATTCTGGCAATCCTTTCGCTTTTGCTTCAGCAATTTCATTTAATGTTTCATACTGGTCATTACCCATCATATAAGTACTTACCAGTGTAGTGCCGTGGCCAATTCGTGAACGAATGCCAACAACACTATGCTCCACACGGGATGCATTTATAATGGAACCTTCAGCTATCATTGTTTTCTCCAGCGTAGTGCCGCTGATCTTTGCGGGTGGCAGCATGCGGGCCCTTGTGTAAATAGTACGTTCATCATCAAATAAATTAAATGCCGGTATATCTTCTGTAAGATCAAGATTGGCCTCAAAAAATGAATAGATATTTCCAATATCAGTCCAGTAACCTGTGTATTGGTAGCTTGCTACTTTCAGTTTATTAATAGACTGAGGGATGATCTCTTTTCCAAAATCTGTTGCGTCAGCATAATCAGTTTGCAACAGATCAAATAACAATTGGCGGTTAAAAATATAGATACCCATCGAAGCAAGATAATTCCGGCCAGCCGCTTTCATCTGGGCATTCGTTTCACTTACCCATTCAGGCAATAACTCTTTTTTGGGTTTTTCAATAAATGCAGTAACAAGTCCTTCCTGTGATTTTAAAATACCAAACTCAGGGGCTTCTCTGTCACCAACCGGAATTGTTGCAATAGAAATATCAGCGCCAAGTTGTTTATGATTTTCCAGCATCTCTGCAAAATCCATTTGATATAACTGGTCACCTGATAAGATCAAAACATAATCGCTTTCAAAAGGGCCAATATGACGAAGTCCCTGTCTTACCGCATCTGCAGTACCTTGAAACCAGGTTGGGTTATCGGGAGTTTGCTCAGCAGCAAGGATATCGACGAAAGCTTTACTGAAAGCACTAAAGTGATAAGTATTCTTAATATGTCTGTTAAGCGATGCAGAGTTGAATTGCGTTAACACAAACATTCTTCCTATCCCATTGTTCAGGCAATTTGAAATTGGAATGTCAACGAGACGGTATTTACCCGCAATTGGAACAGCGGGTTTGCTTCTGCTTGAAGTAAGCGGGTATAATCTTGAACCCGCACCGCCACCGAGGATCACGGATAATACTTCATTTGTAGTTATAGTTCTGGTAGCCATAATTGAATTTATTTAAGCGACTCATATAAAGATATATATTGTCCGGCAGAATTTTCCCATGAGTGATCAATACGCATCATATATTCTCTTATCTCGTCAAATTGTTCTTTCTTATTATTATAAAGATCGATGGCCCGGCCAACAGAGTATGATATATCCCATGCGGATGCCCGGTCGAAACGAATACCGAAACCATCTTTTTCGCCAAAGTCTTTTACTGTATCCTTCAATCCACCTGTGCTGCGAACTATTGGAACAGTACCATAACGTAATGCATACATCTGGTTTAGTCCACAAGGTTCAACACGGCTTGGCATTAAAAGAAAATCGGCACCAGCATATATTAAATGACTAAGCGATTCACTATACCCGATATAAACATTTACATATCCTTTCAATGAATATTTCAATGCATCCAATTGTGCTTCTACAGCCGGATCACCGGAACCTAATATCAGGAAATTGCATTGCCCCTGGTGATGATAAATAGATGAACTGATAGCTTCAGGTAAAATATCGGCAGCCTTCTCTCCTACTAAGCGTCCAATGAAAGTAAATAATGGTTTTGCCGGATCTAGTTCAAATTCCTTACAAAGCTTTTTCTTATTTTTTTTCTTTCCCTTCTCAATATTTTCTGCTGTAAAGTTTTTTTCAATGAATTCATCTGTTTCCGGGTCCCATACTTCATTATCGATACCATTCAGTATCCCGGTACATTTCCCTTTTTCATATTCAAACAGATATTCAAGGCCATTGGAGTTGTAGCGCAGTTCATCCATATAGCTGTAGCTAACCGTACTTACCTTCCATGCACATTTAACTGCTGAAGCCAATGGGTTAATTGATTTCTTCCATTCAAGCATTCCGGATTTCCAGCTATCATAAGCAGGTATCAGGTTTGATTTACCCCAATCTATCCATCCCTGGTATTGTGCATTGTGAATTGTAAGAACAGTAGGAATGAATTCTAAGTTTTTAAACGCATAACAATATTTAACCATAAACGGAATAAGCCCTGCATGATAGTCGTGCACATGAATTATATCAGGTCGGTGGCTCCATTTACTCACCCAATCGCAAAAAGCGATCTGGAAAGCAACGAATCGTTCGGTGTCATCATCGTATCCATAAATTTTTTCACGGTCAAGCAATCCATTTATATCGATCAGGAATAGATCGAAACCGAGTTTGTTTGTTTTTTCTTTTATAACACTGTAATGAAAAAAACGTCCAGCCAGGTATTGCCCGCCTTCATGTACGAGTTCCCATTCATTTTGCAATAAATATTTTGTCCGGTACATGGGCATTACCACTTTGGCAAAATGCCCGATCTTGGTTTGATATTTAGGCAAGGCACCCACTACATCACCTAATCCGCCGGCCTTCGCCATAGGATAACATTCTGCAGAGACGTGTATGATTTCCATATAATACTTTATTAGATCCCGGTCTTATACCCTCTTAGAGAATAATAGAGAATATAAATATAACAGGGTATCATTAGCCAATATCCCATTTGTTTTGAACCAAGCATTTTTGACAATTCACCATATAATGGCGGGAGAATAGCACCACCTACAATTCCCATGATAAGTAAAGCAGCTCCAATTTTTGTAAATCTGCCCAGGCCATCAATTGCCAGTGGCCAGATAGCCGGCCACATTACTGCATTTGAAAAACCCAGCAAAGCAAAACAGGCAACAGCGGTCATCCCTGTTGTGAAAATTGCTAATAAAACAAGAAACATACTCAGGATGGTGCTTGCCACCAATGCTTTCCTTTGTGAAATATATTTTGGAATACAAATAATGCCAGTAACATAACCCAATAATAATCCGTACCCGGTGAACGATGCAAACGTTGAGGATTTTTCCAGTGGGAAGCCAAGAAATTCACCAAATCCTGCAAATGTATCATAACTGATCACTTCAACTCCTACATAAAAGAAAATAGCAACTGCTCCCAACACGAGATGCGGGAACTGGAATACACTGGTTTTATCCTTGCGATGAAATGTATCAGCTTCCTCTTCCTCATTTATTTCAGGCAGGTGAAGAAAATAAATTACTACTGCAAGTATTGCTAAAACAATTGCAATAGTTATATAAGGATTCACTACCCTTGATGCCAGCAGATCCAGCTCAGCATTTTTATCACCGGCTGATAAAGTAAGCAATTTTGCTTTCAAGGCATCTACATCTTTTAAAACGATGCCACCTAAAATAAATACGGCAAGTATACCCGCTACTTTATTACAAATACCCATAATGCTGATACGTTGTGCAGCACTTTCCATCGGGCCCAAAACAGTAACATAAGGATTGGAAGCTGTTTGCAGTAATGCAAGACCAGTTCCTATTATAAATAAACCAATTAAAAATAAAGAATAGCTACGTGAACTTGCAGCTGGAATAAAAATTAATGCACCTGCTGCCATCACAAACAATCCTAATGACATACCTTTTTTGAAACCGGTCTTTTTAAGGATCAAAGAAGATGGAATAGCCATAACAAAATAAGCAGCAAAAAAAGCAGTAGCTACCAGGAAAGATTGTGTATCTGTCAGTTCACAGGCAATTTTTAAATACGGAATTAACTGGCTGTTGGCCCAGGTAACAAAACCGAAAATAAAAAAAAGTGCCCCGATTATGATCAAAGGAAAAATAAAACTGTTTCGCCGGTTGATGACTGCTGTTTGTGTATTCATAATAATGCAAAGTTTGCCCGAACTTAACGAAGAATCGGTAATTTGTAATAAACTATTTTTTGTATCCCTTCAATAATGTTTCTTTAGTTTCCTGTACCTTCAGACCAGTTTAATTCTTACTATGGAGCAACTCGTGATCGGCATTGATATCGGCGGTACCAGCACCAAATTCGGGATAGTGGATGTTGATGGTAATGTTTTATTCTCCGGCAATATGTCCACAAAAAAACATGCGACAGTTGAAACTTTTATAGATGAGCTCTACGAAGAATTGTCGGTACTGATAAAAAGAGCAGGCGGATCTTCAAGAATAAAAGGGATCGGTATTGGTGCACCTAACGGAAATTTTTACACCGGGAATATTGAATATGCAGCGAATCTTGTATGGCAGGGGATCGTGCCATTGTCAAAACTGGTGCAGGCAAAATTTAAATTACCTGTTGTAGTAACTAATGATGCGAATGCTGCAGCTATTGGCGAAATGACCTATGGCGCTGCGAAAGGAATGAAGGATTTTATAATGATAACACTCGGTACCGGTGTGGGCAGTGGTATCGTTGCAAACGGCCAGTTGATATACGGTCATGATGGTTTTGCCGGCGAGTTGGGTCATACTATAATTATCCCTGATGGAAGATTACATGCAGGCACAGGGAAAAAAGGATCATTGGAAAGTTATGCGTCTGCAACAGGTGTAATGCTAACAGCTATTGAATTGCTGGTTAAAAGCAAAGAGCCAAGTTTATTGAGAGATGTACCGAAGGATAAACTCGATTCCAAAGCAGTACATGATGCGGCCCTTCAGGGTGATAAAATAGCGTTAGAGATCTTTGAATTCACCGGGAAAATTTTAGGGCTTGCATTGGCCAATGCAGTAATGTTCAGCAGCCCGGAAGCAATAATTCTTTTTGGTGGTCTTACCAAATCAGGCGAATATATTTTAAAGCCTACAAGAAAATATATGGAAGAAAACCTGATAAAAATTTTCCAGGGTAAAGTAAAAATATTAGTGAGCCATTTAAGAGAATCCGATGCTGCTATATTAGGAGCAAGTGCATTGGCCTGGGAATGATCAATTTTATTTTCTCAATCACATCCCTTCAAAAAAAGGAACAGCCACCCGCATATAACGTGATGGCTGTTTTACCCTAAATGTATAGCCCTAATTCTTAAGAGTTAAAACCGGTGAAAGGCGATAAGTGCCATTACCTTCAAGAACTACAGAAAGATTTGCATCAAAGTCAACGATCAATGAATCCAAAGTTCCGTTGAGTTCTTTATCTACTTTGATCATCAATTTTGTTTGTGTTCCATTATCCATTACTAATGGAAATGTTTGCCCGGCTACTTTAATTGAATTATTTGTACCCAGGTAGAGACGAATTTCCTTTACAAAATTGGATGGTAAAATTCCTGTTGCAAGCAAAGTATCAACACCATTTTGCAAACCGAGCAGGTTATATATTCCGGCATTGGTACTTAAAGAAACCCAGGCTGAAGTATCATTCCTTAATTTTACTTTTACTTCCTGTATATCTACATTCACTTCTTCAAATGCCGCCGGCGCATCGGTCATATGAACATCTAACTTATAACTTCCTTTTTCTTTATTACATGCTAAAAATACGAGTGTAGATAAAATTGCGATTACTGCTGTAGCCAGCGTTATTCTTTTCATAGTTGACGTTTTGTTTTATTGCAGTTGTATTCAGAAATACCATGCCAAACTGGATGTGAAATTTCCTTAACAACTTCAGGATACTGTCATATTTATGAAAAGTTGAAGCTGATCATTTTATTTTAATAGTAAAAACTGCAGGAACTGGTCTTTGTACTCCTTCAGAAGAAGGTTTGATAGTTGTTTTACCATTCACAAGCATGCAACTACTACCACCACCATCAAGATTCAATGCTTCCCAACAACCAAGATCTTTTAATATTTGTGCCTCTTGGTTTAATGTTGCCCCTTCTGCTATCATAGGAAATCTACCTTGTACAACGAGTATTATAAGTTTATTATCCTTTGTATATCCCATTGCTGTTCGTGGATGTTTATCATTGATGGCTTTACCTGCAAATTTTATTTCTTCATTGTTAGTTATTTTTATTTCACCTTCTTGCAATAATACCGGGCCTCCCCCTATAGCCGATTGCATTTTCCATTTGAGAAACCCCTTTGGGGCATGCAAACTTATTTTTTCATGCAAGTGACCGTCATACTTAGCCCTGTAAGTCTTTACGAATTTTGAATTGATTGTTGTCGCTGAGTCCTTGTATGCCTCGACCGGATGTTGGCTTGCAAGTGGACGTTTTGCAAAAGAGTCAGAGTATACCCATGCAATATCAGCATTGCCTTTTTTGTCAATACCGATTGCACTACCAAACGGATGACGATATGTAAATGTGTCTTTTCCTCTACCGTTTATTGTATGAATGTTATAACCGACTAGTCTTGAATCATCAATTACCACATTCAGGTTTTGGTTTGTTTCAAATGAAAAGAAAGTACAGTTAACAACAAGCAACGGCTGCTTATTCTTTTCATAGAATTGCGAAGGAGTTAATCTTCTTTTATAAGTTGTATCAGCATCAAACAAAAGATGTTTGTCTTTCAGGTCAGCAATAACATAATAAGCAATATTGGGTTTGCCATCAAACATAGAATCAGTTGTTTTAAACACATGAACTGATCCTGGCAAAGGCTGGTAGAGTGAATCAACATTCTGCCATTTGAGTTGTGCAAAAACCTGAACTGAAAATGAAAATAGCATTGCAACTAAAAAGAATATTTTCATGGGTGGTATTACTGTTTTGATAGCGAAATTATATCTTTTACCTCCAGCACTTTTTTCTCATATCCTTTAGTCACAGCATTGATCATTGCCATACCAATTTGTTTCAATGAGACAATTGAGTCGGAACTAAAAAATTTAATGACAGGTAATAGCCAACCCATATATGTGTAAAGCTTCAATGTATTTTTCAATCCCTTTGTGGGTTGAATTATACCGGGTCGAAAATTATAGGCCTGTTTAAAACCAAGCTTTAGCAAATCATTTTCTGTTTTGCCTTTTACTCTTGCCCACATCATTCTTCCTTTTTCAGTACTGTCGGTACTGGCACCAGAAATATAACAGAAACTTATTCCGGGGTTTTGTTTCAAAACAGTTTCGGCAAAATTCATCGTCAGCGTATAAGTCATCCGGTAATACTCGGGTTCCTTCATTCCAACGGATGAAACACCGAGACAAAAGAAACAGGCATTATATCCTGCTAACTGATTTTCTACCGGCGAAAGATGGAAAAAATCCGCATGAACAATTTCTTTCAACTTGGGATGCGATACGCCGCAGGATCTCCGGTTGATAACTAAAACCGATTCCACTGCATCATTCTGCAAGCATTCATGCATTACCCCCTCACCTACCATACCTGTGGCACCGGTTAGAATTACCTTGAGTTTTAATTGCTGACCATTCATAAGGATTAAAGTTACAGGAATAGTTTATTCGGCGACACCTGTTCTGCTCAATATTAGTGTCTCAATTTGAGATCAGGTTGTTGTGAATTCTTTTTGAACCACATAGACACATAGAACTCCTATGTGAAAACCTATGTAACTATGTTCCTATGTGGTTCAATTGTTTTTCAAACTGAGACACTACTGCTTAATAATATGATCAACCGAATTTTGTTTTAATAAACAAACGTATTGCTGTCAATCCGGTAACGATAATAGTAGTATAAAAAAATCCTGTTGTTATGTTACTATCGGGCCGATAAATAAGTAACATTGTTGAGCAGACCAATAACAATCCCATAATAAATACAAAAGCAAGCCGGTTGGTACCCTGGCGCAAAGCTTTATTCGTAAAACTATCCTCCCTGAAATTGATCTCGTGGCGGAGTACACCTTTACGCAGGTTGCTTACTATTTCTTTAATGTCTTTTGGAAGCGTATCGACGAGGTAAAGATAATCTTCAGCAGAGTTGACGATCTTTCCCCATATATTTTCCCAACTAAATTTTTCAACTATTCTTTCTCTTGCATAAGGTTTAATAAATTCTATCACCGAAATATCAGCATCAAGGTCTTCTGCAAATTTTTGAATAGTACCGATCGCTTTTATAAGCATATAAAGACTTGAAGGCACTTTTAATCCATGCCGTAAAATGATACGGAAGGATTCCGTCATAATATTAGAAACATTCATTTTCCCGTATGATATATAACTGTATTTCTGTACCAGTTCATTAATATCAAATTCCAGCTCTTCCATGTTTTTATAATACCCTATTTCCATCAGGCCCAGCAATGCTTTAGCAATTTTATGTTCATTATTTTCCGAAAAGCCAAGCAGGAAGCTGATGAGTGCATCGATCTGTTTAGGCTTAAGACCTGACGTCATCCCATGATCAAGTAGGATCAATTGATTGTTTTTACCAATAAACATATTTCCCGCATGCGGATCAGCATGAAAAAAACCATACTTCAGGATCATTTTAATAATGACATGTGTTCCGTTCTCTGCAATTTTTTTAGTATCATATCCATTCTCTTTCATTCCTTTTATATCACCGGGTCTTAATCCTTCCACCCATTCCATTACCAATACTTTTTGTGTAGTAAACTTGTTATATACTTCGGGGATATGAACGGAAAAATCGTCTTTAAACATTTCTGAAAAACGCATCATGTTTGATGCTTCGTTAGCGAAATCAAGTTCCTTCATCATGATAGCGCCGAAATCTTCTACAAAACTCACAAGATTAAAATTGGCCAGCTCCGGGTAAGATTTTACAGCTTGTTGTGCCAATAGTTTCATCAGTACCAAGTCAAGCCTGATCTTTTGTTTGATATGCGGACGCTGTACCTTGACTGCCACAACCCGTCCATCTTTTAATACAGCTTTATAAACCTGCGCAATGGAAGCAGATGCTACTGGATCAGGGTCTATCTGTTCAAATATTTCATTAATATGATCGCCTAGTTCTTCTTCGATAATAAGATATGCAAGATCATTATCAAAAGGCTTAGCTGAGGTTTGCAATTTTTTTAATTCAACTCTTAATTGTTCAGAAACAAGGTCAGGTCTGTCAGCAACGATCTGCCCGAACTTGATGAATGTAGGGCCGAGATCCTCAACCACCAGGCGGATACGTTCGGAACGGGTCATCAGTTTTTTCCGCTTCGGATCAACAAACCGGCGGATAGGCCGACGGGTAAAAAACCATTGGGTGAAACTATGCCGGATGATAATAAAAAGAATATTGAGGAAGCGGAAAAAATTCCTGAAGAACCGATTGAGGCGGAAAATCCACATACTGATTAATTTAATAGCGCTGATTACACAGGCACCGGGTTTAGCTGCTCAATAACAAAGGAGCCCTGAACATGGCTCCTTTATTGAAAAAAATGATTACTGTAGAGTTATGCAGGATATTCCTTCATTTCCATTTCTTCCCTCACCTCTTCCTTCGCAGGTCTTGAAGATTCTATGATCTGTAAAACCTTTTTACGAACATCTTCACTCAGTCCTGCAATATTTTGCTTAAAGATCTCTTTAAGCTCTCTCAAATCCTCTGCTTTAATGTTTTTCAGGTTAGTGATATCCTTCCACTTATCCTTCAGTTTACCAAACGAATCACCCAATTTCTTTTGGGTTTCAGTGCCTTTTTCCGGCGCCATGATCATACCCAACGCAATACCTGCAGCCGTTGCGGCCAATAGAGTTTTTGTTCCCATGATTATTTTGTTTTATTGAATAAAGTTAGATTTTCAAGAACCTTGCCAAAGATGACAAGCCCGTCATTTACAACCAGCCTGTGAGAAAAATGACCGATACATAATTCTGGCATTAATTTTTGGGTATCCTTATGAATCAAAAGTTTTTTAAAATGAAAAACAATATAACCGGCCGTGTAGAGCTTGAAATAAATGCTCCTGTAGAAAAAGTATGGGAAGCACTGACAAAGCCAGAAATAATAAAGCAATATTTTTTTGGCACTAATACATTTACAGACTGGAAAATGGGAAGCCCGATCATTTTCAGAGGTGAGTGGGAAGGAAAAACCTATGAAGACAAAGGCACTATACTGGAGGTAGATAAATATAAAATGATCAAATACGATTACTGGAGTTCAATGTCGGGTATTGAAGATAAGCCTGAAAATTATGTCATCATTACTTATCACCTGACGCAGGTTGATAGTAAGACAAAACTTGTAATAACCCAGGAAAATATTCCTGATGAAAAAATGAAAGAACATTCCGAAGAGAACTGGAAAAAAATTATGACTGATATGAAAAGATTAGTGGAAAAGAAATCATTTAGTTTAAGCGCATAATCAACCTGTCGAAACCGGTGCTGATAGCGAACAAAAGATGAGGATTTATTCGTCAGCCAGCATAGCAGCCCAATGTTAGCTGTTGTTTTTAATCCGTCAATTTGTATTTATCTCTATACTCAAACAGTGTTGATTTCATATTGTTAAAAGTGTACTTGTCTTGTTTAAGTTTGTCATACTCCAATTGTGCTTTGTCAAACTGCTCATACTCTCCAAAAATTATCAGTCTGGCAAACTTGACGAGGTTAATATTCTCGTCTTGCAATAATTGTAATACGTCAGATTTGGTTTTGCTTCTTTCAAAATAGGGAACAATAAAGTTGAGAACATTGTCTGTTGTCTCTCTCTTTAATTCTGTGATGTCAGTACTTAAATCTATGTCGAACCACTTGTCAATATTGTATTTCAGCTTTCCGATTCTTTGTCTGATTGCACAATCGGGTTCTGTTGGATAAGAGGGGATTTCGCCATTATGATATGTATAAAAAGTCAGCCAATATTCAGGTATAAAAAGCCCTGTGTTAATTGTAAAAGAGATATGGTCTTTTGAATAAAACGAACTCTTCTGAACATTAATAATTTGTCCAAGGTCTTGAAGTTGTCGATAAAAATTGTTCCCTTTCTTTTTAAAACCCAATGGCTTTAAAATTGTCTGAAAACAATCCTTAATTATTATGTCAAAATTTTGTTCTGTAACGGTCTTCATAAAATAACAGTTAAGGTATGTATTGCCGCAATTTACGAAGCTCTTTTAAATTTTATGATCGTCGGTAAGTTCCTGTGTTAACTTAGTGAAACCTATTACGTTTCCGTTATCATCATGAAGTGCGGTGATAAGAATACTTCCCCAGAATATATTTCCATCTTTTCTAACCCGCCGCCCTATATGACGGGCACGGCCTTCTTTTTTTGCTAATTCAATTAATTGTTCAGGTAGCCCGGACTGCCTGTCTTGCGGCATATAAAAGATCCTGAAGTTCTGCCCAAGGATCTCATCTTCTTTATACCCTTTTATTTTTTCAGCTCCCTTATTCCATGATAAAATAGTTCCGTCAGCATCCATCAAAATGATAGCATAATCCTGTATCTCAGCGATCATTTTTTGGTGCAGCTTCTCAAGTATTTCCTTTTTTTCCATATCTGATTTCATAACGAGGCGCAAAAATAAGTAAACGTTGCTTTTAATATGCTCTTAATATGCTTTTATTAACCTGAAGCAAGTCACTTATAAATCATGTTTCAACTTCTATAAAGATCCATGCTTCCTTTTAAAAGTTTAAATTTTTTCAGCTTTAGTTCTGTCAGGCTGAGCTTGGTTGTCACCCTGAGCTTATCGAAGGGCTGCTCAGCCATTTTCCTTTTTTGCTGACAATATTTTAATGTCGGAATACAAATAAATGCCTGCAACCATTATTGCTCCAAGTCCTGCTGCAATACTCTTAGCTGTCAATGGTTGCAAAACCAAATAAACACCAAATACAATTAGGAAAATGCAAAAAGGATACACAAAAAGTCGGAATATAATTCTCTTTATGCTCCACTCATTGATCTGATTCTCAATTTTGATCTCTGCTGGTTTATTATTCAAAACGTCAGTCAGGTTTTTTATGAATGTGCTAATATTCTTTCTATTCACGCCGAATGAAGTAAACGATGAGAAATTTTTTGGATCGCAGATGCTGTTTACTAAAAGCCGGTCTTTGTCTTTTATAATTATTATTACTTCCCAACTACCTCTGTATGCTTTGAAAAAATTCTCGCTGTTGCTATCTATTCGCAATTCTAAGTCTGTAACAGTTCGTTTAATGGCTTCTTGAAATTCTTCTTCTGTAAAGTTGGCTTTATACTCTTTAAAACGTAGTCGCCTGTATTGAACAATAGCAAAGAAAATAGCAAGGGCTAAAAACGGCCATAAACTATTTATAAGTTCATTTGTTGACCGAACTCCTGTGTAAGAATTCAGGTAAATTTCGATTAAATCTTTAAAAAGCAATACCACAAGGAATAGAAAAAAAATTACAATCCCATAATGATTAAAAGTCTGACCCAAAGTCAGCTTTAATCTTTTAGTGTTCTTCATTGTGGTTATCCACTTTTGTTTCATTTATGCAGTTGTTGGTATTAAAGTTCGGGAATTTTCTTTTATAGTTATCTGTCAGGCTGAGCTTGGTTGTCACCCTGAGCTTGTCGAAGGGTTGCTCAGCTTTTGTACTAACTGTTCATCAGGTATAAAAGATTATTTCCGATCTCCCCACATATTAAATTTATAATAGCCCAAATACTTTAATTCGTTTAAAGCTGTTTTTAATTCTCCTACGTTTGAATAGAAAAAACTGTCGATCTTAATTAATACATTTCCGTCTTTTATTATTCCTACTGTTTCGAAGTTCCGTGTTATAGTTGTGTGTCGCTTATGCGTATCAAAATAACCATCCAATTCAGTAAACGAGTAAGTTCGACCTGTCCTAAAAATTATATTCCTGATGCTTATTATTTTATTGATATGATCAATCGTGATACTTTTTACATAAAAACACATAATAGAAAGGATGAATATTGCCAGGAAAAGAAGAGCCATTATTGATTGCCAAAGATCATATTCGTTCGAAAATTTTATCCTGATCCAATATGCATAGGGGGTATGCCACTCCCAAAGCCAGTAAAGTGCAATTGCTATGAGAAAAGCAACCATGAGCATAAACATCCAAAAGCCCCAAAAACTATATCTCGATTTTATAACCATCTTAGACTACGCCATTGTTTGTATTCAAAATACGGGATTTTCTTTTATAGTTCCCTTTACCAACAACACAAAATATAAAACCTCACAATAACAGAGTTGTTGGTGCAATGTTCTTAAGTTGGGATTTCATTAACTCCGGACACCAGCAACGGCATAAATGACAACTGAGAGAATCAAAAAAACTAAAGTAAAAACAATATATAGTATTGTAAGCTTGGCATGTGAAATACCTGTCTTTCCTATTTTATAATTATTTGCTTGCTGCTGACATACTTTCAAATATTTTTTTGGAGCAAGTACATTAACATAAATCCAAATATAGATTAGGGTGCCAATTCCAAATATTATAAGCATAGCTGTTGACATGGAGTTTATCAATGTTATTTGAAATAAACCCGAAAAAAGCATATGAAAAGAAGCAAGATTAGCTATCAGTAATAGAACCATACATAATGCCGCTGTTTGAGCAGAATTTTCTTTGTCAACCGATAAATAATACCTAACATTCCAATAGTAAAGCTTACAAAAAGTTATTCTGAAAAATTTCTTCATATGTCATACTATTTACGCCGTTGTTAGTATTCAAAATACGGGATTTTCCTTTATAGTTTCTTATACCAACAACACAAAATATAAAACCTCACGATAACAGAGTTGTTGGTGCAATGTTCTTAAGTTGGAATTGCATCTAAAAGCTATGGCACCGACCAAATAGAAGTGATCTTGAATTTGCCATTTATTTTTTCAATCGTTAAAAAACCCTGATGACCCTCAGTTCTTTCAGAAGGTAGAACCATAGGATACCCGAAGAAAAAGGAGCATTTGCCTTTGTCATTTTCGGATGCCTGCAATAACTCAAAGAGTCGTCCTTTACTGACTGTTTCCATAAACCATGCACCAAAAAACTCATCATACTTTCCTTGCAAAAACCTTTTATAAGAAACCATATAAGGCTCCTTGGAATTTGAATTATCTTTTATATTACAAGCACTGCAGGGAAAAGGAAATTGAAAGAACTCCGAAATATTTTTAAGGTCACGCTGATTTACGGCTTTTTTGAAACCTATACAAAACTGTTCCAATTGAATACTGTCTTTTTGTTTTTGGCGGTCACAATTGACTTGCCCGTTTACAAAAATGGAAAGAGAGCTTCCAAAAATTATTAATAAGAGTCGATTCATATTATTTTATACCAGATGAATTTTATCTATTAGGCAACCTGTCAAACAAATATTCCAAACATGACACAACTCCATTATACTGAAATTTATCTTTAAAGCTTTCGGCTAATTCTTTAAACAGAGCTTCAACACGCAGTTTAGATTTCATAAGTTGCCAATTATCCTTCCCATCTACTATAGTCCTGATTCCGATTAAAGAATTAATAATATCTGAAGAAAGGGTTTGCTTTTCAATAATGCCTTTTACAGTTTTTAATTCATTCTCTGTTACATCAATTTGATACAAAAACATTGCACCTTCAAAGATTGAATCTATATTATCGAAAAAATTAAAAACTACAATAGGATATGGCTTATTAGTATCCCCATTGTAATAAATGTATATACATCCCGGAATCGCATTGGGCGGCTTAAATTTTAATTCATCAGGGGTTTTTGTTGAGTCCATTTTCGAGAACATCCAAGCTCTTCGAGCTTTCCGAAGGTTTATCGAGTCCTCCATCCAAGATCTTCGGCTGTTTGCCGAGTCCATCTCAATGGATACACCTATTCCATATCTCTGACTGACAAACTCATCATGAATTTTTGTAGAGTCCTCCTTAGCGGGATTCCTTCTTCCAGTTCTCTGACTATTTGCTGTGTTATACAGAAAAAGTATGATGGATAATATGAAAAGTATTTTCCGCATATTAGTTCATAAAAATCACTAAATGGAAACTGACCTGATTTACGCTAACGAAAAATTAAACCAATTATTTTACATCTTGAATGGATGAAGCCTCTGAGATGTCTCGCTCAAAATCTTTAAATATAAAATAACATTAACCCCGGCTCGACATGACAAGACCCCGGATAATAGTTGATGAACTCCTGACCCGATAGCTATTCGAAGTTCGGGGATTTTCTTTTATAGTTCCCTCTACCAACAACACAAAGTATAAAACCTCACAATAACAGAGTTGTTGGTACAATGTTTTTAAGTTGGAATTTCATTAATTCCCGCAGATCAGATTCTTACCTAAAAAAAGAAATTTGCCTTGTTTATCGAACACGAAGGATATGTAGAGTCTTCGATAACTGGAATTTGGATCAGTCCAAAAATAGTATCGATAAGATACGTAATCGGTTTTGACATCATTCACTTCCTGATTTTGAATCTCATTCGGATTTCCCAGATACTTAAACAAAACTGATTCAGTCAAATCACTAAAGGAACATTCGAGCAATCGGCTTCTAACATCATACCTGTAATTTGTATTTGTTAAGGAGTCATTTTTCCATCCAATTGATACTGAATCTAAGACTGCGAGCCAATTATCTTCGACAGATAATAATTGACATTTTGCATAATTACTCATGCATAAGAATGATAATATTAAAAGTGTCTTATTTAACATCTTAAATTAATTGCGTATGGCATTTTTCAAAACTACTATTCTTTAAAACGAAAAAACAAACCGATTATTTTACATCTTGACTGAATGGAGTCTCTGAGATGTCTCACTTAAAATCTTTAAATCTAAAATAACATTTGCCACGGCTCGACATGACGGACTCTGAAAGTGAGTTACTGGATACTGGATACAAGATATTTGATATTGAGATATTAGGATATTGGATACTGACTCCTGAAACGACTCATAACTCCTATCTCATAACTCCCAACTCCTATCTCATAACTCCCAACTCCTATCTCATAACTCCGAACTCATAACTCCTAACTCCTACCTCCCAACCACTCCTTCCTTCCCAATCCGGCAAACACATGTCTTTCGCTGTGGTAAGATGAACGGACAAGCGGGCCGCTTTCTACATAATCTAATCCGAGGTTGTAACCTATTTCGCGGTATTCAGCAAATTCATCAGGATGTACAAAGCGATGAACAGCTAAATGTTTTTTTGTAGGTTGTAAGTATTGACCGATTGTAATTACATCGCATCCGCTGTCACGCAGATCGGTCATTGTTTGTATCACTTCTTCTTTCTTTTCGCCGAGACCGAGCATAATGCCACTTTTTGTACGCATGCCACCGGCTTTCAATGTTCTTATTACATCCATACTGCGGTGATACCTGGCCTGTATGCGTACCTGTTTGGTAAGGCGTTCTACTGTTTCAATATTATGGCTTACTACTTCCGGCGCAGCATCAATAATGCGTTGTATGTTTTCTTTGTCTCCTTTAAAATCGGGTATCAGCGTTTCGAGTGTAGTTTCGGTATTCAAAGACTTTACTGCTTTAATGGTATTGTACCAGATAATACTGCCACCATCCTTTATTTCATCCCGGTCAACAGATGTGATAACGGCATGTTTTACTTTCATTAAATGAATGGCTTCAGCTACACGTTGAGGTTCATCCCAATCAAGTGGTTCGGGCCGGCCGGTAGCCACTGCACAAAAACCACAACTACGGGTACAGGTATTCCCAAGGATCATAAATGTAGCAGTGCCTGCGCCCCAGCATTCACCCATATTCGGGCAGTTGCCGCTTTCGCAAATGGTATGCAGTTTATAATTGTCAACAAGGCCACGTACATGTTTATACTCTTCACCAATAGGCAGCTTTACACGAAGCCAGTCGGGTTTCTTGGTTCGCTGAACAGGATTATCTGATGTTATCGGAAGTTCGATCATTTTGAGTTGTCAGTTGTGAGTTGTCAGTTGTGAATTGTGAATGGTCAATTGTGAATGTTGCGGATCAGCCTTAATCAACATTTACCGATAACCAGCAACTGGCAACTCACAACTTACACCTGTTAACTGGTAACCAGCAACTGACAACTCACAACCCACAACTGGCAACCAAAAATAATTATCCCCGCAAATTTAAAGGTATTACTTGCGCCTGCCAAACAGCACGGCGATATAGGTTTGGAGGTATAGCTGTTTTTCTTTCTGGAACAGTACAACTTCCATATTCTTAGTGTAGTATTCTGCACTTATACCCACTTCAATGCCTGAAACCACTTCATTGAAACGGCCATAATCGAAACGGAAAGCAAATTTGCCAAATGCACCAGGGGTAACTTTTATTTCGCCCCAGCCCTTACTAAGCCCGCCTCCACCAATGATCACAGCATTGTTGAGAAAAAGAGCACTGTCTTCTTGTGTATAGCGGATATACCTGTTTTGACCTACCATCGGGTCCTGTATTTCGAGATAGTAGGGACGCAGAAAGCCCAATGCAAGACCTGCATTATAGAGCAAAGACACGGCCACCCCATTCTTATTTCCCTTTTGACCAAGTATATACTGCTGGCCAAAACCCAATGTGAGCTGGTAAAAATTATTGACCTTTCCATAGATATAAGGGTTGCCGAAAACAACACCACCGGCAGGAACCTTTTCTTCTTTGTAATGTTTGATCTCAGTAATGTCGATACGGTAAAGGTTTGTTTTTCGATTGGTCTTCATTTTACCTAATTCATAAAAAATACCATACCCATTGCTGCGCAACTGAAGGCCAAATATGTTTTGCTTATTGAAGATCAAAATGCCTTCCTCCGCCTGCTTTTTCAAAGCATTTATTTTTTCGCGGCGTTCATCGTCTTTGTTTTTTCCTTTTCCACTGGGCTCCTGTGCTGAGGCAACAAAACAAACTATAACAACAACTGCAGTGCTTAAGAGTTTCTTCACGTTGTATTTAATTTTGCTAAGAGGTTAAATAAGTTAAAAGAGATAAGGAGATAAAACCGGAAACACAATCATCTTCTATAAAACTCTTTTCCTCCTTTTCTCCTTTATACTCTTAGTATATAACGTAAATTTAGGGCAAAATATTCAAAATGACATCGACAGTAGTTTATAACGGCGAGTTAAGAACCACCTGTACCCATTTAAGAAGCGGAAATAGTTTTGAAACGGATGCCCCTGTGGATAATAATGGCAAAGGCGAACGGTTTTCTCCAACTGATACATTGGCTACCAGCCTTGCGAATTGCATGATAACAACAATGGGTATTAAAGCCCGTACAATGGGTATTGACCTTACAGGTGTGAAAATTGATGTGCTCAAAATTATGAAAGCCGATCCCCGCCGTGTCGGCGGAATTGAATTGACCTTTCATATACCTGATCCACTAAAAGACGTTGATGAAAAAACAAAGACGATCCTAAAAAATACAGGAAATACCTGCCCGGTGGCAATAAGTCTTCATCCGGATATAGAACAAAAAGTGGATTGGGGTGGTTGGAGTTAGAAGACAGATACTGGATACTGGATATTGGATATTGGATATTTCAAAGTTCGAAATTCATTACCTGCCTGCCGGTGGCAGGTTCCTTGTTCGTTATTTTCAAATTGTTTCCATTCCAAAAAAATACAGATGAACCACGAAGGCACGAAGTCACAAAGACTTCACCAAGATAACTTTGTGTTACTTGGAATCTTAGTGTCTTCGTGGTTTAAAATTCAAATTGAGACAATCTTTTTTTAGCCAACTGAATTACTACTATTGAACTGACGTTGCGACGCTCCGTTCAGGGTTCTATAATCCAATTGGGCATTAGAACAAATCAAAATCTAGATCCAATACATCTTCTCAATCATATTTTATTTTAAGATTAATTGTTGATTTGAAATAAACTCTTCCATTTTTATATTTCAACTTCGGGCCAGCGTCCCATACCTGATGCTTTTCATACTTTTTTAATAATTCATTGTAATCTATATCAGGTTGATTGAGGTAAGAAAAGTCAATCCATGAATCTTTACATTTTAAATTAATTAAAACACTAATCGTGGCTACAAAGCAAGTACGGGGATATAAAATTAAAGGGTAACGTGGGTTATCATTAAATCCACGTTCTGCATCTTCCTGGCTAACCCAAAGATCATAACGAAAACAATCATTTTCGGAATAACCTGTACTTAATCGAATAGTATCCCTACTGAGAATTTTTGCTTTGAAAGTTGTAGAAACTCTTAAGCAAATTGGAGCAGAAGTATTATTAAATATCATTAGCTCTCCAGTTCGTAAAGTAAGACTATCAGAAATTTTAACTTCACTAATAATCTTAAACTTGGATTCCTGAGACCACAAAAAGTGATTTAATAATAAAAATGAAATTGCAAATAAGTATTTCATACGAGCCTATATCAAGTGTTTTTTAAAAGGTAGTTTCCTACTCCACATTCTAAACACATTTTCCTATCACAATATTGTGTTTTCAGTTCAATTAATGCCTGGCTATCGTAAGCAGATCTATTTTCAATTCCAAGATGTTTAAATCCTTTTGTAATGGAGTTGGATTCAGCAGCCGTTTCTTCGAGCCATTGCAAGGCTTTCAGTTTATATTTTTCTTCTTGATGATAGTTGCCGTAGGCAAACAAAACCGGACAAACTGTGTTGATGATAATATTATCGATCATTGTTGTTCCCAGTTTTTTCTTTCTGAATGCAGACTCTTCATCAAACCGGTAATGATAATGCCAGTAGTCATTAGCTGTTACATCAAACCATTTCTTTACCTCAGAAATAGATTTTGCTTCTTTAATTTTTGAGAATAAATGTGATGACTCAGTGATCAAAACCGCCAGTTGCGCCAGGCGTATAGTTGGAAAATTTCCCGGCCGCATTCTTAAAAAATGAACAGGAATATGAACAGGTTTAAGATCATATTTCTTTTGAAGAAATTTATATTCACGTTGCAGCAGTTTAGGATAATCTTCTTTAAAATCTTCATTCAACAGATCTGCCTGTCCCAATAGCAAAGCTTCCACCTGGTGAATTTGATTTTTATGTTTTGCCAAAACATTTACCGGAATTGATTTTGCAATTGCTTCAAATGCATCGGCATTTACTTTTATACCGAAGTTGCGGGCAAGCATCCACCAGAAACTTTCTTCCCAGTGATCATTATTCTGTTGTTGAAATATTTCAACAGCTTTTGCTTTGCGCAGCAACCGTTCGGCCAGCAATCTTTCTTTCCAGCTTTGCCAGGTGATATCTCTTACTGACTGAATACTATTTTCACAAGGAATAAAAGAAGATGAATTCATCAGCTCTTCATAACGCTGCAGCAATAATTTGGAAACACGGTTCTTTAATTCGAGAACAGGAATGGAATGATCACCCGGTTCATTTTGCCAAACCACATGCAGAATTACATTGTTGTAATTTTCATCACCTTCATGTTTATGTTTTACCCAATCAGTACTGTTTACATGCAGCTCTACCCTGCCGGCCCAGGTTGTTTTTCCAATTTTGATCTTTGCATCGGTAAAATCCGGCCCTTGATCAGTATTGTAATGACCGGGAAAAATGATCTGCAATTCTTCACCTGCAACAGTAGTTAATTCTCCTTTATTGAAATACTGGAATTGCCAGATGAATTGAAGTAGGCGTTCGGTTATACCCCCTGTCCCCCTAAAGGGGGAACTTAGATTTGAAGAGTCTTTTAGTTTTATTTCGTTGGCCATGGAATAAATTGACTTTTCAAAATTAATGAATGTCAACTCCCCTTTAGGGGCTGGGGGTTTAGTTCTTGTAACACTCTCACCACCCTGCTTACAGGCAAACCCATCACATTATAAAAATCTCCATTAATAGATTTGATACCCACCACGCCGATCCATTCCTGAATGGCATAAGAGCCGGCTTTATCGTAAGGTTTACATTTATCTACGTAGAATTCTATTTCTTTTTCCGACAATGAATGAAATTCTACTTCGGTAACATCTGCGAATGTGATCTCCTTATCTCCTTTCCTGATCACAACTCCGGTTATTACTTTGTGCTTTTCACCCTGCAATGCCAGTAACATACTTACCGCCTCTTCACGATGTACCGGTTTCCCGATGATAGCTTCACCCAACACAACAATTGTATCTGCTGCGAGTATAATATCATCTGTCCCTAATTTTTCCTGAACAACCGATGCTTTATTCTGTGCAATATGAATAGCTATTTCCTCAGGTGATAAACCGGGCGGATAAGTTTCATCCGAATCACTACTGATCGCTTCAAATGGTATTTCGGCCCATTCCAGTAATTGTTTTCTTCGTGGAGATTGTGATGCGAGTATTATTTTCTGCATGAATCAAAGATAGTATTTGAAGAATATCATGGATACAATACCTGTGAGCATAATAATTTTTGCCAGTGTGCTCAGCAAGTGAAAATCTTTTTCTGTTTTTGACTTATACAATAGAAACAAAAAATAAGCAAGGGGTAAAACGATCAATGCCGTACTATAAACGATCGGCCACCACCATTCGAATTGAATTACATATGCCTGGAGTATTACCATCGCAGCCATTAAAACGATCAGCCACACTGCTACATAAACTTTCGTCGCATTTACTCCCCATACGATGGGCATTGTTTTGCAACCATAACGCATATCACCATTCATATCTTCCATATCCTTTACTGCTTCGCGAATGAGTGAAATTATAAATGCAAAACCTCCGTATAAAAACCCCAGTCGTAAAATTCTTGCATTTATCGCCTGGCCATGCACAGAACTGCTCCAGACCTCTGCCAGCATAAGGATGATTATAACCCATGCTGTTAATAATGAAATAAGAATATTCCCCGATAACAATTTCTTTTTTAATGTAACCGAATAACCAAACAAACCCATCACGCAGATAGTATTCAGAATAACAATAAACCACAAACCGGTTTTCCATGAAACATAAGCGCTGAGTAACACACCTGAAAAACTTAAAATGAAATGCCACAGAATAGCCCATCTCCTGGAAATGACTGAATCCACCACATTGCCGCTGGGTTTGTTTACCAGATCAATATTGATATCAAAATAATCGTTGATGATATAACCGGCAGCTGCAATTAAAACTGAAGCAGCAGAAAGCAGCCAATAATTTAGTCCTTCAATAACCGGGGGCTGCCCTGCTCTTTCCAATACAGGGTAAATAATAAACGTATAAAACAAGAATTGTGTAAGCGCAATAAAAAAAAGATTGATGGGCCGTGTCATGCGGAAAAAAGCGGCGATCAATCTCATGCAGTTAATTTTTGGGAAAGATAACTTGTTTAGTTCGGAGTTCGTAGTTCGGAGTCGGGAGTCCTGACTACTAACTCCAGACTCCGAACTCAATACTATTTCGATACAACATCAGTTCCGTAATTCCATTTGCCCTGTACTTTCAGCACCTTTTCAATTACTTCTCTTACACAACCGAAGCCACCATTTATCGGAGAAATATAATGAGCTATATCTTTTACTTCCGTAACAGCATCTGCAGGACAGGCACTGACACCGCAGTGTTTCATTACTTCAAGATCGGGCAGATCATCAGCCATGTAAAGCAGTTCATTCCACTTCAGGCCTTTTTTATTCATGTAGGTTTCTAAGAATTCTTTTTTATCAATTACCGTCATGTACACTTCTGTAATTCCCAATCTATTCAAACGATCGACAACAGGCTCTGATGTACCGCCGGAAACAATCACTACTTTAAATCCATTCCGGGTTGCCATTTGCAATCCAAATCCATCTTTGATATGCATTTGTCTTGCCTGCACTCCATTGGGCAATACGAGTACTGTACCATCAGTCAGTACGCCATCAACATCAAAAACAAATGTGGTGATCTTAGAAAAGAGTTCAAGAACGTTCATACCCCTAACCCCTAAAGGGGAATTTTAATTTGTAAATAATTCGTAATGTATAAAAATATCCGGAGGTTTCATTACTCCCCTTTAGGGGATGGGGGTATTATTTTTGGTTATCCCTCCACTCATATACCCATGAGCTTTGTATCATTTCAAGGTGGCCTTCATTGCTTTCTTCACGTTTGCCCTGAAAGTTTGGAACCTGTAATACCCATTCCAGCAAATCAGTAAAACGGACACGATAAATTTTTCCTTCATTGAAATCATCGCCAAAACGTTCATAGAGTTTCAATGCAATGTCTTCGTAATCGTTCCAATTTATCGGGGGTTCAAAATGAGTCATAGTTTTGATGTGCGAATGTGCAGATTTGCAGATGTGCAAATAAGCCATGATTTTAAATATTTATATTTCAATATTTCCTTCAACCTGAAATTCATTCGCAAATCTACACATCCGCAAATTCGCAAATTACTCTCCCAGGAACTGTGTCTGGTCAGGAATGGTTACTTCTATTTCGCCGGCACCATCCATTAATAATGACTGGCAACCCAACCGTGAATTCAATCTTGGATTAACAGCCCTGTCTATAAAATCTTCTTCCTTATCAGTTATTTCGTCAATAAACTCCATTCCTTTATCAATATATAAATGACAGGTGGTGCAGGCACAAACACCCCCGCAATTATGATGCAGGTCTATATCATTTTTTAAAGCGAGTTCCAGCAAACTCTGCCCCTCTTCAACATTATTATAAATTACAGGCTCCAGTCCTTTTTGCTCAAATTTCAGTTTTACCGTGTACATGCTTCGTCTTTAATTGGGTTGCAAATCTAATGGATATGAGAATAAAAGGGGTTACTTGTTTGGGAAAAGATAGTCAGTCAGCAGTATTCAGTCAGCAGCCGGCAGAGAGTAAAGTCAAAATGGTCAGATATGTCATAGAAGTCAATGCAATCCCTACTCGCCACTGGCTACTCGCTTTAATAAAGCAGCCTCACCTTTATCGTAGCCCTCACCTCTTTAAGTAACTGCTGTGCCTGGCCGGAGATACGCTTATCTACATCCAAAACCACGTAGCCAATGCTTTCATTGGTCTTTAAATACTGTGCAAGAATATTGATATTATGTTTTGAAAGCTGTGTATTGATCTCTGAAAGTACACCGGGAACATTTTCATGAATATGTAAAATTCGATGTGTTCCTTCTTGCGGTGGTAACGCTAATGCCGGTATTGTATGTGAACCATAACTGATCCCTTTCTCCAGGTAATTAAAAAGCTTTGAGCTTACATCATCACCAATATTTTGTTGTGCTTCTTCCGTGCTGCCGCCGATATGCGGTGTTAAAATAACATTTGGCACATCCTGCATCGGTGTTTGAAAATGATCGCCATTTTTTTCCGGCTCCCATGGAAATACATCGATAGCTGCACCGCCAATATGACCATCGATCATAAATTTTCGCAGCGCATCAAGGTCTACTACTTCTCCCCTTGCATAGTTAATGAGTATGGCGCCTTTCTTACATTGCTTAAGTGTTGTCTTATTAATTAAGTTTTTCGTTTGATCTGTTTCCGGAACATGAATCGTTACAATATCTGATTTGCCTAACAACTCTTTTAATGATCTTGCATCTTCTGCATTACCCAACGGCAATTTTCTTTCAATATCATAAAACAATACTTTCATGCCCATCGCTTCGGCCAGTACACTTACTTGTGAGCCGATATTTCCATAACCAATAATGCCCAGCGTTTTTCCACGTAATTCATAACTGCCTTTTGCATCTTTCATCCAGATGCCATCATGTGCAGCTTTATTTTTATCAGGTATGCGACGGATAAGCATAATGGAAAGACCAATCACAAGTTCCGCCACTGAACGTGTATTTGAATAAGGTGCATTAAAAACGGCTATACCATTCTTAGTTGCCGATTTCAGATCCACCTGGTTTACACCAATACAAAAACAACCAATAGCCTGCAGTTTTTTTGCAGCCTCTAATACATTTTTTGTGATCTGCGTTTTGGAGCGGATGCCAAGGATATGAACATCTTTGATCTCTTTGATCAGTTCCTCTTCGGTGAGAGCCTTGGTTATTTTCTCTGTTTGAACATACCCGTTTTGCTTAAAACTCTTTACTGCTACGTCACTGATATTCTCCAAAAAAAGAATTTTGATCTTGTCTTTAGGGTAACTTGTTTTAGCTGGTTCCATTGTGGCGCAAAGATGCGCATATCTGTTGAAAAAAATTCAAAACAGATGTTAGGGTGAATAAGGTTTGAAACCTTAATTTTGAAGTAATTCAAATCAATCCCAATGAAAAACAGATTCCCTTTTTCTGTACTGCTGGTTCTACTATGTGGCTGCACTCTTTTTTCTGACAAAACCGGCGAAAGTAAAACACCGGTAACAGATGACTCATTAAGTTATTATCCGCCGACGCCAGGTAAACTAAATCAAGATCAGTTCAGGATATATTACAGGCATATGTCATGGATCATAGATACAATATTACAAACCCGCAATTTTAATGGCGGTATATTAGTTGCAAAGGATGGCAATATCCTTTATGAAAAATATAAAGGCCTGAGAGACCTGAGAGGCACTGATTCCATTAATGCAGAAACTCCTTTTCATATCGCTTCTACTTCAAAAACTTTTACCGGGATCGCTACATTACGTTTAGTTCAGCAGGGTAAACTGAATCTTAATGATTCGCTACAAACATTTTTTCCGGGTTTTCCTTATCCTTCCGTTACTGTAAAGATGTTGCTAAACCACCGCAGCGGGCTACCCAACTATGTTTATTTTATATCTAGCAGCAGTCTCGCTAAAAAAAGAATGATCTACAACCAGGATGTACTGGATGTTTTAATGAATGAAAAACCAAATGCAGATTTTAAACCAGGTACACGGTTCAGTTATTCTAATACCAATTTTGTACTGCTTGCTATGATCATTGAAAAACTTACCGGCATTCCATTTCCGGATTATATGCAGCAAACTATTTTTACTCCGCTCCAAATGAAAAATACTTTTATTTTTACATGGAATGATTCTGCAAGAGTAACTATGTCTTTCACGCCGGGCGGCAGACTCTGGGTATATGATAATTTGGAAGGAACCTATGGTGACAAAAATGTTTTCTCTACTCCAAGAGATCTGTTGAAATGGGACCAGGCTTTATACACCGATCAATTGATCAGCAAAGCTCTGCTTGATTCAGCGTTTACACCTTATAGCCATGAACATCCATCTATTCATAATTACGGGTTGGGTTGGCGCATGATGAATTTACCAACCGGCAAAAACATAATTTACCATAATGGTCGCTGGCATGGATTTAATTCCGCCTTTGCAAGATTAACGGATGAAAAGGCAGTGATCATTGTATTGGGTAATCGTCAATCATCGCTACCCTACCAGGCTGTTATTAAATGTTATAATATTTTTGGCCCTTACTTCCCAAATGAACCAATACCTGAAGAAGAATTGGATGCTCAGGATACAGCTAAAAAAACTCAAGCTGTGAAGGAGCTTAATAAGCTAATAAATTCAAAAAAGAAGAAGAAATAATCATTTCGTTTTTGAATTTTCTTTACTGAACTTTGGTAGGAATTAAATACCAATGAAGATTCTTAATTCGGCGCAGATAAAAGAATGGGATAAGTATACCATTACCAACGAACCTGTCACATCTCTCAAACTGATGGAGAGGGCCTCAACAGCCTGCGTAAAATGGTTAGTGGAAAATAATTATACAGGTAAACAGTTTACTATTTTTTGTGGCAAAGGAAATAATGGCGGCGATGGTTTGGCAATGGCAAGATTACTTGCTTCAAAAAATAATACTGTTACTGTCTATATTCTTGAAACCGGTGTACCGGGCACTGATGATTTTCAGCAAAATCTTACCAAGCTTAAAAAGAAACCGGTTGCTGATATTCATTACATACAAGGCGAAGAACATTTTCCCCAGTTTAGTTATGGAGAAATAGTTATTGATGCATTATTTGGTTCAGGTTTGAACCGCCCTGTTGAAGGGCTTGCACAAAAACTAATTGACTATATTAATTCATCCGGTTGCGAGATCATCAGCATTGATATGCCATCGGGTTTATATCCCGATGAGTCATCGAAAGGAAATACAACAATACATGCTACGGACACTTTAAGTTTTCAATGTTATAAACCTGCCTTTCTTGTTGGTGAGAATGCAAAAGCAGTTGGTGATGTACATATATTGAATATTGGTTTGCATCAGCAGTTTTATGATGACCTGTTCACTACTTATGAAATAACAGATACAGAGATCATCAAAGCGATCTATAAACCCCGCAATCGTTTTACACATAAAGGCAATTATGGTCATGCAGCATTGATCGCTGGCAGTACAGGTATGATGGGCGCCGCTGTGTTGGCAGCAAAAGCTTGTTTACGAAGTGGTGTTGGTAAACTCACATGTTATGTACCGAAGACAGGTTATGAGATCATGCAGGAATCAGTTCCTGAAGCGATGTGCAGCATCAGTGGATTTAAAGATTACATAGAGATCACTGAAGGACTTGCCCGTTTTAATTCGGTCGGCATTGGCCCGGGCATTGGTTTATATGATAGCCATTACCAGTTATTGCAAAGTGTAGTTGCACAATTTAAAAAGCCAATGATAGCAGATGCGGATGCATTGACATTATTTGCAAATAATAAAGATCTCTTCACCCAGCTTCCTCCCTACTCTATCATTACGCCGCATCCAAAAGAATTTGAAAGACTGTTTGGAAAAACAAATAATGATTTTGAAACATTACAATTAGTACAGCAAAAAGCAAAAGAACATAAACTGGTAATAGTATTGAAAGGTCATCATACATTTATCGCTACTCCCGGCGGCAAAGGATTTTTTAACAGCACCGGTAATGCAGGTATGGCTACCGGCGGCAGTGGCGATGTGCTTACAGGTATTCTCACTGCATTACTTGCACAAGGCTATGGTGAAGTGGAAGCTGCTATACTCGGTGTTTATCTTCACGGACTAGCCGGAGATTTTGCTGCTAAAAAATATTCACAGGAAGCAATGATTGCTGGTGATATTGCAGAGAGTTTGGGTGAAGCGTTTAAGAAGATAGGAAATTGAGAGTATATGTCGCATAAAATTACATTGCTACAGTAGAAATTTATACCAGTCATTGTGTAAATTGCAGAGTTAATAGCAACACTGTCGGATACATGCAAATTCAAAACAAATACGAAATTTTAGAAGGACTTCCGACTTCCGGACCTATGTATATTCCTATATCGGAAGACGGTGTGGAATTTTATCATGAGGGGCTTGTAGTTCGTTTTTTTAAGGATGACGGAACCAATTGGGTTGCAAATTTTAAAACTGGTTGGACAAAGTATAGAAATGTTTTCGAGATACCCAACACCGACAAAATTGTAGTTATTGCAAATGGACAAGGTTATATAATGACACCTGCCCAGCAAAAACCTGTTTCCACTTTTGGATATGCAATAACAGATTTAATTCCTTCAAATGACGGGAGATTTATTGCGGTAGATATTACTGATTTAGTAATCATAAATAATGATGCGACAGTATGGAGAAGCCAAAGAATTTCATGGGACGGAATAGAAGAACTTAATGTTAATAATAATATTGTAACTGGACTTTCTTACGACCCAATGCATGACTCTGACGAATGGGTGAATTTCTCTTTCAATCTTGACACAAAAGAAATTACTGGTGGTAGTTACAATCGTTACCAATTTGAAGAATCTAAAAAGCCATTCTGGAAATTTTGGTAGCTAATTTATAAATTTAGCAGTTGAGGCATCTCAGAGATCAACAAGTCTGATATCCCTCCCTTAGAGTTATTAAATTCAAAGTGACAAACATACTTGGCTCGGGATGACAAGACTCTTAAAGAATGAAGATGGCAAATTAAGATTGAGTCTTTCTGCATTTAAACTCTTAAATAAAACCAAAAAAATGGTTTTTAGAAACTGGCTGTATTTTTTATTCAGCTTTAGTTTTAACTTCAGAATCATCAATTAATCCCAAAACCAAAGTATATGAAACAGCTACTCCTATTATTGCTATTTGCAGTACTCATTTCTATTCCCACTTTTGGCCAGGACAAGAAGATCGAAACAAACTATTCTGATCCTTTTCAAATCGACAGTTCTGAATATTTTGTGATACCAAAGCTTTTTGATAATGATGATAAAGAAGCGTATGGAAAAAGTCTTAACTATTATGCATGGGGAAGTTATACCAATATAATTTTTTATAATTCCAAAACAAACCAGACAAAAAAATTATTCAATCAATTAGCTCTTATCTCAAGTTTTAGTATTCCCCGTTATTATGATTACAAACCTGAGCCTGCATCATCACCGAATTTATTACCCGAGCATATTGTTTACCTGGCAAGAACTGAAAATTTCAACGGCGATAAATCACTCAACTCAGATGATCCCGTATATCTTTTTCTTTCCACAAAAACAGGTGATAACCTGAAACAAATAACACCCCAGGGCTTTCATGTTTATTCATGGACTGTTTCAAAAGATAAAAAGATGATCCTGGTAAAAGGGAAGGCAGATAAAAACGGTGATAAGAAATTCGGCCAGGGCGATGATGATATTTATTACCGCATCGATTTGAATACTGATATTTCAAAAATAAAATGCGAACCGATCAGTATGTAACGCTGGATTGATAAGAGCCGATTAAGTTTACCTACTTTTGGATGCCACCGGGCCGGCATCCCGGAAATTTTAAAAAACGACAAGAGTTCTACAAAAAAATACGCTATAGAAAAATATTAAGGTTACTATTTTATGCAAATGGGTATCAATAAGCATCTCACTTTAAACCCCTGCTCATGAAATACATTTTTACTGCACTACTCTTTACAGCAGTTTTATTTTTTGCCTGCGATCAATCCAAACAAACAGATCTGTTCAGTTTAGAAAATCTAAAAACAGAACAGTTTACTGTAAATACAGACAGGGATACAGTTTTACAAACAGCTAAAGGAGCAATCTTAAAGATCCCGAAAGGAGTATTAGCTTCTGCTGATGGCAAACCGGTGAAGTTGGAGATTAAAGAAGCTTATTCAATGGCTGATATTATTAAAGCAGGTCTTACAACAACTACCAACGGCCAACCACTCAGTAGTGGCGGTATGATATACATAAATGCTGCTAACGGACAAAATGTAACTATCAATGAAGGTATACAGGTTGCAGTTCCTTCAAACAATATCAGCAATGAAATGAAATTGTACAAAGGCGAAACAACCGCCGATGGAAAATTAAATTGGATAGAACCAACTGAGTTACCGGAGAATAGTCAAATAGCATCCATTAACCAGGGCGAAGGTCTGTTTCAGAAAAATTGTAGCAGTTGTCATGGCATAGGCTCAAGTGTAACTGCACCTGATCTTGCTCATTTTCTTAATCGCTTTCCCGATGTTGACCAGGAAAACTATTGGGGATTCCGGGCACATGGCCCTTATCCATCCAATACCGATAGTGCATCGAGCATTTCTTCTGAGCTAAGAGAAGTTGATACGGCTAAAAAAAAACAATATTCATTGCGTGAAAAATATCCTGAACACCGGTATTATCATGCAGAAGAAATTTATGCATGCAATCTATGGAGCATGACACCAAATGCCGGTCCGTCATTTACTATTTCCCGGGAAGACCTTGTTAGTATCTACAAATATGTTCAGTTGGAAAGCAATCGTAAAAATCTACCGATGCCGGCTCATGCTTACCTCGATGATTGTGTTGACAGTTGTATAAAATATATAGATCGTAAACAGTTTTTGACAAAACTGGAAAATGCAACAAAAGAAAAAAGAGAACAATTGATCCAGGAAAATGGCGTAATGGCCGAGGTAATTCCTGATCCAACCTGGGGTAACCCTAATGATACAGTTAATAATGCTGATTATTATAACTGGAAAGTGTCTCCTCAAAACTATAATGCTACCTATTATCAATTCCGCATTGAAACATTCGGCTGGTACAATATTGATATGTTATTACCCGAACGGGACGAGAATGTAAAAGAGAGTGAGTTATTTGCAAGCCTTAGCGGTGAATGGCAGGACAGGGTAAATATTTTCCTGATCATTCCTTCCCATAAAGTGTATGGCCAGGGTGGCCCGGCAGAAAGAAATCCAAAAGAGTTTGCATTCTTTAATGTAAATGGGAAACTGCCTTTACCCCAAAATGAAACAGCATTTATACTGGCTGTATCAGAAAAAAATGATAAGGTCGGTTATGCTTTAAAAGAATTTAGAACAGGTCTACGCCAGCAACTTGAAGTTGAAGTAAAAGAAAGTACGAAAGAAGAATTTGACCGGGCAATTGCTTTATTAGGGGTAAATCAAATGAATGTTACAGTTAAACCATCACTCAATGCAGATTCTATCCGCTTTGCAGATAAACAGCTAAAAGATATTGAAAAAGGGCTAAAAGATGCCGAACAACTTAAGCCAAAAAATTGTAGTTGTGAATGCGATGAGGGAGTCATTGGTTCATTTACAAAGCCGGTAGCATCTGTAAATAAAAAATAAAGTATTACACATTCATATCCGGGTTTACCAGATCGGCAGTCAATGAATCTCCTTTATGTGGTTTTGGTGCTTTCATTTTTTCTGTATTAATATGTTTTATCTGCACCAATGTTTCAAGACAATTGTCTACCATTTCTTTTGATGTACGCTGTATGTATTCGCTTTTTTTAAACTGCATTACGTTTTTATCCATATCCTCTGCTGTCCATCCTCTGCTCCAACCCAAAAAACTAAAAGGTGGAAATGTAAAACCGAGATCGGTAAAGAAGACCATCATCTGACCGGCTACCTGCTGAATATTATCCTGTCCGCCAGTAATGATAAATGATGCCACTTTATTTTTTATCAACACTCTATCTTTTAATGTTATCTGGTTTTGCACGCAGTTCAGTCGTTCTGCCATTCTGAAATACAGTGAAGACGGATTACCCCAGCGAATCGGCGTTGCTACGAGTAAAACATCGGCCCAGAGAATCATATCACGGTAAACCTCCGTCATTCCATCGTTAGGTTTCATTTCGGTGATACTGCATGGCCATGTACATGCATTCATATGCTGGCTGTAATAACCTTCGCATGCGCGGAATTTCAGATCACGCAGTTTGATCATTTTAGTTACAGCACCATGTTTTTCCTCTGCATATTTTAATGCCATATCTAATGCGGCTTCTGAGGTGCTGTAACGAGGTAAATTATCATTCATATTGGTAGTGGAGATACCAAGAATATTTTTTGATCCTGGAGTTGTCAGGTAATCCAACTTCACCAGGTCTTCTATTACTTTCAGATCATGTAATTCACGATGAGCTTTTTTAATAGGTTGAGCACTCAGTAAAATATCATCACCATCAATTTTTACTTCATACACGGCCTGCTGATCTTTATAACCCGGAGGTGCAGAACCGGTTTTAATATTATACTCCCAACCATGCCACGGACAGGTAACATACAAACCATCATATTTATTTTCCACCAAACCTAAACCCAGCGGACCAGCTTTATGTAAACATGCATTTGCAATGGCAGATATTTCATTATTATAATGAAACAACGCAACCTTGTGCGGGCCGCATTGTACAATCTTCTGACTATTGTTTGGTAATTCTGAAACGGAGCACACCCTGATATATTCCATAGTAATAGATTTTACGCAGCTAGTAAGTTGAGAAAAATAAAGGACTATCTGAAATATATTTTTTGTAAATAACTACTGACTAGCAAGCTCTTTAATGGCTTTGACCAACACATCCAGATCTTTTGGAGTAATATATACACTCGGTGTTATGCGGCAACCATGCACATTAGCATAATCAATTGCTACAGTATAGATTTTATATTTCTTTAAAAGTGTTTCTGCAAGATCAGCCGGCTTCATTCCTTTGATACCCACATTTGCAATAGCACATGAACGCTGATCATCTGCCGGCGTATTTAATATCACATTGGGTATGCTTCTTACTTTATCACTCCAGTAATGTTGCAGGTATCGAAGTCTTTCTTCTTTTCTTGCAGGCCCGAGCTTTTGATAAAAATCAATTGCATCTGAAATTGTAAGATCAGTATGACAAGGATGTGTACCGGTATGATTGAGACGATAAATATCTTCATCTTTTTTATCCTGTCCTGGCCCCAGCAGCGGCCATATATCTTTTATATTTTCCTTTTTTACATATAAAAATCCTGCGCCCAATGGAACACTTAACCATTTGTGTAAACTGGTACCATAAAAATCACAACCAAGATCAGGGATCTTATACTGGAAATGTGCAAATGCATGTGCTCCATCTACCAATACTTTTACTCCTTTTGAATGGGCCATATCACAGATCTTTTTTACCGGTAATATTTGTCCCGTAATATTGATGATATGACACACCATCAACAGTTTTGTTTTTGGAGTAATAGCAGATGCGTAAAGGTTTACAATTTCATCATCTGATGCAGGATGATTGGGAACGGAAACAATTTTATTTACGACACCATGACGCTTTGCAACGAGCTTAAACATATCGAGCATAGCTCCGTAATCCTGTTCGGCCATCACGGCTTCATCGCCGGGTTGCCAATACATGCCACCGATAACAGTATCTAATGCCTCGGTCGTATTTCTTGTAATAATTAATTCTTCTGTTGAGCAACCGGCGAGTTCAGCCAGCTTTGCTGCCATTATCTTTTTATCATCAAACCGCTTTGTCCGCATGTAGTAAGCAGCTTCAAAATTTATTTCACGAATATGCCTAATGTAATTTTCCAGCGTTTCCTGGGGCATAAAACTGTAATATCCATTTTCAAGGTTGATGTAATCAGGCTTTAGTTTATAACCACCTCTTACACCTTCCCAGAACTTTTCATCTTCAGCCAGTGCAGAAGGCGAAAGATGTTCGTATTGCTCAATGAGCTTTTCAAGCTGGCTTGCAGCAGGTATTCCCATTCCCATAATTGAAATATTTTTAATGAAGTTTCTTTTATTCATAAAAGAAAATAAAATTAATGCTCTACAAAATTCAGATCCTTACCAAAAGTTTCTTTTGTATACAAAGCTGAAATAAATCCAATCGCTAAAACAACAATGCCGGTTATCCATGCTGCCGTTACATATGAATTTTCTCCAACGATAACATTATTTCTTAAATACTGGAACAATAAAATTATCAGCGGCAAAAAACCACGTACCATATTCGGAATAGAGATAGCAGCCGTTGCCCGTAAGTTGGTGCCAAACTGTTCTGCACTCATAGTGATATATAAAACAGAAAGACCAGAGCCAAAACCTAATCCCATGCAAAGCAAGTACATATTTGTTGCGCTACCGCCACCTTTTGTAATAAAAAATAAAGCAATAAAGATTGTAATGATGCCATAATAGATCAACAAGGTTTTTTTCCTGCTCTTGATCCAGTTGCTGATGAGCCCGGCGCTAATATCACCAAAAGCCAGCGCCACATACTGTAACATCAATGATTTTGGCTGATCGAAATTTTTTATGCCGAACCGTTCAGCAAACTCATTTGAAAAACCAATCAATATTCCAATTACAAACCACACGGGTAAGCCGATGAATATTGAACGCAGATAGCGAAAGAATCGTTCCCGGCTTTTCAGCAACATTAAAATATTCCCCATCTGTACATTCTTTTGTTTTGCGAAATCATACATACCACTTTCCAAAATCCGTATCCGCAAAAAAAGTAACATCAAACCCATTCCACCACCGATAAAATAACAAAGCCGCCAGTCTTTACCACTTAAGTCATGAATAAAATAAGCAGCGATCGTTCCCATTACTCCACTGGTAGCAATAACGGTGGCAGCTAATCCTCTTTTTTCTTTTGGCAACAATTCGCTTGTCAAAGTAATACTTGCGCCTAATTCACCGGCCAAACCCAATGCAGCAATAAAACGTAGCCATTTATATTGTTCAACATCAGTAACAAATCCATTTCCAATAGATGCTAATGAATAAAGCAATATTGAACCAAATAAAACATTCTTGCGTCCTTTCTTATCGCCGAGTATTCCCCAAATGATGCCACCAATGACGAGTCCAATCATTTGCCAACTAATTATAGACTCTCCTACTGTTTTCATATCATCCTTTGCTACATGCAGGTCGGAAAGACTTGAGATACGTACAATACTATACAACAACAAGTCGTAGATATCTACAAAAAAGCCCAATGAACCAACGATCACTGGCAATGAAAGCAATCCGTACTGTTTTGGCTGCATGTTTACTTATTCAATTCAATCAATTAAAAATATGGTTTAAATGGTAACCTGAATAAAAAAAATCTCGGCTTTGGGAAAAACATATAAACTATCCTTTACCATTCCGATTCTCATTCAAGCCAAAATATTTTCCCATGAAATATCCACAATTTCATTTTCATTGTTGAAAAGTCCGCTCTCACAACCAAATAATTAACAAGTGTTGGTTGATTTTTATTTTTCTTTTATAAGCCGGGGTTACTTTTGTAAAAAGCAGGTATCAAACTGCGGCAATTAATTTGTGAACTGAATTATTAAACCTGTTAAATTTTAAAACATGGTACAGAAAACCTACTACAAAACAAAAGATTATTGCAAAGTGAAATTTTCTTTTGAAGCTGAGAATGCAAAATCAATCAAAATATTAGGCCTGAATGGCGACTGGAAAAAACCTGTTGCAATGACAAAAAAGAAAGACGGCAGCTTCGCAGCTGAACTGAATCTTCCAAAAGAAACCAAACACGAATTCAAATACCTTATTGACGGTAACGAATGGCTGAACGAGCCCCAGGCTGACACAGAAGTTGCCAATGATTTCGGTGGCAGCAACAGTGTGATCGTTCTTTAATCAACTTTCATATTAATTTATTGGCCGGGCAAAGTCTACTGAAACCTGGAGTAGATAATTGTGTCCGTGAATTTGCCCTTGAAGTAATTATTTTCTTTCAGGTAACCTTCTTTTACAAAGCCTGTATTTTCAAGTAATGCAGAGGAAGCTTTGTTACCTGCTTCAGTTCTTGCTTCAATACTATGAAGACCAAGGGAAGCAAATCCGTACTCTACGGTTAACCGGATAGCTTCTTTCATAATTCCTTTTCCCCAATGATCAGGACGAAGGATGTATCCTATCTCTGTACGATAATTATGCGGCTGCATATTCCAGAGACAAATAGTACCGATTATCTGTTGCGGATCTTCCTTTAATGCAATTCCCCAAAGGATAGCTTCATTTTTATCAATCCCTTCATTAAACTGTTCAATTAGTTTTTCAATTTCATCTAGAGTCTTTGCTGGTTCTCTTCCAATAAACTGCATTACTCTTTCATCGGAACGTAAAGTAAACAGCCCCTGTGTATCGGCTTTTGTTAATCGCCGCAATAACAATCTTGTTGAACTTAGTTCTGGAAATGGATCAAAATTTATTTGTAGCATATCATAATGATTTTTTATGCAGCCATTCTTGTTTTGTCATTTCAAATTTTATTTCTCCCTTACCATAAATCCCATTTTCTCTCCAGCCTGCGCTACGATAAAATTTTTCTGCCCTTGTGCCAGGTGAAGTACTGAGCCACACTTCATTTTTATTTTGCTCAAAATACCAATCGAGCATTTCTTCATGCAACTTCTTACCAATGCCCCTGCCTTCAAAATCAGGATGGATGAATAATGCCCAGATATTATTATCCTGCAGATCGGCAATTGCAAATCCAGCTATACGGTTATCAATTTCACACACCCAACCCCTGCCTCGCTTTGTAATAAAGTTTTCTACATCTCCATCCGAAACTAATGCAGGGTTTGATAAAACATTTTCTTTAACTGCATTGCGAACAACCTGTATTTGCGAAATATCTGTAAGAACTGCTTCCCTGAATATCATTTAAACTCCTGTTGTAATTGAAGTTCAAAGCTATTCAAAAAAATAACCGCTCCATAAATATGAAGCGGTCTGTTCAGGATTTATTTATCAAAGGCTAGTAAGGTAAAATAGTTGTGTAGCTGTTGCCGTTCGGACCTGTCCATGTCACTTTAAAATAATAGGCACCGACACCGGGACAAGTAGTCGGGTTACCCGCTGCATTCAATCCAAAAGTAGCTGTACCTGTAAATAGGTTGGTTTTATGCTCTACTGCACCAGCTGTCAACCGGAAGCTACAGTCCTGGCGGATGATCAGTGGCGAAGTAATAGCAGTTGTGAAGGCATTTCCGAAACGGTTAGTACCCCACTCTGCCACACCTGTTGTATTTCCTTCTGTGTGCAAACCAGTTGTCGTAATGACCGCACCATTATTATAGGTAAATACTCTTTGTTTATCCACCTGCCAGTTACGCTGTGTACCATCATTAAATGACAAAGACAGGTTACTACTGTTAATACGATGTGTTATTGAATTTAATATGGGCAGATTGGCAAGTAAACCACCACTTACATTTGTATAAGTTTGTGTACCATTGATGGTAACACTTTTATTATCTCTTAATCTTGTAATTTTTACATTTTGAAATGCAATCGTAACTGCGGCACCTGCATTTTTCCACTGTACTCCCTGAGCCATCGAAACAACGATAGCACCGGTACGTGTACGGATACCATTACAATTGCTGCCGCTGAAAGTAATTGTAATTGTCCTCGGATTGCTGACGGCGTCATATACGGCAGCAGCATCGCAGATCACTTCTTGTAAGCTTTGGTAGCGACCACTGAAAGTACCGTTTGATTCAATCGCGACATTTGTTTCATTCAAAATTCCATCCAACTCACCAGAAAATTGTGATTCATCTTCAGCATGTGCAGCTATTTCATCGTTATCATTTTCTTTGGTCGTTTCTTTTTTACATGATGAGAAAACCAAAGTAACGGCTAAGGCGGAAAGAACCAGGATGTGCTTTTTCATAAAATCAGATTTTAAAATTTATTATTTGATAAATTTTGGAGGTATAAGATTGTAATAAAATTCCACATCACCACAGTATGCAGTTGTAATACTTGCCAGAAATACGAATGAATCGGGATTTTCGCAAACACTAAGGGGAATTGTACGAACAAAAATTGCGATTTCAGAACTTGATCAGCATCCTGATCTTTCTTGCCAACGGAACGAGGTTGAGGTATTTGATATTTAAAAATTCATAATGACGAACCATGAGTAATGTTATCGCTGGTTCTTTTGCATCGATTGCGAGATTAAAACATTCCAATGCTTTTTCCCTAGCACCTGCTCTTGCATAATCCATACCCATCCATAGATTGGAAATATATTCGCCGGAAGCCCGGAGTTTTTTATAGGTGTCCTCTACCTCAAATATCAACCGCATAATATCCTTACTACGATAATATTCTACCAATCCCTGGTTACCACCTTTTGTTGCAGCTTTGATCGCTTCTTCAGTATTACCCAAAAACCAATACAATCTTGACAACTCACAATACATCTCTTTCTGTTGTGCAGGGTCGAATGCAAATTTTTCAATGAGGCTTTTTTGCAAGGCAATTACTTCGTCCTGGTTGCTTTTATTTGCCAGTGCCCGTATTTTATTTTGCAATAAATAGATCCAGAGCTGGTTCAGCTCACTTCCTTCGTGGTACAGTTCGACTGCCTTTTCAATTTCTCCTTTCGCTTCGTGTATCAAGGCCAGCCATAAATAAACATTGGACTGACCGGGATTTAATTCAATTGCCCGGCGATAAGATTTTTCTGCTTTCGCCCACTCAAATGTCTGATGATACCAATAGCCTAATGATGCATGTATTTCCCCGGAATTGGGATCCAACTTCAATGCTTTATCTATATGCTGCCTTGCGATCGTAAGCATTTTATCCGGTTCATCATAACCGCGATATGATGCCAGCAAGTGAGTATCCGCCAGTCCTGAATAAGCATTGGCAAATGATCTATCTATTTGAACTGCCTGCTGAAACAAATCCCTTGCCTGCAACATATCTGTCTTGTTTCTTTTTTCAATCAAAAAACGTCCACGCAGGTACAGGTCGTATGCATGCAGATCAGTCGTAGGTGTATGATCGAGGCTTTGTGTTTCTTTATTAGAAATTTTTGCATTCAATACCTGCGCAATGGCAGTCGCAACGTCCTTCTGAATATTGAATAGATCTTTTACAGGTTTATCATATGATTCCGCCCAGAGATGATCATCGGTAGTAGCATTGATCAACTGTGCGGTTATTCTTACATGTTCTCCCATTTTCCGCACACTACCTTCTAATATTGAGGCTACTCCCAGCTCCCGGCCTATCTCTCTCATGGATTTTGGATTCTTCTTGTATTGCATCACTGATGTACGGGAAACAACTTTTAATGATTTTATTTTTGAAAGCTGGGTGATAATATCTTCTGTCAACCCATCACTAAAATATTCCTGTTCCTGGTCGCTACTCATATTTTCAAATGGCAATACAGCAATACTATTTTGCTGGATCTTTAAATCATTCAGGCTATCCTGCAATATGCTTTCAAAATCAGGACGGCCGGTTTTAGTTACCAGTTCGTAAATATGTACCGGGTTTTTTACATTCTTTAGTTTTACCTCTTTCAAATAAACAGCATCGAGTCCCTTTTTATTTTCAATATTTCTATAAACAACTTCTGAAATGTAAATACCTCCTGCAGGAGCTAATGCCTGTATCCGGGATGCGATGTTTACCACATCTCCAAAAACATTACCATCCTGAAGCAACACATCACCCATATGTATGCCAATACGCACAGGTACTTGCGGTTCTTCTGCAAGATCTTCCTGTAAGAGTTTTGCAAACTCCGCAGCATCTGTAGAACTTTGAAAAAGTAACAGGCTGCCATCACCATAGTATTGAATGATTTTTCCGTTTAGTTCATCTGCCACCAGTTCCATTTCTTCGCGGAATCGGGTGATTTTGGCAACAGCAGCTTCTTCATCCTCCTGCATCATGGATGTATACCCGACAATATCGGCGAAAAGGATAGCGGCTAATTGATGTGAATGTTCTGCCATGGAATGGAATCGGGTCGCAATTTACTGAAAAGAAGTCTTTCAGATTCCGAAAGATAAGTAAGCGGCAATGAAATCTTAGTTTATTCTTCAATTGTGAATTTCGGGTCAATAAATTTTCATTCCGAATAAGGCAAAGAATAATAATTGTTGACTAAAAAGTTAAATTACCCGAGTGGCTGCCAGGAATTTTTTAGAGAACCTCTCCATTGATCATTACCTTATCGATAAGATTATTTCCAAAAGCATAGGGCAAATAAGCAAGCGAAGGAACTGGTTTTGTAAAAACCAGGTTTGCTTTTTTTCCAACTGTAATGCTTCCGGTTTCATTTTCCAATTCCATTGCATAAGCACCATTTATTGTCGCTGCATTAATAGCTTCTTCAGGATACATTTTCATTTGTATGCAACTCATGGCAACAACAAGGTTCATATTTCCGGAAGGAGAAGAACCGGGATTATAATCAGAAGCCAATGCAATTGCACAACCGGCGTCTATTAATTGGCGTGCCGGTTGAAAAGGCATGCGAAGAAAAAAAGCCGCAGTTGGCAACAGCGTTCCGATCGTATTTGACTTAGCAAGTAAAGAAATCGTTTGCGTATCCATCGTTTCCAAATGATCAACAGAAACAGCGTTGAGTTTAACACCAGTTTCCACACCGCCTGATAAATTGAGCTGGTTGGCATGGATCTTTGGTTTTAATCCATGATTCATTCCAGCACGACAAACTATTTCGGTTTCTTCGGATGAAAAAAAACCAGTCTCGCAAAACACATCGATGTAATCGGCCAATTTCTCTTTTGCGATCACAGGCAGCATTTCATTTATGATCAAATCCAGATAGCCTTGATGATTTTCTTTATATTCCAACGGGTAAGTGTGTGCACCAAGAAATGTTGATTTGATCAACAGGTTTGATCTCTCTTTTAGTTTTTTTATTACCCGAAGCATTTTCAATTCGCCATCAACTGTCAAACCATAACCGCTTTTGATTTCAATAGCACCTGTACCCAGCTTGCTTACTTCTTCCAGTCTTTTCCATGCAAGATTGAAGAGATCATCTTCACTCATTGCATTTAATTTCCTGGCTGAGTTCAAAATGCCTCCGCCTTTTGCAGCTATTTCTGCATAGGTTAATCCTTTTATCTTATCAACAAATTCTTCTTCGCGACTTGCTGCAAAAACTAGATGCGTATGACTATCACACCAGGCAGGAAGAATAAATTGGCCTGTTGCATCAATGTGATGTACAAAGGAAGATGTACGATGTACGATGTCATTTTGATTACCATACTCAGCTATGACTCCATCCTCGATTACCAGGTAAGCATTTTCAATTACTGGTAATACTGAAAGTTCTTTTCCGCGAAGCACCCGATAGCTATCGGGTTTATTTTCTTGTCTTGTGTTGACAAGACATTTAATATTTGTAATAAGTGTAGCCGGCATTAGTAATTTTAATTTGATGTAAAGACTTTCACCCAATCTACCTGCATTGTGCCGGTTTGTATGGTTGGAGTTGTAGCTCCAATAACATTTTTCTTTTTTGCCTGTATCATAAAAATCATTTAGAGAAGTAAAAATAAAATGGCAAGAATTGTTTTCAGTGTCCGGTTTTGATACAATATACACTATGTTAAAAAACGTTAAAAGAAAAAGTTTTTGATTGTAATACGAATTTAATCGTATATTCGTGGGGTAAAACCCGTATTATATGTCTTCTACTAAATTTTTAAAACCAACAGAAAGCGAACTGGAAATATTGCAGGTGCTTTGGAGAAACAATATTGCCACCGTTCGTGAAGTGCATGAAGAGTTATCGAAAACAAAAGATGTGGGTTACACTACTACCCTTAAGCTGATGCAGATCATGAATGAGAAAGGTTTAGTGAAAAGAGATGAAAGTACCCGTACCCATGTATATCAAAGTGCAGTGAACCGTGAGAATACACAAAAGCATATGCTGAATAGAATGATCGATTCGCTTTTCGGCGGGTCTTCAACGCAGCTTGTGCTACAGGCTTTGGGTGAAAACAAAGCAACACCTGAGGAATTAGAAAAAATTCAAAACCTTTTGAACAATATAAAAAGAAGCTAAGGCATGCCTTTTATCAGCCAATCTAACTTTCTGCAGGCACTCGGCTGGGCTGTGGTAAACAGTCTCTGGCAGATGGCTTTGCTCTGGCTGATCTATAAATTCTTTATTACAATTGCTAAACCTGGCAGTGCTTTAAAATCCAAATCAGCATTTATTGTTTTACTCACTGGTACTGCATGGTCTGTTTTTAGTTTTATAAAAGCATTTATCTCTCCTTCAACTGAAACACTATTTACCTGGAATAATATCAGCTATTCATTAAATGATACGCTGACCTCAATTCTTCCTTTTGCATCTATCTTATATCTTTTATTGCTGGCGATACCTGTAGTTCGTTTTATAATCAGCCTGCGGCAGGTAATGCATCTCAGAACAAAAAAGATCAAAAAGATAGAAATAGAATGGCGTTTGTTTGTGAAAAAGATGTCAGCCTATCTTGATATCCGTAAACCAGTACAGGTATGGATATCAGAAACTATCAGCACTCCTGTAACTGTAGGATTTCTGAAGCCTGTAATATTGGTACCGCTTGCTGCAGTGAACCAACTGAATACTCAACAAATGGAAGCAGTATTGTTGCATGAACTGGCCCATATCAAACGTTACGATTACTTAGTAAATATTATTACTGTTATCATTAAAACCATTTTTTACTTCAATCCATTTACCCGCAACCTTGCCAATGTAATAGAAGAGGAAAGAGAAAAAAGCTGTGATGAATGGGTGTTGCAATACCAGTATGATGCCTATGCTTATTCAACAGCACTTCTTGCATTGGAACAAATGAAAAGGCATTCACTTCAATTAGCATTGGCTGCAGCATCTAACAGGGAGCTTTTGCTGGAACGTGTAAAGAAAATAATGGGTATCCCCTCCTCTCCTGTTTATTCTGTAAAAAATAACTTGAAATGGATCTCAGGTCTTGTTGGTTCCGCATTGATATTTATGCTGCTATTCACTAACTCATTTTCTGAAAAGCAATCTACTCTGAAAAATGAAAATTCTTTAGCTTATGCTTTTGAGAATTCATCTGCTAACCCTGAATTGGATCTGAGTTTTATCAACCGGAAACAAAAAACCTCATCTCCCCATTCAGTAAGAACGATAAATGGCAAAATAAACGACGAAGAAGCAAAAGGAAATTATTTACCTGCTGAAGAAATGAACAGATACTTTACGCAGGCAAACTTTATGGAAGCTGAAGGCACACCGGTGCTTGATGAAAAAGATGAAGAGCAGGTAAAAGAAGCGATGGATGCATCGAAGAAAATTATAAAAGAGGTTAAGCTAAACGAATTAGAAGCATTCGCTGCCGATGCCCTTACAACAAAGGAAAAACAAGGGCTTAAACTCTATTACGAAGAAGAACTTGACAAAGTGAACTGGGATAAGATGGAAGAGAAATTACGGACATCTTACAACAAGATAGACTGGCCACAGGTAAATCAAAAGATCGGTGTTGAGTTGAAAAAAATAAGACTTGATAGTTTTATCACTGTATATAATGTTGCTCTCAGCAATATAAAGATCGCAAAGCAGGAGTTACAGGATCAACATCTAAAAGGAATTCCTGATTCTCATATTACAATTTGCGCATTGGATTCGGCCAGGAAAGTGATGGAAGAATCATTAAATCAATTGAAAGCAGTAAAAGAGAAGAAGATCATCAAACTCTAATTGTCACCACAAACACCTGGGACATTTTTCACTGTATTTATTACCGATAATAAAACCAATGACCAATTCATGTGTGCCATTGCTGTAAGTATCTATTTCAGTTTTCGTAAAATCATAAGCGTAACCCACATTGAAAGTATTACCAACATTTAATCCTGCCATCGCTGCATATCCATCAAACTGGCGATAGCTGCCACCCAACCACATTAGATCACGGTACTGCATCTTCAGGTTGATCTCAGCCTGGTAATTATTTTTAAAGGCGCCATTTATATACTTGACCATTATTGAAGGAACTGCATTTACATCAGGCCCCATCAGGAAACGATAACCAGCCGTAAAGAATGTATGAGGTATCAACTTTCCTGTTGTCTGCATAGTAGCATCATCGACAAATGCAAGCTTCTGTGGTATTATCTGCTGTGCTGATAAGCCAATAAAATAATTGGACGAATACAACCAGAGACCAAATCCAATATCTGGTTTAATTTTCCCTATTTCGCTGTTTGCATTCCCAATAGCAGGGTCTGATGCACCATTGCCAAAATCCGCTTTGCTTGCATCAAAAGTTATATTCGTAATGCCAGCTGAAAAGCCAGCCGATAAATTCGTTTTAGGACTTAAGCCTAAATGATACGCATAGGTTGCATAACTGGTAAAGCGGTTAAAATTCCCGGTCTTATCATTTACAATAGTTAGTCCAACCCCATGATGCGGCGCAGCAGCTTCATAAGTTTCCCAATATGCCTGGCCCCGTGGATTTACACCCGGTATATCATATGAAGTAGCATTTGTTCTCAGATCTTTTTTACCCAAAGCCGTATGCACAGTCATATAAGCTGTTTGCGGCGCACCACTAAAACCTACCCATTGATCCCTGCCGCTTATTTTTAGATCGGTATAGTTTTCAATTCCGCTTAATGCAGGATTTAAAATATAATTATTGAGAATGTATTGGGTATAATGTGGACGCTGTTGTGCAACCGCAGCACAAACAGAATTTAAAAGCAACAATATGAGCAATACTTTTTTCATTTTCACTAACGAATTATATCAACGTAACCTGTAAGTGGTTTACGCCCATTTTTAGGATTAATAATATAATAGTATGTACCGACAGGTGCATCTCTTCCATTTATCTTGCCATCCCAAGGTACAGGATAATTAACTGTATGATAAACCAGTTGTCCGTAACGATTATAAACATCGATCACACATCCAGGATAAGATTCAAGAAACGTGATATCCCATTTATCATGTGTGCCATCGCCATTGGGTGAAAACGCATTCGGCACAACAGGTGCTTTTAATACTTTCACAAATACATCATCGGTATCAAAACATCCCTGGTCTGTTGTTACTTTCAATGTATAAGTAATATCATCCAATGGATTTTGAACAATTGCGTTTGCAATATTTGCACTGCTTAGATAAGTTGTCGGCGTCCATGTATAACTTACCTGCATACCTGTAAACAGTGTAGGCGTCAATGTAACCACTCCTCCTTCCAATACAAACTTATCAGGTCCTGCATTTGCATTTGGTGAAGGATTCACAGTTATAGTTTGAGTAGCCGAATTAACGCAGGTATTGGTCCCAGTATAAGTATAAGTAATTGTATGCGGCCCCGGACCAGCGGCAGCAGGATCAAAAGAGCCACCAGAAGTAACACCTGTACCAGTGAAAACACCTGTACCTGGTAAACCGTTGGTAATTGTTGCCTGTGATATATTGAAAGAAGGAAGATTGTCACAAATTGCATTCACCGGATTAAACACAACTGTTGGTGTAGCGAGAACAGTTATTGTTTTTGTTGTTGTGTTTACACAATTAATTCCCGAATACACCACGTACCTTACTGTATATGTCTTTGTAAACGGTGTACCAAACTCCGGATAAGTATGCGTGTAGGTAGCACCGGAAACAGGATTGCTAGCAGTTGTTTTTATTGTTGGGTCGTTTGCAAAGTCCCAATAGATCTCAACCTTGATGAGATTTCCAAAATCAACCGTTGAGCCATCTGTTATAGTTACTGTTTTATTACTGCATAATATATTCGGATTACTTACGGCAAATCCTGCAACTGGAATTGAACCATTTACTGTAAAGGTTTGTGCTATGGTGTCTTTACATCCAGCGGCAGATGTGGAAACGAGGGTAGCAGTGTATACACCTACTACTGTATAACGATGTGAAGGGTTTTGAACTGTTGATGTATTAGGATTGCCTGCATTTGCATTAGGATCACCAAAGTTCCAATCCCAGCCTGTAATACTTCCTGCTGCTATACTACTTGTGTCAAGGAACGGAGCAAATGGATCGGTCAAACAAATCTCTGGAGCAACAAAGCCAGCTTTAGGCCGGTTATTGATCACAACATCTCTCATTAATACCGTGCTCACACAACCTTTATTTGTTTCTACCTGCAAGGTTGTAGGGTAAGTGCCTGCATTAGCATAAGTATGAGTAAATGGAGTTCCTGTTGTCAGTATAGATGTACTGCCATCTCCAAAATTCCATCTCCAGGTTGTAAGTACCCCTGCATTAGCATTTGATATATCTGTAAATGTAATGCCCCTTGTTTGACATAATGGAGCACTGGTATTATACGCAGGTATCGGCAGAGGATTTACAATAACAGTTCTTGTTGCGATCAATGCAACAGTTTGACATCCTTTATCTGTTCCTACTTTTAATGTTACAGTATATGAACCCGCAGCAGCATAAGTATGAGAAGGGTTTTGAACTGTTGATGTATTACCATCTCCAAAATCCCATTGCCATGAATTAACAGTTGCATTTGCCGCTGTACTCTGATCTGTGAATGATATTGAATTACCCAGGCAAACTTCAGGTAATGAGTTGAAGGCCGCTTGCGGCTCTGCGTAAACAGTATTAACCACTCTCACAGAATTATCAATACATCCATTGTTGGAAGTAGCAATTAATGTAACCGTGAAAGGTCCTGTTCCGGAATAATTATGTAATGGATTGGTTTGAGTGGATGTGTTGCCATCTCCAAAATTCCATGTATAAGTTATCTGTGCCCCTGTGCCATCACTGATCGTTGTAGTATTTACAAACTGTGCAGCGCCAACAGGCAAACAAATATTCGGAAAATTAAATGCTGCAACCGGTTTAGGGTTTACTGTAACTGATCTTGAACTTTGGTTGCTGCAACCTTTATCCGTAGTCACAGTTAAGTTCACCATATGTGGCCCCGCAATTACAGGCACATAAACAATGGATGCGTTATTACCACCAGCAGGAACAGTATTAACAGTCCATGAATATTGATTGATAACTCCTCCATTTGAAACAGATGTAGAATTCAGGCTCAGGTTTCCAAATTGACAAACCGGTGTTCCATTTGTAAAATTCACTGTTGGTAATGGTAACACAGTTATAATCTTTATCATTGTATCCGATCGGCAGCCTACGGCTGAATTGATCCACAGTTTTACTATATAATTACCGGGGCCTGCATAAGTATGGGTTGGGTTTTGCAATGTTGATGTGGATGCATCACCAAAATCCCAGAACCATTGAGTAACCGAACTTCCCGGGGCTGTACTTGCATTCGTGAAATCTGAAGTACCGCCAATACAACTTTCAATACTGTCAACAGTAAAGGAGGCTGTAGGTCTTGCAAAAATTGTATTTAAAATTCTTACAGAATCATCAGCGCATCCGTTATTAGAAATAGCAGTTAACGTAACTGTAAATGGCCCTGTTCCGGAATAATTATGTAATGGGTTGGGCTGAGTAGATGTATTACCATCTCCAAAATCCCAGTTATAAGTTAGTTGAGAGCCTGTACCATCGCTTATAACAGATGTATTGGTAAACTGAGCAGCGCCAACAGGTAAACAAATACCAGGGAAATTAAAACCAGCTACCGGGTTCACATTTATTACTACGGGCAATGAAAACAGCTGGCTTTGACAACCCGAACTAGTAACAACTCTTAATGTAACATTATAACTTCCTGCTGTTAGATAAGTATGTGCCTGGGGATTTCCATTAGTAGCATTTGCTGTATTGCCATCACCAAAATCCCAAAGCCATTGAGATAATACTCCTCCTGGCGGCACTGTAGAGGCATTGGTAAACGTAATCAATTTACCTACACATTTAGGCGCAGCTACTGTAAATCCTGCCACTGGTGGATTACTTATAGAAATTGGTTTCGAAACTGTATCAGATATACAACCAACATCAGTTATGATGGTATGTTTTACATTATATGTGCCTGCTGCGGAAAATGTATGTATCGGGTTTTGCAAAGTGCTTATAGCTCCCGCATCTGCAAAATCCCACCAATAGTTAGTGATCGGTCTGCTCTGTGTATTCAATGCACTATCACGGAATAGAACAGGATTTGTCAAACATCCATCTGTTGTGAAAGCAAATTCAGCTGTCGGATTTTCGAATACCTGCAGATCAAAATCTATTTCCTGCTGATTACCGCATCCATCGGGTGTTGGATTGGTGGCAACGATGCGAACAGGATAAGTACCTACAGTATTAATTGTATATGGAGTTGGTAATTTATATCGGTATAAAGTTTTGCCCGACACTACCCATGAAGAATCAAACATAGGACTGGGTATTGATACATTCGGAAACAACCCATTAAACTGCCAGATCAAACTTGTTGGCTGATACGGAAACACCATTGATAAAAAGAATGGCGAACTTTTGCATGCAGTAGGAAAACTTACAGTAGCATGCTGGTTCTGTACAGTGATGAACTGAAACAAATCTTTAATATTTGTACCAGCATTATAACCATATGATTCTGTAGGGCCATATCCGTATGCAATAGCATTAAAGCCGGAATCGGATTGTAAAGTATGCTGACCCGCAGTAACACCCTGTTTTAAATAAGAATATCCTGGTAACTGTGGATGTGGTTGTATTGTAACCGGCGAGACCGGCACTCCATCCAACCTCAAAGATGAAATTGCAGTACCTGTATTTGGAATGATCGCATTTATATAGTGTTGATTGATAGCAAAATTCGGAGTCGCATTCCACAATACTTTATTGATGTTTTGTTCTATCGGGCTTAAATAAATTACTTCAGGATCACCCTGGCCACTATTATTACAAGCACCCTGCGATGTTAGGTATTGAGCAACTGTTATAGGTTTATCAGCTTCAATGTAATTAGGTGATGATGTCGGACCTGCCTGGTAATAAAAATTATTAACCAGTCCGGTTAGGATACTCCCGTTTAATCTCACAACGGTTGTTGGATCCGAAACACAAACTCTGAAAAAATTATTAGGAGATGAGCCGCCTGTAGGGGCTGTTAAAAACCGCTTACCCCATGCAGTTTTTGGGAAAGCCTGAACCATATAATTGTCCGAAGAACTCGATGCGCCATTACAAGTAAGACTTATTCTCCCACTCCCAGAGAATACACCTATCCGCTTACAACCATTACCCACGTCAATACTCCTGATGGATGAACCCGTAAGATCAACACCACGAAAAGGATTAGTGTTAGTCAGCAATTGCCCCATCATATTGTAGGTCTGCCCTTGGGTCAAATTTACCGTGAAAGGCACCCCGGCTGGTTTTGTCAATGTATTGGCACTTGGTGTGATTTCAACAGTTGTTGTCCCAGTATCGCAGGCCACCACATAAAACCAACAGTTGGCTTGCCCGGTATTAGAAACATTATCGTAGTTGATAGAATAATATTCTTTTCCTAAAGTATTAGTTGGAAATAAAATCGTGGCACCAGAAACACTTGAATTATAAATATGGGCATAGGCTACAATTGGTTTATCTGCTACGATATGTATTCCTTTGTTTTCCGGAAGCCCGGTTTCATTAATTAACCTTGCATCCTGAGCTCCGAATTTTGGTAAAGCCGGAGTAGTAAAAACGGTATTAGCAGGAATATTAGAAAAGGTCTGAGTATATCCGTTTCCGGGTATAGAAACAGTTACTGTCGTAACCGCCTCTGTGGAGAAGTAAAGAACCATTTCCTGAACATTATTTGCCACCATCACCTGGTGATAACCATAAGCTACCCAAAAATCTTTCCCTTTATTTGAAAAGTCCTGAGCATGGCTTTTTTGGCCAATAGTTAAACAATAAACTAGGGTACAAAGCAGAGTTAAGCGTTTCATTATGTCCAGAGTTCCTTAAAGGTTGCTCAATTTAGAAAAAGAATTCCAGAATAATAAGTACCACGTACAATTCCGGAAAACGTGTGAATGAATTGTTTAGACGAGGCAATGAAAAAAAGCTTTTATAACATGACCAGGGCATTCAACAAATAGTCTACTGATCACATCAATCATTTAGCTATTTCCTCAATCTTATTCAGTTCCCAATTATAAAATCAAGATGGTACAAAATGAAGATAAACGATATCTTTTATTCTTTTACCCATTTATTAATTATCATAACCTATTATATTTTGATTTTCAATGAATAATAAGGCCGTTATGCTACATTGGCAGTTACTAATATAATGTGGGTGCTTTATCCACTAATTGTCTAAAATATTCAAATATTAAATAGGCGCTAAGTGCATCATATAATTTGATATTGTATTAATTATGAATTAAAATTAATCTAGCAACATAAGCTGATGAAAGACAGATATTAATTTTGAATAATACTAAAAATACTAGGGCAAAGTAAAAGCCCAACATCTGAGCAATGACTGCTCAAACCACCCTATTTTTCGGGAAGTGTGATATAGAAGGTTTTCATTAATTCGTTTGTTGAGGAAAGCCGGCCTCGGATAAGATCTTGAGTTCTCCCAACCAGCCAGAGGAAACTGGTTATTTTAATCCATGCGATTCCAATCCCAAGTTTGATAGAAGAAAAAAACAGGACCGTTTTGTTGTGGGCACAAAAAAAGACAGGCTTAAACCTGTCTTTTCAAAAAAAAATTATTGTGCTGGCGTTGGCGGAGATGGCGGGGCTTTGTGAATATTTGGAGCCTTGCTAGGCCCTCCGTCCTCAGGCTTTTTGCAGGTCTTTGGAAGCCGATTATACGAGTCTTCGTTGGCCGGTACATCGTCCGCATCGTACCCGGCATTAGCGATAGCGGTCTTTATCTCCTCAATATTTATCCGGTCGGTCAGGTATTTCACTGTGGTGATTTTTGACCGCCAATTTACCTGGATCGTCATTATTCCATCATACCTGAGTAGGTAGGTTTCAATTCTCGATTTACAGGCTTCGCAGCCTACTGTCGGTGTTTTAATTTTTGCTGTGAGATTTGCTTTAACTGGCTGGGCATTGGAGATAAAAGAAATGCCCGTAACCATAAGGGTAGCGAGAAAAATTTTCTTCATTTAAAAGAATTTTTATAAAATTATCAAATTCCTTTCCAGTTGGCAGGATCACTGCTCCACTTTAACAAAACCTCCTGTAATTCTCCCGCAATTATTCCCTTTTCAATTGCTAAATCAACAAGTGTTGGATAATTGGTAAGCGGGTAAAGCTTTACTCCTGCTTTTTCGAAAGCTTGATCAGCTACATTGAAGCCATAGGTAAAAATGGAAACCATCCCGGCAATTTCAAGCCCTGATTCTTTTAAAACATCCACGACCTGGAGGCTGCTTTTGCCTGTAGAAACCAAATCTTCAATAACTACAACCTGCTGACCGGTTTCATATGACCCTTCGATCTGGTTTCCTAGCCCATGCTCCTTAGGTTTGGGACGAACGTAGATATATGGCAGCTTTAACTGATCGGCAGCCATGGCGCCCCATGCAATGCCTGCTGTGGCCACACCAGCGAGTAACTGTGCATCAGGAAATTTTTCAAAAACCACATTACATAATTCCGATTTGATGAAATCCCGAACATAGGGAAACGATAATACTTTGCGATTATCACAATAGATGGGACTTTTCCATCCACTTGCCCATGTAAAAGGGTTTTGAGGGTTTAAACGGACTGCCTGAACCTGTAAGAGTTTTTCAGCTACTGCTTTTTCATTCGTCATAGTGCGGCAAAGTAAAGGCAGGCAGGCAGCAGAGTTATTCTATTTTATCAACAATTAAAGAAAAGCATCTACTTCACGATAAGCTTTTATAAGGGCCAGTTCACCTTCAGTTCCTTTTCCTACCATACCATGTTCCATTCCCATTATTCCTTTGTAGCCTTTATCGTAAATGTGTTTGAAAAGATTTTTATAGTTTATTTCACCTGTGGTGGGCTCTTTCCTGCCAGGATTATCACCTATTTGGATATAAGCAATTTCTTCCCAGCATTTATCAATGTTTTTCATCAGATCGCCTTCATTACGCTGCATATGATAAATATCGAAGAGAATTTTACATGCCTTGCTATTTACTGCTTTGCATATCATATAGGTCTGGTCAGAGTGACGTAAAAACAGATCCGGGTTATCACTTAATGGCTCCAATACCATGGTAAGTCCGGCGGGTTCTAATATATCAGCCGCCTTTCTTAGCGAAGTGATCACATTCGCAGTTTGCATATCGAAAGATAAGCTACGGTCATAATTACCCGGCACAACTGTCATCCACTTTGCACCGCAACGTTTAGCAACATTGATAGCTTCACGGCAATCTTTCTCCATCATATCAATAAATTCTTTCTTTCCTGACGTTAATGAAATACTCCAATGCCAGTTATTGGATGTAATTACAAAAACTCCCATCTGCATACCGAGTTTTGAAAGTGTATCACCGATCTTCTGCTGCATTTCCGGAGTACGGCTCATCATTCCATTGTCTTCAATACCACGAAAGCCTTTATCATAGGCAAATTTTATCTGGTCAATAAAATCACTTCCCCCGCTGTTGCTGAACGTACCATCATGAAAAGCATAGTTCAGGTTAAATATTTTATCAGCATTTCCATCATCATTGTTATTATCTTTTGCAAACAACGAAGGAGATGTAATAGCTGCTGCGCCTGCCAATAAAGAATGTTTGATAAATCGTTTTCTTTCCATGTTAATATGATTGTGCGATAAATGTAATTCTTTTACTGAATAATCAGTTCGCCGTAACGCTTCTTTACTTAACTTTCAAGCTCTAAACTGTACGATGAAATTCCTTCTGATTGCCGCCGTATTATTTTCATTCAATCTTCTTTCTGCACAACAGCAAACCGACAGCGTATTTAAAGTTTATGAACAACCTGTACCCCGTTCAGCTTTAAAAATAAAAATGGCACCAATACCAGAAGGCAATTTTGTTTTAGGGAATAATAATGCAGCATCTCCGGATGAAAAGCCTGCACATAAAATAAATCTTTCAGCTTTCTGGATGGGCATGTATGAAATAACACATGACCAGTATGATATCTTTTTCAAAGACGAACTTACCAGCGTCAATGCTGATGTAGATGCTGTGACAAGACCCACTGCTCAGTACATCGATCTCAGTTGGGATATGGGAAGAGATGGTGGTTTTCCTGCAAACAGCATGTCGCAATTCAATGCGCTGATGTTTTGCCGCTGGCTTTATAAAACGACAGGTATTTTTTATCGTCTGCCAACAGAAGCCGAATGGGAATATGCATGCCGTGCAGGCAGTAAAGACGGATATTATTTCGGTAAGGATAGATCCGAACTTAAAGACAACGCCTGGTTTGTAGATAACAGTAATTCAAAATATCAGAAAGTAGGACAGAAAAAGCCAAATGCATGGGGATTGTATGATATGCTGGGCAATCTTACAGAATGGACACTTGATCACTACTCTGCAGACTACTATACTAAACTGAATGATGATGCTTTAAACCCCGCTGCTGAAATATTGAAATCAAAATTTCCGCATACATTGAAAGGCGGAAGCTATCTTGATAAAGCAGAAGACCTATACATTACTAAACGATGGTCATCCGATCCATCCTGGAATAAACGAGATCCGCAGATACCAAAAAGTAAATGGTGGCTTACAGATGCGGCACACGTTGGATTCAGAATTGTCCGACCTTTAGCAGCACCAACAAAAGAGGAAGCAGAAACGTTCTATAAAAAATATCTTGGAAAATAAAAATTGCAAACCATGAATAATGAAATTAACAACTCAAAAAGTCGCAGAGAATTTGTAAAACAAAGTTCATTGATAGCAGGCGGATTGATCGCTGCTCCACTCCTTTCTAAAGCTAATTATTTTTCCGGTGCTGCCGGTGAAATAAAAATTGCATTGATCGGTTGCGGAGGACGTGGCACCGGCGCTGCAATGCAGGCTTTGCTTACAAAACAAAATGTAAAACTCGTTGCAATGGCTGATGCTTTCCGCGATAGGCTGGATGGTTGTTATAAGACATTAACCGCAGAGGATCTTAGTGATGCCGGAGGAGGAAAAGGAAATGTAAAAGCAAAAATTGATGTGCCTGAAGAAAGAAAGTACACCGGCTTTGATGCTTATGCAAAAGCAATTGCTCATGCTGATGTGGTAATACTGACAACACCTCCTGGTTTCCGCCCAATACATTTTGAAGAAGCTATAAAGCAGGGCAAGCATGTATTCATGGAAAAACCAGTGGCAACAGACCCGGCTGGTATAAAAAAAGTATTAGATGCAGCAGAAATTGCAAAACAGAAAAAACTAAATGTAGTTGTGGGCTTACAACGTCATTACCAGAATTCGTATCGTGAATTATATAAACGCAAAGACAAGATCGGCGATATTACTTCAGCGCAGGCATGGTGGAATAATGATGGCGTATGGGTAAATCCCCGCAAACCAGAGCAAACTGAAATGGAATACCAGATGCGTAACTGGTATTATTTTGTCTGGCTTTGCGGTGATCATATTGCAGAACAGCATATCCACAATATTGATGTCATCAACTGGTTCAAAGGTAGCTATCCTGTAAAAGCACAGGGTATGGGGGGAAGACAGGTAAGAAAAGGAAAAGAGCATGGCGAGATATTCGATCATCATTATGTTGAGTTCACTTATGCTGATGGTTCAATATTGAATAGCCAGTGTAGACATATACCCGGAACCATGAGTAAAGTGGATGAACTATTGATCGGAACAAAAGGAACTATTAAATGTGGTGCTGCAAATATTACAAGCAGAAGTGGTAAAATAATTTATCAGTTTGATAAAAAAACTGACAACAATCCTTACCAAACTGAGCATGATGAATTGTTTGCCACTATTGAAAGAGGCGATTACAAATTTGCGGATGCGGGCAATGGTGCAAAGAGCACAATGACATCCATCCTTGGAAGGATGGCAACGTATAGCGGCCAGGTGATAGATTGGGAAAAAGCTATTAATAGCGGAATTGATATTATGCCGAAGAAATTTGGCTGGAATGAAATGCCGCTTGTCCTACCGGGTGACGATGGGTTCTATCCTATCCCGGTTCCGGGCAAGGTGAAATATTTTTAATACGATATGTTCATTAAAATATTTTTCGACGACAAGCCGCTTTATCTCTGCGATGAGATAACCACGTATATCAATGAATATGTTCATCATGATGATGCCATCTTTATTGATGAACTGAATTCACATACAATAAAATCGATGATACATGAAATGCAGGTGGCTAAAGTGCATGCGGGTGTTTTCTATCATAAAGATTTTGATGAATTGAAAAAAGCTTTTTTTAAAAAATTTACATTCATACAAGCGGCTGGCGGATTGGTGACAAATGAAGATGGTGATGTGCTCCTGATCTTCAGAAGAGGAAAATGGGATCTGCCGAAGGGCAAATTAGACAAAGGAGAAAAACTGGATGAATGTGCTGTGCGGGAAGTTGAAGAAGAAACAGGTTTAAAAAAACCAAAGATCGAAAAAATTTTATCTGCTACCTATCATACTTATCATGAAGGCGCAAGATATATCCTGAAAGAAAGTAACTGGTATAAGATGAAAATAATCGGCGAACAAAATTTAGTGCCGCAAACCAACGAAGGCATTGAAGAAATAAAATGGGTGAGGCCGGATAAATTAAAAACTTATTATAGCAACACCTATCCGAATGTTGTTGAAATATTACAATCCTGGTCTGATAAATGATTCTTTCTTTGGCACTACAGCTACTGTAAGCCGGCTGATGCAGATCAATTTATTCAACTCATCATAGATCTTTATATCCCATACATGAGTATTTGCGCCAAGATGTAAAGGAGTTGCAATACCTGTTACATAACCTTCTCTTGCACTGCGTACATGATTGGCATTAATGTCAAGTCCTACACAAGCATATTTCGTGTGATCAACCACCATTGCTGCTGCAAGGCTTCCTACGGTTTCTGCAAGCACACAACTTGCACCGCCATGCAATAAACCATAAGGTTGCAGTGTCCTATGATCAACCGGCATTTTAGCCTTCAAAAAATCTTTCCCTATTTCTGTAAACTCAATGCCGATATGCTCAGCCATTGTTTTTATCTCAAAAGGCCTGAGTTTCTCGATCGTTATTTCTTTATCAAACCAGATCATAGTCTTTTAAATTATTTTTTTAAAGAATTATAAACTAACTCAGGTAAAAAGTGACTTGCATCACCATTATTCCTGATAATATCTCTCACAATTGTAGATGCCACCGAAGTGTACTTCGGTTCACCCGTTAAAAATATTGTTTCAATTGATTTATCCAACTGTCTATTAGCATCGGCAATTGTTTTTTCATACTCAAAATCGCTTACGTAGCGGATGCCGCGTAATATAAACTGTGCACCGATCTTTTTACAGAAATCAACCGTCAGCCCCTGATAGATCGCCCCTTCTACCCTTTCCTCATCTTTATACAAATCATTGATCCATGTCATTCTTTGTTCAGGAGTAAACATTGGCGCCTTTGCTGTATTCAACCCGATACCCACGATGATCTTATCAAATAAGGGAATAGCCCGGTTAATAATATCTACATGCCCGAGTGTTACAGGGTCAAAGGTGCCAGGAAAAAGACAAATACGATACATAGAATGATTATTAGCGATGACAAGCTAATAATTATTGATTAATAATTATTAATTATTCAGAGGATTTCTTCCTGAAAGCAGGTACAATACAGCCATTCTCACCGCTACACCATTTTCTACTTGTTGGAGGATGATAGATTGTTTGCTATCTGCCACATCGCTATCTAGTTCTACACCGCGGTTTATCGGGCCAGGATGCATTACAGTTATTTCTTTACTCAAACTGTCTAGCAGATTTCTCTTGATGCCATAAGCAAGATTGTATTCCCGTAGCGAAGAAAATAAAACCTGGTTCTGTCTTTCTAATTGTATACGTAATACATTGGCTACATCACACCATTCAAGTGTCTCCTTCAGATTATAACTTACTTCTACTCCAAATGCGTCCGCAAGATATTTCGGAATTAATGTGGGCGGACCACATACAGTAACCCTTGCTCCCATTTTTGTAAGCAGGTAAATATTACTCATCGCTACACGACTGTGCATGATATCTCCGATGATTGCCACTTTTAGTCCTTCCAATTTGCCGAACTTTTCTTTCATTGAAAATGCATCAAGTAATCCTTGCGTAGGATGTTCATTGATCCCATCACCGGCATTTATGATAGCTGCAGGAATATGTTTAGCCAGGAAATGCGGGGCGCCGCTTGCACTATGCCGCATCACTACCATATCCACTTTCATGGAAAGAATATTATTCACAGTGTCCAGTAATGTTTCACCTTTTGCTGCCGAAGAACCAGAAACTGCGAAATTGATCGTATCAGCACTTAATCTTTTTTCAGCTAGTTCAAAAGAGAACCGTGTACGTGTCGAATTTTCGTAAAAAAGATTGACGATCGTTACATCACGAAGCGATGGGACTTTTTTTACGGGTCGCTGTAAAACTTCTTTGAATTGTTCGGCTGTAGAAAGAATTAATGAAATATCGCCGGGTGTAAGGTCTTTAATGCCGAGCAGATTTCGAGTGGATAGTTGCATTAAAGGGCGAAGTTAACCGCTTTGGGCACAATATGCAAAAAGAATTTAAGCGGAGAAATCGCAGCTAAAATGCTTTCTTTTCTTTTAAGACCGGGTAGAGTTGTCCGCTTATCTCGATGTAACTATTTTGCAGCAGGTACCTGATCATTGTTGTGTGCAATGGAGGGTTTTGGTCACGGTTGCGGGCAAGCTTTAATTCTGCCGTAGTAAGCGGCTCTACGGCACCCGTATAAGTTATGTATTCATTTACCCAGGCATAATTGCCGGTGTAATTTTTGTTTAGAGTTGCATTTGTTTTTCCGGGTTCATATATTTCAACAGTGATATCGATTGTGCAAGAAATGGTTTTCTTTATATGTGTGATATCCGCCTGGTAGGTTTCAGATTGTACTTTATGCTCCTGTGCGGCCAGATCAAACACTGTTTTTGATTTTTCCCTGCTAGCTAATCGGGTATTTTGTTCTCTTTTCTCATCCCCTATTTTCAAATTAAAGAATGTAACCTTCAATTGATAAGCTGCCGGGTTATTTACGAATGCAGAATCGAGGAATTCAAAATGCTTCTTGCTTTTTTCTTCCTTTTTTTTGAAATCGTTTTTTAGCAATTCAAGAAAATAGTTATCCTTTTGAATCTCTCCGGTTGTATTATCGGGAAAGATGAACTGAACAGCTATAAAGACCGTATCAACAGATAAACGAGAAACAGGATGATTAGGTAATAGAGTATTGAAAGCAGAATTAGAAAACAATAACACCATTAAGAAATATGTCATTGTTTTTTTCATGTTACGGTTTTATGCAACAAAATTATTCAAGAAAAATCACTTCATCTTTTCCATCTTTTGATTTCCATAGCACTTTTACTTTTTGGGTAACGATGGAATCAATGGATTTACCGGCATAATCTGCTTGGATAGGGAGTTGGCGGCTGAATCTTCTGTCAATTAATACGCAAAGTTCTACTTTTTCGGGCCGACCAAAATCAAGTAATGCGTCCAACGCAGCTCTAATCGTTCTTCCCGTGTACAACACATCATCTATCAGCACCACATTTTTATTTTCGATTGAAAAAGGGATATCGGTCCGGTTAGCATTATGCAATTCCTTGCGGATATCATCACGGTAAAATGTAATGTCGAGTTTACCGTATAAAATTTCACCTCCAGGTATTTCTTTTTTTATTTCTTCCACTATCCGATCAGATAAAAAAATACCGCGGGGCTGTAACCCGATCAATACTGTGTTTTCAAGATTGACATGATTCTCGAGAAGCTGGTGTGCCAGTCTTTTAATTGTAATTGCCAGTTGTTGTTCGGATAAAATAGATTTCAATTCAAAAATTTCACTAAAAGTAAGCAAGGAACGGAAAACTCCATCATATCAACAAAACAAATTTTAATACAGAGTTTTGACGCTTCAACCTTTAAATACTAATTCACATAAAAAGAAAGCTGCTTCATAACAAAGCAGCTTTCTTTTTATGGTCTTTCTAAAAGATAAATGTATCAATGTGAAAATTGATAAAACGCTCCTATTTGCCACACTCTGTTCCTTGATTCAGGAATAGAATTATTTTCGTTAATGTTAGTAATACCAAGATTATACCTGGCATCAAATCCCACTCCTATTTTTGTAAGATAGCTGGCACCAAAGGACCAGGCAAAACCTACCGTATTCACATTATCTTTTACGTCAACTTCCGTATCGCCTATTTCATTTTTAGCTGAAACTAAAAAGCCAACCTGTGGGCCAGTTTGCAAGCGAAATCCATCATTTATCATATACTGGACCAATACAGGAACGTTAATATAATCTCGTTTAAGCTTCACTCCTGTAGCTTCTGCTCCTTCCGTTGAATATACAATTTCAGGTTGCACGGCAAAATGATCAGATAGATGAATATGTGCTAAACCTCCGATATGAAAACCTGTTCTTGAATCGTATTCGTTATTATCATCCTCACCCTCAACATGGATGTTTGCAATATTAACCCCTGCTTTTATTCCAAGCTGTACATGAGTAGTTTGATTTTTAGCCTGAGTGTTTTGAGCATTTATAAAATAATTCATCAATAAACACGCAGCCGCCATTAAAATGTTTTTTTTCATAATACATGATTTTAGTTATCCAATTCACAATTCTTGACAAACAAATGGATAGTTAAAACCATGCCAGCAAGGTTTTTATAACAGGTTAAAACGAAGAGATTTTAAAGCAGAGTAATGAAAAATATAAAAAAATTCCTGTTGTTTAGACTTCCTTTTTATTGTTCAGACATAAAAGGGTAACGATAATCAATTGGTGGATTAAATGTTTCTTTAATTGTTCTTGCACTTAACCAGCGATAAAGATTTAAAATACTTCCTGCTTTATCATTTGTACCACTAGCTCTTGCACCTCCGAATGGCTGCTGACCTACTACTGCACCCGTTGGTTTATCATTGATATAAAAATTACCGGCAGCGTTTCTGAGTTTTGTTGTTGCAAGTTCAATTGCATTTCTATCAGTTGAAATAACAGCACCGGTCAATGCATAAGGTGAAGTGTTATCCAAGAGTTCCAATGTTTTTTCAAAACTGTTTGCAGGATAAATATAAACGGTAAGTACTGGCCCAAATATTTCTTCACACATTGTTACGTACTTAGGATCTTTAGCTTGTATTATAGTTGGTTGAACAAACCAGCCTTGCTTACTATCACATTTTCCGCCAACCCATATCTCCGCCTTCGGATCTTTTTTAGCGTTATCAATATATTGTTTGATACTATTGAAACTTTTTTCATCGATAACAGCATTAATAAAATTGGAAAAATCTTCCGGGTTTCCCATTTTAAAACTCTTTACACCTGCTATTAATTTCGCTTTTACTTCTTCTGCAATATTAGAAGAAATATAGGCTCTCGATGCAGCTGAGCATTTTTGCCCCTGGTACTCGAATGCGCCACGAAGCAATGCTGTAGCTACTACATCCGGGTCAGCAGATTTATGTGCAATCACAAAATCTTTACCACCCGTTTCACCAACAATGCGTGGATAAGATTTATACATCGGCAAATTTTCACCAATCGTTTTCCACATATAATTAAATACACCTGTAGAGCCTGTAAAATGCACTCCTGCAAATGCCGGGTGACTGAAACAAACTTTTCCCAATGTAGGGCCATCAACATAAATTAAATTGATAACACCATCCGGCAAACCAGCTTCTTTTAAAATACGCATAAACATTTGTGCAGAATATATCTGTGTATGTGCCACTTTCCATACAACAGTATTACCACACATAGCTGCTGATGTTGGCAGGTTACCACCAATTGCCGTAAAGTTGAAAGGAGTGATTGCTAAAACAAATCCTTCAAGCGGACGATACTCCATCCTGTTATGCATACCGGTACTGCTAATGGGTTGTTGCTTATAAATTTCACTTAAGAAATGAACATTAAAACGTAAAAAGTCGATCAGTTCACATGCAGCATCAATCTCCGCCTGGTAAGCATTTTTACTTTGTCCAAGCATCGTTGTTCCATTCATGTACGGACGATATTTTGTTGCAATAAGATCAGCTGTTTTTAAAAATATTCCTGCACGGCTTTCCCAACTCATATTAGCCCATTCTTCTTTTGCTTCCAGCGCTGCATCAATTGCCAATCGTATATGTTTTTCGTCACCCTCAGAATAAGTTCCTAAAGTATGAGATGTTTCATGCGGAGGACGCATCGTCCCTTTTTTATTTGTCCGTACTTCCTTACTGCCGATATACATCGGTACATCTATTTGCTGACCTTTTAATTCAGCTAAAACTTCTTTTAATCTTTTTCTTTCAGAAGAACCCGAAGCATAACTTAATACAGGTTCATTCACTGGCATGGGATATGAAAATGTTCCAATACTCATAACATGAAATTTATTATGATAAAATAATTCTATTTAAAAATGAAAGACTCCGAAATATTATTACGCTTCACTTTCTTTTTCACTCATCAAATATGCTTTTATAAATCCATCGAGTTCACCGTCCATCACCGGTTGCACATTGCCCACCTCAAAATTGGTACGATGATCTTTTATCATTTTATAAGGGTGAAAAACATATGAACGGATCTGTGATCCCCATTCGATTTTTTTCTTAGTAGAATTTGTGGCATCTTTTATAGCCTGGCGTTTGCGTAGTTCTTCTTCATACAAACGACTCTTCAGCATTTGCATAGCCAATTCCCTGTTACCTAACTGACTTCTGTCCTGCTGGCAAACAACAACGATTCCTGTAGGGATATGGGTTAACTGAACTTTTGTTTCTACTTTATTTACGTTTTGCCCACCTGCACCACCACTTCTTGATGTTTCCATTTTTACATCAGCAGGTTTTATTTCAATATTGATCGTATCATCAACCAACGGGTATACAAATACAGAAACAAAAGAAGTATGTCTTCTTGCATTACTATCAAAAGGTGAAATACGAACTAAACGGTGAACGCCGCTTTCTGCTTTTAAAAATCCATATGCAAAAGGGCCATCAAATTGGTAAGTACATGTTTTTATTCCGGCGCCATCGCCCCATTGCCAATCGAGTTCTGTTACTTTCCATCCTTGCTTTTCGCCATACATGCGGTACATACGTGCAAGCATTTCTGCCCAGTCCTGGCTTTCTGTTCCACCGGCACCGGAATTTATCTGCAATACAGCAGGCAATTCATCTTCGGGTTCATTTAATGTGGCTTTGAATTCTGCGTCATCAAGCATCGTCAATGCTTTGTCGTAAGCTGCCTTTGTTTCTTCTTCGGTAGCATCGCCAGCTTTCCAGAAATCAAATAATACAGCAAAATCTTCTACGGCTGATTCTGTTTCTTCAAACAAATTCACCCAGTATTCATTCACCTTGATTTCTTTCATGGTAGCAGTTGCACGGGTATTATCATCCCAAAAACCCGGACTCAGAGAAAGCTGCTTATCGTTTTCGATTTTAGATTGTCGGTTAGCGACGTCAAAGAAACCTCCTTATCCCGTCAATGCGGGACCGCATATCCTGTAATTTTTCGATTGTCATGGCGCAAAATTAAGGGAGTTTGAGCTCCCTGATTTATACAATTTATCTTCCTTGTGTAAAAGATCTTCTTGATTTTCTTCCACCACCGTATGCACGGAAATTACCTCCCGATGATTGTGGAGCTGCCGAAACAGGTATATTATGCATTAGCTTATTATCAAACGCATGACCTTCTGTTACAGGAATAGCTTTCTTAATCAACTTTTCAATATCGGTAAGAAACATTTTTTCACTCCAGTCGCAAAAAGAAATGGCAACACCACTAGCGCCTGCCCTACCCGTTCTTCCGATACGATGTACATAGGTTTCGGGGATATTTGGCAATTCATAATTTAATACGTGGGTCAGTTCATCAATATCAATTCCTCGGGCAGCAATATCTGTTGCTACCAACACACGGGTCTTCCTGTTTTTAAAATTAGTTAACGCCGATTGTCGTGCACCTTGAGATTTATTTCCATGAATTGCTTCTGTACGGATACCAGCATGATTCAGGCTGCGTGCCAGTTTATCTGCAGCATATTTCATTTGGGTAAATACAAGCACTGTTTCAATCTTTTCATCCTTCAGCAACTGAATAAGCAGTGATTGCTTGTTTTGTTTCTCAACAAAATAAACTGATTGCTGAATCATATCCACTGTAGTTGCAGGAGGTGTTACTTCTACTTTTACAGGATTAGTCAACAACATGCCAGAAAGATTTTTTATTTCTGATGGCATGGTAGCGCTAAAAAATAATGTTTGTCTTTTTGCCGGAAGTTTTTCAATAATGCGCCTTACATCATGTATAAAACCCATATCAAGCATACGATCTGCTTCATCCAATACAAAGTATTGAATATCGTTTAATGAAAGCACCCGCTGCTGCATCAGGTCTAGCAAACGACCGGGTGTAGCAACGATGATATCAATTCCACCGCGAATCGCTTGTACCTGGCTATATTGCGGAACACCGCCAAAAATAACCTTATGCTTAAAAGGAAGATAGCGACCGTAAGCTTCAATGCTTTCACCAATTTGAATTGCGAGTTCACGGGTTGGTGTAAGAATTAAAGTTTGAATACGGCGATGATGTCTCCGATCGGATGATTGCTGATTCTTTGTTTGTTCATGCTCCAGTTGTTTTTGCTGAAACATTAATTGCAATACAGGAATAGTGAATGCAGCCGTTTTACCGGTGCCTGTTTGTGCACAGCCCAACAAATCTCTTTTTTGCAGAATGGCGGGAATAGCTTGTGACTGAATCGGTGTGGGGTTGGTGTACCCTTCTTTGCCTAGGGCCTGTAATACAGGCTCTATTAGCTGTAAATCTTTAAATGACACGAAAAATATTTTAATGAATAAATGTGATAAGGCTATCAAAAAAGAATTGATACTTATCCGCCTTACGTTAAAACATCACAATATTTGGGAAGGATTATACAACACAAACAGAGAGAGCTGTAACATTAAGAACAGCAAAGATAGCATTTACTGGCCGTATTTGCTAATTAAATATAATCTGCCGATTGTATAAAACAAGAATAACGAAACAATGACTAAATGATCATCCTAGTCATGACTGAGTGGCTGCTTGTTAATTTTTACTATTCGCAGCTTGTGAAAGAAAAGTATAATGTAGTAAACAGGATCTATTTCAAACCATTTTCTTCCCATATTTGGTGATGCAGGATATTTATGATGATTATTATGATAAGCTTCGCCAAGCATAATAAAATCAAAAGGCCATAAATTCTTTGATGTGTTTTTCATCTCATAATTTACGGAGCCATATTTATGTGCCACCCAGTTGATAAAAACAGCCGCAATAGGTACAGTAAGAATATGAAAAGGAATTAAAAACCACCACCATGCAGATGGCGCAAACAGAATATAAAGTACAGTATAGATAAGCATCCACATTACTCTTGACATCCATGAATGTGCCCAGTTATCCAACCTGGCCCAATCAGGAAGGTTTTTAAGGAACCTATCTTCAGGTGTGATCTTCCCTTTGAACAATGCAGTAGAATAAGCCCTGGTATTCCACATCAGGGTAAAAACATTTTTATCATACAATGGTGAATGCGGATCTTTCTCCGTATCAGTATAAGCATGATGCATTCTGTGCAGGATGGCAAAGTTCCGTGGACTCACATAAGCAGAGCCTTGCGCCAGGTAGGCGAACATATAAAAAAATCGTTCCCATGGTTTAGTCATACTAAATACAGCATGAGAAGCATATCTGTGTTGTAAAAAAGTAAGGGTAAAAAGAGATAGATACCAGTGGCATAAAACGAAGACCAGAATAAAAAGCATTAAGGAGAATTGAGATAAGAAACTACGATGTTGGCCTGAAAGGTAGCCAAACTTCCCCTACTTACCATATTTAATATCCCGGTTCACTGTTAAAAGGTTTTCGAATCTGTTCAGATGTTATATAAATGTCATAACTTATAGTGTTGATAAATTTTATTTCTGCAAAATTCATCTTAGCATAAGAATTGCTCATAAATTAAAAACTCTGTAAAAGCTATGTATATCCAATTTATTAAAAACATCCAGTTCACCAAAGTGCTGAAAGTACACCTGCGGTTGAGAGAATTCAATTTTTTGAAACATAACGCAGAACCTTCTCCTTACTTTAGTGTAGATACAGTTGATGACCGTGGCAATCGTATTACATTCAGCATGTTCGACGTTGATGGCAAATGGAGAATTAAAGAATTACCAGGTTTACCTGACTGGATTTATGATGCAGAGAACCAGTTCCACAATGCCATACTTGAAGAAAATCAATAGGTTTTACAAACCTGTCTTTCCGATTTCATATTGCTGACAATTTGTGTAATGACAGTCTTCATTATATAGAGGAGTCTTTTTGTTTTCAAAAGATGGCTGTACTTGAAAATATTTTTTGAACTTTAAACTCCTTTCTAAAATTTAAAAAATCTAATATGAGATCAACTTCTATAGCCTTGGTTTGCATTGTTTTGCCATTTTTATTTCTTACTGCCTGCAATAATGAAACAAAACAAACTGCGGAAACAAAACCATTAAAATTAAAAGAAGAAGCTATCACGTATAAAGTAGACAGTCTCAACATGAACAGTTTTCTTGTTTATGATGAGAACAAAGAAAGAAAACGTCCCGCAGTATTGGTAGTACACGAATGGTGGGGATTAAACGATTATGTAAAAAGTCGTGCAAAACAACTGGCGGAACTCGGTTATGTTGCTTTGGCAGTTGATATGTATGGCAATGGACAAATGGGAACAGATGTACAAACAGCCAATGCACTTGCTATGCCATTTTATCAAAATCCTCAGATGGCGAAATCTCATTTTGATGCAGCATTGAATAAGCTAAAAGAAAATCCGAATGTTGATACTTCAAGAATTGCAGCCATTGGTTATTGCTTTGGTGGCGCGATAGTTTTAGGCGTTGCCAAAATGGGTGATGATCTAAAAGGAGTAGTAAGCTTTCATGGCAATTTATTTGGCGCACCTCCTGATAAAAATTTATTGAAAGCAGAAATACTTGTTTGTCACGGAGGTGCTGATTCTTTTGTAAAGCAGCCTGAGGTTGATCAGTTTAAAAAAGAAATGGATTCAATCGGTGCTAAATACACTTTAAAAGTATATGACGGCGCCACTCATGCATTTACTAACCCACAGGCAACTGAATGGGGCCAGAAATTCAAACTGCCTCTTGCTTATAATGCTGCTGCTGATACCGCTTCATGGAATGAGATGAAAAATTTCTTTGACCGCATTTTTAAATAATTGAAAGCCCCGCTATAAAGCGGGGCTTTTTTTTCTGGACGGCCAATTATGCTTGATTATGGGAGAAAAATTATTCTTTGACTGTTTCCATTATTCCAGGTAAGTAATGCTTTATTATCGCAATCACCATTATTAGGAAAACCAAAATCCAATCTCAGTTCACGGTCATTGATCTTAATTTTCAACGTTCCTTCGCTGATCCAATGACAGGCTACTTTCTTGATCAGCGGATCAACCGTATTCAATATGATTGTTAACCCGTTTCTGAAAGTTGTTTTTGAACGACCTTCGATCTGGTACACATCATCACGTACAATTCGTGTAAGCATACCGGCGATCTGTTTTACATATTTAATGCCTTCGTAAGTGTAACCTCTTCCGTTAGGGAAAGTTACTTTACCATCATTTACTTCGATGCTCCATTTGTGTACAGGTGGCTCACTCAGGTTTCTGAAAATTTTGGTGCCTTCAATATGTATACGGTTTACATGATAACGTACAAAAGTGAGGGTAACAACAGAACCCGGTCTGCGTAAAGGCGCTGTAAAATGCAATACTAATTTACCACTGCGCACTTTGCCATCACGACCTAAACAACCATCGCCAAAATCTATCGTAACAGTTTTAGGATAAGTGCTGTCGTTAGGAGTAATTGTGATCGTTGCACAATCACCAATCCTTGCACGCAGTTCTTCAAATGCAGGAAGATATAAACGAGCCTCAACAGAAAGTTTTCCTTCCACGCCAAAACCACCGGCACTGCCTTCTTCATCAGCAGCAGTCATTGCGATATCATCAGCGTCGTCAAAGCTTGCTTCAGCTTGTGAACTTTCATCAGATAATTCTGCAGCTTCTGCTTCGGTTACAGCTGTATTGGAAACACTTGCTTCTTTTTTGCAGCTAAATAAAAATACATTGAGTAAAAGAATGGATGCAATTAATGCGATCCGGTTAAATGATACAAATTTCATAGCTATACATTTTAAAAGGGTTCAGGAATTTCATTTACGCTACATAAGAACCGTGCTGACAAAAAAAGTTTAAACCAGGAAGAAATATTTTATTTTCATCCTTTATGAAGGCTATTATCAATTACCTGGGGCAGTATTTCTACGAAGTGAATAAGTTCGTTTTAAGCGGAACTATTATTACAGCAGCCCTGTTTATCTTCCTCAATTATCATTTTTTTATCGATAATACGATTGAAGCAAGTCCCTCTCTTATTTCTAATTTTATTTACCGTTATATAATTTTTTTCAGTGCATTTGTAATTCCCTATTGCTTTGTTTTATTCATCGGAAAGGGAAAATCATTTGTCAATAAAAATTTCATTCTTCTTCTTTTACTCGCCCCGGCTATTTTTTCATTAAAGACTACATTAAATTTCAGGTTCAATATTTCAGAAAACGATGATCAGAATCATTTCTGGGAACTCGTTCTTTATTGGCCCTCACTTATGGTAATGATTGTACTCGTTCTTTTCATGATCCGGAGGATCTTTCATCCCAATGAAAATTTTTATGGAATAAAAATTAAAGGCATTGACTGGAAGCCTTACTGGTTGATGCTACTTATTATGCTTCCATTGATCGCAGCAGCATCTACACAAAATGATTTTTTACAGATGTACCCTAAAATGAAAATGATGTCGGGCTTTACTCACCCTGAAAATTTTGGATTTTGGGAGAAACTACTCTTTGAACTTGCATATGGCAGCGATTTTATTTCAATAGAACTTTTCTTCCGGGGTTTTCTCGTTTTTGGATTTGTAAAATGGTTTGGAAAGGATGTTATTCTCCCGATGGCCCTATTTTATTGTACCATTCATTTTGGTAAACCCATTGGCGAATGTATCAGTTCATTTTTTGGAGGGGTGCTTCTTGGTGTTGTGGCTTATAATACCCGATCAATTTTAGGGGGGTTGATCGTTCACCTGGGTATAGCATGGTTGATGGAACTGGGAGGTCATATTGGCAACCAGCTATTTAGAAATGGTTGAAGAAAATAAATATGAAGTACGAATTGAGTTAAATACGAAAGATTTTTCGGGAATTACTATGAGATACGGAATAGGGATATTACTTTAGATGCCCCTTTAAAACGGATACCTTTTGAATAAACTATTACTCTTTTCTGGAGCTTTTATTATAATTTTTTCAGCCTGCAAAAAAACCGAGGTGCCTTTGCCGATGAATGAAGCATGTATCCAGCAAACTATGGATCCGCTTGCAGTTGCCTACGATACCAACCAGGTTTATTACATTAATTACTCAGGTAAGCATTGTGGCTTTATGCCTTTTAATTCAAAAAATTATTGGGTGTATGAGGATTCAATTTTTGACGGCAATGGTAATTTTAAAACCGTAAAAATTGATACCCTGCGTTATACCAAAACATTACAGACCCCAGATCAACTGATCTGGTGGGAAACAAAAAAAGATGTTGGTCTTCCCAGGAAAATATATGCGAGTGAAAACGCCATTTATGGTTTAGAAAACGGAAGTTTTATCGTGGATTCATTTTATACTAAAAGGGAACTGTATGAAGCGGAAAAAGACACTGTAAACTTTCTTGCCAGCTTTGTTGATATTGTTGCGTTTGGAAAAATCATTAAAACGACTGAAGCGCTGAGGACTGAAGCAGGAAGTTTTTCAAATTATATCATGTTGGAAAAATATGCACCGGGTTATCGTCGCGATAGGGTTTATTTTGTGCCGGGCTTTGGTGTTATCAAATATACCAGTGAGTTTTATAAAGCCCCCGGTCCTCCTTCTAATATGAAACTCTTTATCAAGTCTACCTTGATCGGTTATCACACCGAAAATTAAAAAAAAGCTACAAACCCATAAGCCGGATTCTGTTCGCATCATTGCTGATGCGGGCCATCATTTATCTGTTCTTATAGTTGCCCATAAGAATCAATCTGCCCACCCTGTAATGCACGCCTTGCAGCGATTCAGGCGAGTAGCCTTCAAACATTACTATACGTGGCATTTCAGCATGTAAGGTTTACCCGTCCCGATAATTACTTAGCGGGACTGTGAGCTCTTACCTCACATTTTCACCCTCATCCCAACTTTTCAGCCGGGACAGTTATTTTCTGTGGCACTATCTGTTGCATGGCATTTATAGCCTTACACCCGGCTCTTCACCGGTACATTACTCTGTGCTGTCCGGACTTTCCTTCCCGATAAATCGAGACGATAGCCGGGTTTGTAGCAGTATTTTCAATGAACTTAATTTTAAAAAGCGAACAGCAAAAATAAATAGACTTATTCAGTATTGAAAGAATATCTCCGTAGCACCATAACCAAACCTGGAATCATATTGGTTCACAAAACTCTTTACTTCTTTCCGGTGTTTTAGTAAATCATGAATTTCATCACGCAGTTTGCCACTGCCTACTCCGTGTATAATAATAAAGCTGGGCTGAAAATGTGAAATAGCTAACGCATAATATTTCTCAAACGTTTTGAGCTGTAAGCCAAGTATTTCATAATTACTCATCCCCCTCCAGTCATCAGTTAGTTTTTCAATATGCAGATCAACTACACTACGTGGGGGTTCCATCATTTGCCTGAGTTTAGAAATATCATAGATCCTTTGTCCTTTACCCAAATGACTCAAATCTTCTTTGTCCTCAATTATCTTATCCGGATATTTTTCAAACAAAGAATAAGAGAACATGGCCTCATTCTTTTTCTTAAGCTCTTCGATGCGGTTAAAAACCTGTTTAGGTTTCAACTTAATATTCGTTTCAAAATACTCTGCTTTCTTTTTATCGAACTTATCTAATGTAAACTCAAATTCAAAAACCGGGTTATCATTTAAATGCTCAAAGGGAATGTCGTGAATATAAAAATCCTCGAACGGGTTAACTTGATTTTTCAGTTCGAATTCCTTTTTTCCAAAATAGGTAAGGCAGTAATTGAAATTGTAAACCTGCTTTGTCCGGTTAACCAAATGTACTTTGAGCTCTTCCACTACTTCATCGCCAAATTCATCAAGGTCCATTACAGGTAAAAAGGTCAACCAAACACCATCTTCTTTTTGCTCAGGTTTTGTTTTCTCCTTTCTTACATCATCGATATAAGCTTTTTGTTTTGGAGAATTAACGATTTTCTTTTCAGTAAATCTTTTAAAATAAGGAAAGTCAACCTGGTCCATATATACAGGAAAGCTTATCCCTTTTACATCTACAAGCAACATTTTATCATTGAGAATGTCAAGTACCTCGCCTTCCTCGTTAGAATGAAGAATCAAAATTTTATCACCAACCTCGTATTTCATTTCATTTATTTGCTCAGTAAAGATACCGAATGTACAAGTCCCGATAGTTATCGGGAGCGACACAACATATGCTGATTGTAGCAATACAGCCTGTTACCCAATTATTTTCCAGCCAGTTTACTTTTCTTATATCCATACAGGAAGTATAATATTAATCCTATTCCCAACCAGGAAAGAAACCATAGCCAATTACTTTTTGTCATACCCGTGAGCAGATACAAACAAGTTGTAACTCCCATTAGAGGAATTAATGAGTAATTTTTGAGAAAGGCGAAAAAAGCAAGAATAATTATTATAATCCAAAAAATAATTATTGAAACTTTGGCTGTTCTGCTTTGCGTAGTATCATTATCAGAAATAAATTCTTTAGCTAAAGTAAATTTTTCTGAAACGTTTGAGCTTAATTGTATTTTTGCTTTTAATTTAATAAAAGCTGAGTCATTGTGATTTTTTGAAACTAAATGCTGTTCTAAGTTTTGCACAACTGCAAAAGTGTCAACGTTATTCTTAGGAATAACCGCCGAAAAGGCATCCACCTTTCTTTCAAAAGAAAAATCAAACTTATCTGCAAAATAATTTTTTGCGAAAAATAACAATAATACAATAGCAATCACTATCAAGCCTGGAAAAATAATTTTACTATTCACATAAGGAATATTAAACTTGCCCGGAATTTTTTCTCTTCTTGGTATCAACAACACTCCACCGCAAACCAGTACAAATGCAAATAAAGTGGCAATACTTGTAAAGTCGAGTACAAAACTTTTGTCAGTGAATAAAATGGGAACACCAACAACAAAGCCTGTAACAATTGTTGCAAAAGATGGTGTTTTAAACCGCTTATGAATTTTCTGAAATACGGGTGGTAGTAACCCATCCCGGCTCATGCTCATCCAAATTCTTGGTTGCCCCATTTGAAATACAAGTAAGACACTTGTCATAGCTATAACAGCGCAAATAGCAACCAGCAATTGCATCCATCCTATATTCAGATTTTGTTTCTCAAAAATGAATGCCAGCGGGTCACCAATGCCTTCAAAGTTTTTATAATTTACCGCTCCTGTTATAACCAACGTCAGTAAAATATAAACAACCGTACAAATGACCAATGAGTAAATCATCCCTCTTGGTAGATCTCGTTGTGGATTCTTGCTTTCTTCTGCCAATACACTCACTGCATCAAACCCAATATAAGCAAAGAACACCCCGCTAACTGCTGCCATCACTCCACCAAAACCATTCGGCATAAAAGACTTAACCCCTTCATCATTTGCCGGCGTCCAGTTGAACGTAAGACCGTTTGAAAATAACAATGCACCACCAACAAGAATTACTAATGTTACAATTGCAAGTTTGAGTATAACCATTGAGTTACTGAAATTCCTGCTCTCTTTGATTCCACGATAAACAAGATAGGTAATGAGCAGGTTGATGACTAATGCCGGTAGATCCAAAATCATTCTTAGTCCGCCAATCTCAGGAGCAGTGGCCCATGCATTCAAAGCCTCTTTATTACTGCTTCCGGAAAGAACAGCTTTATGTGCTTCCGTATAACTGCAACTTAGATAATCGGGGATATGAACATTTAGTTTTTCAAGAAACGAAGTAAAATAATCACTCCAGCTAAATGCCACATAAATATTACCAATTGAGTATTCCATTATCAAGGCCCAGCCAATTATCCACGCAAACAATTCACCAAAACTTGCATACGCATAGGTGTAAGCGCTGCCTGCAACAGGTATGCGGCTCGCAAATTCAGAATAACATAATGCTGTAAAGGCACAGGCTATACCGGTAATTACAAAAAGTAATACTACTCCGGGCCCGCCTTTAAAAACGGCTTCGCCCAAAGAACTAAAACTTCCAGCGCCAATGATAGCTGCAATTCCAAAAAAAGTCAGGTCACGAACTGTGAGTACCCTGTTGAGCCCATGTGCATGTGCATCGCCGTCGCCTTTAGATGATTCAGAAAGTATAGAAGAAATTTCTTTTCTGCGGAACAAAGAATTTGCCATCAGCATGTTGATTTTGGGCTGTCAAGATAATGAAAAATCAGTACCTGATTAAAATCAGGCATGAGATTGATTTTCTTCATTCCTGACGTTCAGGCTTCTTCTAATTTTTGTGTTCTAAAATTAAATGAAATGAAAACTTACAGAGAACCAATGAGCATATCTTCCTCTTATCATGGAGCAATAACTCAAGAATCTTTATGGACACGTTTTATTAACTGGTGCACAGACCAGGAAGAAAAAAAAATGTTATGGCTTGCTATCGGGCTGGCCGGTCACGGTTGTGTTATAACGATACTTACACTCCTAGCTATCATGCTTTCCGGCAACCCGGTGATCTTGTGGCCATTTGCAATGGCAGCAATGGCAAGTTGTTTGATTGTGAATCTTGCCGCATTACCAACTAAAATAACAATACCTGTATTCTTTTTCAGTGTGCTGATCGATCTAGTGATAATCGGTATCTGTATTTCGAATGGGATAAACATGAACAGCATTTTCGCTTAACCATTTTTTAAAAGCACTGACTATATATCCCTTTGAACAAGAAATTGAGCCAGCTCCCTGAGCGGCTCTTTTCTTTTAGAGAGAACTGCAATATCATCGAGATGCGTCAATGCTTCGTCCAGGTATTTTGCTTTTAATTTCAATGCCCATTCATCTACTTCTGATTCTTTATAAATTGAAAGTACATGCTGAATTTTATCAGCTTCATTAGTTTTTAATAATTGCTGTAAATCTTTTTTATTTTTGGCAGAAGCAACTTCCAGAACATGTATCAATAAAAATGTTTTTTTATTGGCCAGGATATCTCCGCCTACCTGCTTACCGAATTTTTGTGGATCGCCGAATGCATCCAGATAATCATCCTGTACCTGGAATGCAATGCCCAGCTTACGGCCAAATTCATATATAAGGTTTTGATTTCTCTCACCTGCACCACCGAGAATAGCCCCTACTTGCAGACTTGCTGCCAATGCAACCGATGTTTTCAGTTCGATCATTTTTAAATAATCATCCAGGCTTACAGTATCCATTTGCTCAAAATCCATATCCATCTGTTGGCCTTCACAAACTTCCATCGCTGTTTTATTAAACAAGTTCAATACAGCATGCAGGTAAGATGTATTTATTTTATTGAGATAATCATATGCTTTTACCAACATTACATCACCAGCAAGCAGTGCAGTACTCTCACTATATTTTGAATGAACGGTTTGCATACCCCTCCGTAAGGGGGCTTTATCCATTATGTCGTCATGTATCAAAGTGAAATTGTGGAATAGCTCAATGGCTGCGCCTGTATGCCATGCGTCAGGATTTATTTCATCAAACAATTCATTGCCCATCAGGCATAAAACAGGACGTATCCTTTTGCCGCCGAGTTTTAAAAAATACTCATTCGGTTCGTACAAACTGGCTGGTTGTTCCGGGAAATGCCGTTGGTTAAATTTTTCTGTAAACTGTTTTGATAAGCTTTCGAATGATTGCATGGTTTATTTTTCAATTTCAAATATAATCCAAACTCAATGCTCTTTACTTTGCATTTTTGGTTTTTGACTTCTTAGTTTTCGCTTCTTCTACAACCCATTCGTAATCCAATTGTCGTTTAGTCAAATTAGCCGCCACTACTTTTATCATCACCTTATCTCCCATCCTGAATTTTTTACCACTCCGCTGACCAGTCAAACAATAATCTGTTTGATCATGATGAAAAGTATCAAAATCAAGAAGACTGTTTAATGAAACAAGTCCTTCACATTTATGTTCTATTGTTTCCACCCAGAAGCCAAATGCAGCTACACCGCTGATCACACCTTCAAACTCTTCGCCCAGGTAGTCCTTCATATATTCCACCTGTTTGTATTTATTCGCAGCCCTTTCTGACTCCATTGCAGCTCTTTCCCGTTCACTGCAATGCTTGCATTTCTCTTCCATCTTCTTATCTACAACAATGGCTTCTATAAGCGATTGTTGCAATACACGATGAATAAGCACATCCGGGTAACGGCGTATCGGTGAAGTAAAATGACAATAATGCTCGAAACCTAAACCATAGTGACCCACATTCTCTATTGTATATTTTGCTTTTGCCATAGTACGAATGCCTAATTGTTCCAGCACATGCTGTTCTGGTTTACCATGTGCATCCTTCAATAACTGGTTAAATGATTCAGCAATTTTATCCGGCGAAGACATATCGAATTTATGTCCAAACTTTTTTGCAAAGGCAACAAACGGCACCAGCTTTTCCTCATCAGGATCATCATGAATACGATAAGGTACTGGCAACGGCTTATTATGAATTTTAATTTTCGACAAATGCTCTGCTACCTTCCGGTTGGCCAATAACATAAATTCTTCGATCAATTGATGTGCTTCTTTACTTTCTTTAATAAGTATCCCGATCGGTTTGCCTTTTTCATCCAGCTTGAAACGTACTTCCTGTGAAGAAAAATTTATTGCTCCGTTTTTAAACCGTTGCTTACGCATCCGTTGTGCCATTTCATTCAGTAATAAAAGTTCTTCCTTATGCGGCCCCTCTTTTCCTTCAATCATTTCCTGTACATCTTCATAAGTAAACCTGTGATCAGAATGAATAACCGTTTTACCCAGCCAGTATTGCTTTACATCACCCTTAGGAGTTAACTGGAAAATAGCGGAGAAAGTGAGTTTATCTTCTTTCGGTCTTAATGAACACAAAAAATTAGAGATATGTTCCGGTAACATTGGGTTTACCCTATCTGGCAAATAAACAGATGTGGCTCTTTCATATGCTTCTTTATCCAATTCTGTTTCTGTCTCCACGTAATGGCTTACATCTGCGATATGCACGCCTATTTCATAATTTCCATTCTTTAGCGGACGAAATGAAAGGGCATCATCAAAATCTTTTGCATCTACAGGATCTATTGTAAATGTGAGTATCGAACGGCAATCTTTTCTTTTGCTGATCTCGTCCTCTGTTATTGTTTCGGGAATTCTTGCAGCTACTTCCATTGCTTCATCTGAAAATTGAAGTGGGAAGCCGCTGTCGAGCAAAATCTCCTTCATTGCAAGATCATTCTCATTTTCTATATTCAGCACATGCACCACTTCACCCACAGGCCGCTTATCGCTTGACTCCCATTCCACCAATCTTACCACTACTCGTTCATTATTTTTTGCTTCGCCAATATTTTCCTGCGGTATGTAAATATCCGGCATTGGTCGGTCCATTTCCGGAATAAAGAATGCAAAGCCTTTGTTCATCTCAATGCGACCGACAAACTCTTTACGTTTCCTGGTTACCACTTTAATTACTTCACCCTGCATTCTGCCGACGCCTTCTTTTCCTTTTGTAATTTCTACCCATACCATGTCGCCATGCAGGGCCGTATTTAATCCCTGCTGCCTCACCATAATATCACTGTCAAGATTCTCAACAATTATATAAGCTACACCAGAACGGGTCATATCCACCGTGCCTTTATATACTTTTGCAGCCGATGATTTCTCTTTTGTTTTTCTCTTCTTTGAGTTTTTTCTTCCCATTTTTAGTTTCTTTCAAAATTTTTTATAAATGATTCTACTCTTGTATTAAATTTTTCTCCCTCACCAAACAAGAAATGATGACGGATAGGTATCACATACACAGGCATCCCATGCAACTCACTCCCAAACTTATCCAACCTCACTGCATCTTTTTCCGTTGTGAGTATTAGTTTTTCATTTGATTCAATTGCTTCGAACCTGCTTCGGATATGCCTTAAATCATCAATAGTGAAAATATGATGATCAGAATATTCAATCAGTTGATAGATTTTGCTATGCTTCTCCAAAAGTTTTTTCAACGAAGCGGGGTTAGCGATCCCGGTCACCAATAAAACTTCGGTAGTGTTTTTTAATTCTATTCCCGTTTTTTCAACCAGGTGATAACATTGGCCATATTCAATCGTTGTAAAATAAATTTCCTGTTCCGGTAAAGGATCTATTTGCTCTGTTATTTTTTTCTTTTCTTCTTCAGATAAATCAGGTTTGCATTTTGTAACAACAATTATTTCCGCCCGTTTATAAGAGGATTTTAAATCCCGCAGATCACCTGTAGGTAAATAAAAATCATCAACAAATAAATTATCATGATCAGTTAACAAAATATCAAGCCCAGCTTTGATAGCTCTATGTTGAAATGCATCATCGAGAATAATAGCCTGTGTCTCCGGTCTGTCGTGAAGCAATTGCGGTATTGCAAAAATCCTTTCTTCACCAACTGCAACCGCTAACTCAGGAAATTTTACATGAAACTGCATCGGCTCATCGCCTATTTCCAGTGCTGTAGTATTTTGTTGTGCCAATGCATAACCTTTCGTTTTTCTTTTATATCCACGGCTCAGTGTTGCTATTTTATACTTGTCTTTTAATAATTCGATCAGGTACTCTACCATTGGCGACTTACCTGTACCGCCGACAGATAAGTTTCCAACTGAAATTAATGGCAATCCAAAAGTTGTTGAACTCAAAATATTTTTATCATACAGCTTATTTCTCACCCAGATTATAAACCAATACACCAGAGCAAGGGGCAAGAGTAACTTCCGGAATGAACGCAGAAAAAAGTCAGAAATCATAAACCTTATGTGGAGTGATACAAGTGGTTAAAGTTAAGTCAAAATTATTGCGATCATCCAGTTTATCTATGGGATCAAAATAACTAAACCCGATGATAATACATTCCCTGCTGCAAAGATAGAGATACCTGTCATAAAAACCTTTTCCGTAACCCAGCCTGAAACCTTCATTATCTATGCAAAGCAGCGGCACAAACAGGAGATCGATCTCATTAGGCAATAAAACATCACCATTCATTGGCTCATAAATATTATGCTCATTCTTCTTAAACTTCGTTTCTTCATCCGTAATTACTGCCGTCATTACTTTCTTTTTGAAATCAGCTTTAGGGTAACAGATCTTTACTTCGGGATTTTTAAATTCTATATAATCTGTAAATAAATGAGTGTTAGGTTCTTTATTTTCCTCGATGGGCCAGTAAGAAAGCAGCGTGTTGATAAAAGGGAGTTTCACCGTTTGAAACTGTATCAGCAGCAGATCATCCAGCTTTGAACGTTCTGCATTTGATAATTCCATTCGTTTATCACGGTAATATTTCCGGGCTTCAGCCTTCAACATACCGTTAAGATAGAAAAAAGAGGCGATAACTGATAATTAGCAAGAGACAACTATTATCGTTCCCCTGTTTCTATAAAAATGGAAAATACTGTTGTTCCGTAGTTACGTTCAGTTTTGAAGAAAGGAAATGTTTTATAATCATTCCGCGGTGTATGTTCAAGAACAAACCAGCCGTCTTTATTTAGTAATTGCTTTTCAAAAATAAGTTTAGGCAGATCATCAATATTCGTAAGTGCATAGGGCGGACCGGCAAAAATGAAATCAAATTTATCTGTACATTTTTCTATAAAACGGAATACATCAGATTTAAATACTTTAAAATTTTCCAGTCTCAACGTTGATGATGTTTTTTTGATAAAGTCATACATACTTGTATCCTTCTCTACGATCGTTAGATCCTGCACACCCCGTGAAGCCAGTTCATAACTGATACTGCCGGTACCTCCGAATAGATCCAACGATTTTAATCCATCGAAGTCAAGGTTATTCTGAAGGATATTAAACAAGCCTTCTTTCGCCACATCTGTAGTAGGTCTTGTATAGGGCATTTTTGAAGGCGGATTAAACCGCCTGCCTCCATGTTCACCGGCTATAATGCGCATCTGGCAATGTCATTTAATACTGTGAAGAAATGAGCAGGATGATCCTCATGGCTCCATGTTGCGTTCCTGAATTCAATATTCATGAAGTACTGATACATTTCTTTATACAATGCCGAATCTTTATCTACCAACCCGGTTATCCTCAACTGTACTTTATATTGAGAAAGTGAATACGCATTGCAAAGATTCAGCAACTCATAAATAACATCATGTGGTGTTGCATATTCAAACCTTTCAGCAAGCAATAATTTATTTTGATTAACAGCTACCAGCTCAAATTCATCAACACCGAAATCAACCTTTAGCAAACCATCTTCATTATTATCAAGATTCTTCAGCGCCAATGTTGGAAAATTTTTAAAAGAAGCAGATGGATAACGTCGCATTAAAAATTGCTGTACCCCTTGCGGCACAGTATATATATCATTCAATTGCCAATCGATCATACTTTCCGATACAATATTTTTTCCAGCCAAAACACCATGCACAGATTTAAATAGTTCACCAAAATTTTCATTGCTGTAATAATCCTGTGGCACTAAAATATGTTGCGGATAACAGTAGCAAACAGAGACCTTATAAAAACTTGCACTTGCTTCAGGATGCAGACTTAATATTTCAGCAAGTACTTCAATATTCATTTCATCAGCTGAAAAACTTGCAAGATGATACAACTGGTTTGCCTGCGCATTAGAAATGGCAAATGAAAAATTCTTTTCGCCAAGACTTATTGAAAGCACTGGCTGGATCATTTCCTTTTGTCCATCATGCTGTATATGAAAAAGTTTTTTCAAATTCATTTTCTATGCTGCAATGTTAGGATAAATTCATTTGATAATAAAGAAAAGGAGTGCAAACACAGGCTTTGCAATTTAACGGGAAAGCTACAAGCTCACAGGCTTCTGCTTTGCTTTAAATGACCATGTAACAAAAAATTCAGCAACAATTTCTCCAGATTTATTACGGCCAACAGATTTTGCCGTAACCGTTTTCCCTTCGCCAGTTGAAATAGAATCTTCAACGGCCTGTTTTATCAGCAAACCATCTTCGCAGGTAAACGTTGTTTTATCGGCTGCTTTTTTAAAATAATGTGATTCAACTTTTACCACCAGCATACTTACTGGTGGTTGACGTTTATAAATCTGTGCAAGAGCCAGGGTACCGGTACTCATTTCAGCTGCCATACTCAGGCTGGCAAAATAAGTACTCTGAAAAGGATTTTGTGTAAGCCATTTAAATGGGATCGTAACGGAACATTTATGCTCATCCACTTCTCTCACCCTTACACCAGAAAAATAAGCAGCCGGCAATTTTGAAAAAAGAAATAGACGGAACTTAAATGGATGTCTTGCTAATTCGAAAAATTGATCAGCATTACTCATAACTATTGCTCCGGGTATTGTTTAGGGTCAAATACTTTCGGGCCCCACTCGGTAAAAAATGATTTCACTTTGTTTCTGTCATACGATGTTTTGCCATCTTCAAGGTACCATGAATTTTGAGTATGAAGCAACTCACCTTCAGCATCCAGCATTAAGAAAACAGGAAAACCAAAACGTTGCGGGTATTTATATTTAGCCAGCAATTTTGTATTATAATTTTCCTTGCTGTAATTCATATGATACACTATATAGTTTGCATTCATCAATGAATCCAATTGAGCATCTTTACCGACGTAGTAATAAAACCTTGCACACCAGATGCACCAGTTACCACCTATTTGTATAAGCACATGCTTACCCTCATCTTTTGCTTTTTTTACGGCATCCTTAATAGCCTGCTCTGCATTTTCTTCAGGTTTATAAAGACTAAAACTCTTCATATCCTGCGAATACATAACAGAAATTGAAAACAACAAAATGGTAAGAGAGAATATTTTTTTCATTTGCTTTTATTATTGCTTGTCAAATGCGACTACGCAAGCTACTGCTTTATTATCATTTGCATCTACCTTAAAATAAATTCGTCCGTCATTTGTACTATTAAACCTCGCAGAGGAAATCAGCATAGATTGTAATGCTTCATTTACTTTTCCAAGGTAATCGGGTCTTGCACTACGGCTGATGGCTGCATTGATGGAATTATAATCAAGCTCCTCTTTACTTACAACAATTGCGATATAATCCCTGTTACCAATACTATCGGCTTCCATTGATTGTGCTTTAGGGAATAAACGATAACCAGTGATACCGCAATAAGGTGAATGTTTAGAAACAGTTTCACCTGGTTTTAAATACGGAAACAAAACATAGCTGCTACCATCTGTTTCCATTCCGAAAATATAAGTATAACACTCAGTCGCATTTTCAATTGACATTTTAAAACGTGTCCCTACTGAAATCGGCGATGCTGTTTGAAATAAGTTATTCCCCGCATTACGCAGTTGAATATTTTGTCCGCCATCATTGTTCACTAAACCAATTGTACACTCGAGAGGAATATTTGCTACTTCGGTTCTTTTTGGTAATGGATCAATGCCATATGCTTCTTTTGCATACTCGGTGAAGTCGCTATACCTTACCCAACCTATTCCGTTCTTACCCCATTCAGGCCCCCAGCTATTCATGATCTGGAATGCGCCGCCTTCTTTGCGATCATCATACCCGATCACACACATTGCATGTCCGCCAAATCCCATTTGTGATTGATCCATTCCCTGCGGGTGCCATACTTCCTGCCCTATCATCTCCTGCATAAAACTTCCTCCGACCATCATACCAATTACAACTGGTGCATCTTTAGCTAAATGTTCTTTTATTGCACGAACACTTATTGCATTGATATTATCTCCATTGGTCAATCGTTGAAATCCATGGATCACATTCTGTTTTCCTTTATTCAGATCATTTCTATCAGGTTCACTACTACAATCCTGGTCATTGTAAGGATATTCACTCAACGGCACACCACCTGTGCTGCTCATTGCCTCCATTGCTTTTTGTATATAAGAACCCTGGCAGCCTTCCAGTTTTATTTGATTATATAAATAAGATGGACTGAAACGAATTGCATTTGGATCAGCTCCTGTAGCTGCAGCAGTTAAAACTGTTTGTGCACCATAAGCACTGCTCCATGCTACACAACTTCCCTGTTGTCCCTGGTTAAGCCGGTTGGGTGCAAATTTTAATAGTGATACTGCTTCAGGTAAAGGATTTTTTGTATTATCATCTTCCAATCCTTCGTACACAGATGCTTTGTTAAATTCATCAGGACTAAAATTGTAACCACTTTGAGAAAACAGGTTTGTGATCTGAGACACATTACAACCGCCTTTATTCATAAAGAAATAAGCTCCTGCTGCAATAACAAGCAGAAATATTATTCCTTTCCCTTTGAACAATCCTAACAATAAAGGAAGTAATGCCCCAAGCCCGCCTCCTCCACCAGGGAAATTTGGTCTACGGCCACCACCGCCATCGTCATTATCACGTGGCTGGTTAGGATCATCTGTCATTCGGATAGGCATAGAAGTAATTTTAGTTATTGGGAATAGAAATTAAATTTAAGAAGTTCAGATGAAAAACTATGCCACAAGATTGTTTCTGAATAACTAAATTCACGTTTCAACACTTGTTATGCTGTTAGTGCTATTGATCTTTGCTGGTATTTATCTTGTGTGGATCTTGCTAAGGCCAAAGAAAACTGAACGAAAAAGATTCAGTCTTCGTGAAAGAAGAATGCAGCGGGAAGAAGAACGAGAAAATGCAAAAGAAGATTAATCCATCAATTGATTGCGCAGCAGATCATCCATCACTTCTCTTTTTCTTATCAGTTTTGATTTACCATTTTCAAATAAAACTTCAGCTGGTTTGTAACGTGAATTATAATTAGAGGCCATTTCAAAACAATAAGCACCTGCATTTCTAAAAATCAAAAGATCACCTTCTCTTGTTTCAGGCAACTGACGATGTGAAGCAAATGTATCTGTCTCACAAATATTACCTACCACATTATAGATTTTCTTTTCACCACCAGGATTCGAGATATTTTCTATTTCATGATAAGCATCATAAAACATGGGGCGAATGAGATGATTCAATCCACTATTTACTCCAGCAAATGTGATTTCACCGGCAGGCTTTATCACATTCACTTGTGTAATGAAATACCCACATTCACTCACAATATATTTTCCCGGCTCAAACCAAACCTGTAAATGCTTGCCATTATTTTTCCCAAACCATTCAAACTCTTCTTTTACTTTTTTTCCAAGCTTTTCAATATTGGTTCCTTTTTCACCAGCTTTGTAAGGAACTTTAAATCCGCCTCCGAGATCAAGCACTTCCAGTTCGGGAAAATGCTTAGTTACTTCAAACAACACTTCAATACCTTTTGCAAACACTTCCACATCTTTTATCTCGCTGCCGGTATGTATATGCAATGTGCGGATGAAAATATTATTGTCCTTAATAACTTTTAAAACTTCATCAATGTTTTCCAACGGCACACCGAACTTACTTTCTGCATGACCTGTTGAAATTTTTAAATTTCCTCCAGCCATAATATTCGGACGCAAACGAATACCAACAGGGTAGCTATGTCCATATTTTTTTCCAAACTTTTCAAGATTAGAGATACTATCGATATTAATGTGCACACCCAATTCTTTTGCTTCCATTATTTCTTCGAATGAAATATTACTGGAAGTGTATAAAACATTTTGCGGAGCCAATCCTGCTTTCAATGCAAGCTTTACTTCATTTACTGAGCTGCAATCAACATTACAACCAATACTGTTTACATATTTTAGCACATTAATATTGGTAAGTGCTTTTGCTGCATAAAAAAAACGGGCATCACAACCTGCAAAAGAATGAAGCAGGTTTTCATATTGTTCTTTTATTCTTTCTGCATGGTAAACATAAAGCGGTGTTCCGTATTCAGCGGCGGCTTGTTTCAATTGCTCAGGTGTAAGTTCTAGCGGCATAGCGACGAAGGTATAAAACACAAGGCACGGTTCAAAAAACCGTGCCTTGAAAGTTTATGTTGATTATTTACAAATCAGCTTTCTTCTCCCTCGTTTGTATTTTTATTTGTTATCAACTCTCCTGTTTCAGTTACTGATAGCTCAGCATCAGCAGGAGTTTCAGTTACGTTGTTTTCTTCTGTGTTCAATTCAGATGGAGTATGATTGATAAGTGTTGGTTCTACCAACTGCTCGGCGAGTACTTCTTTGATCTTTGGCAGGTCATCGGCAGTATTGATGCCGAAATAATCCATAAAGCTTTTAGAAGTTCCGTAGATCAATGGTTGGCCGGGTTTTTTTTCATCACGGCCGCTTATGATGATTAAATCTTTTTCTAATAACTTTTGTACAGCATAATCACAGTTTACGCCACGAATAGCTTCTATTTCACCTTTGGTCACCGGTTGCTTGTAAGCGATAATTGCCAACGTTTCGAGTGAAGCAGCAGTTAAACGCTTCAGGTATTTTTCACCATTCAGTTGGGCAATTGTTTTATGAAATTCTTTTTTAGTTAAAAACTGCCAGCCGCCGCCGCTTTGTTTTACTTCGAAAGGATAAAACTCAGAGCCATATTTTTCAACAATACCTTCAATAGCAGACTCTACCTGGTCAAGTTCTACTTTATCATCCATATAGCCCAAAGCATTATTCACCAGGTCAAGCAATTCGAGTGTAGTCAATGGCTTGTCAGACGCAAAAATCAGCGACTCGACATGCAGTATCAGATTATTTATTTCCATAAATCAGATTAAATAGGTAACGAAAATACAATCAATGCTTAGAAGCACATAACACAGTTATCAACATTTAAAAATTGATTAACTAACCAATATCAGAACACAGTCCTTTAAATAAATAGTCCGGTGGTTATCCTTGTAAAGCAGCGGCGCCGCTTACGATCTCAGTCAGCTCGGTAGTAATTGCAGCTTGTCTTGCCCGGTTATAGCTTATACGTAATGCACGAAGGATCTCATTTGCATTTTCGCTTGCTTTATCCATTGCAGTCATGCGGGCACCATGTTCACTGGCATTTGCATCCAATACAGCTTTATATAATTGCGTATTGAGGATCTTCGGCATCAGTTCATTGATCAACTGATCTTGTGAAGGATCATAAATAAAATCAGCTTTTGTTGCGCCGGCTTTTTTCTGCACTTTAGGAATTGGCAGGAAACGTTCCACCTCAAAACGCTGAGTAGCCGCATTTTTAAACTGGCTGTAAACAAGCTCCACCACATCAAATTGTTTTTCTTCAAAAGCTTTCATGGCAGCCTGCGCAGCAGCCTGTACATTTTCAAAACTCAGGTGTAGCAAAATATCTTTGTAAGTATCAACAGCATTAAATTTATTTTTCTGAAAATGTTCAAACCCTTTTTTACCGATACTCCAGATCGTAACATTTCCTTTTTTAAACTGCTCAGGATATTTCTCAGCAATTGTTGCCCTGGTCAATTTGGTCAGGTTTGAATTATAAGCACCGCACAATCCACGATCACTGGTAATTGTAATAAACAAAACTCTTTCTACCGGACGTTCAACCGCCAGGTTCATTCCTGAACCACCTTCCGAATTGCTCACGATATTGGTCAGCATTTCCTGTAGCTTTTTTGCATAGGGACGCATTTGAATAATTGAATCCTGTGCACGTCGCAGCTTGGCTGCACTTACCATCTTCATCGCCTTTGTGATCTGCTGTGTACTTTGTACTGATTTGATGCGGTTTCTAACCTCTTTTAACTGACCTGCCATAGCTTTCTAGAATTGGCCGCAAAGGTAGGGTTGTGAAGCTAAAATTCCAGCGGAATGTGGAAAAGAAATAGATATCGGGATCAGGGCGACTGAGCTCTTAATCAAGGGCTTAATTTTTCAACTCAAACTCCCTCTTTAGCCCATAAGTAATAGCGATCCGACCCCCTTCTTTGGTACCATCTTTCACCACTTTCTCATCCTCTTTATAAAATCTAATATTGATAGGGCCATTAACCAGGTTATCCAAATCACCAAGAGTAAGTGTAACCCTACCATTCCTGACCGTATCGACCCGGTTAATATCGTTGCTTTCAAATGAAGTGTCTCTTGCAAAAATTCTGACATAATCAACAAGGTTCAACCCGTCCAGATCAAATATCAGCTCGCCACGGCTGAGTACGGCAGGTATTTCTGTACTTAATTTAAAAGGCTGAAAGCTGAACTCTTCTTCGTATTGCTTTTTATTAATGTCGGTAAATATGATTTTATGATTTCCTGCAAAGCCTGCGAGTGGTTTTATTACTTCATAAAAAGCGCCGGTCATTCTGCTACTATCTGTCGGTACAACTTGCCCATCCAGTTCCACCTTTGCCGGATCATTCAACACCAGCGTGGTTCCATTAACACCGCCAAAGCGGTATTGCAGCATTATGGATACATCTTGTTTACCTTCCTCAGCCCATATTTTATAGTCAAAATAAATGGCATCGGGGTTCACATCTTTGCTATTTCCAATTTCGTTGCTGGTGCAGGAAGAAATTAATAAGGTCAAGATGTAGGTGGAGAGTAATAATGGACGACTCATAAAGTGATTTGGAGTTAATACCGGTTCAGGCCGCAAGGTTAGTTAAAAAATTTAAAATACATTTTACTCCAACCCAGCACTTAGTTATAATCAAAAAATAGATGGTAATAAAGGTTGGGTTTCCTCCTGCTCAAATCATACTTAAGTCCATAGACCACATGTTATCTGTGTGCTTCCTACGCCATAAATTGCCTACCTTTGGCCTCCTTAAAAAACCCGCTGCCATTTTGGCCATAAAAAAGGGATAGCAGGGTTTTTGACGACCAAAAAGACTAAATATTAAAACTTCAATCCCCAATCTTAAATATCTATGTTAGGCTTTATCTCAAAATTCTTTGGTGGCAGCAAATCGGAAAAGGATGTAAAGAAAATCGAGCCCCTTGTAATAAAGATCAACCAGCATTTTGCAGCTTATCAATCCATATCCAACGATGAACTCCGGGGCAAGACCCAGGAATTCCGTCAGCGCATCAAAACTCATTTAACAGGAATAGAAACCGAAATAGCTGAAGCCAATCGTAAAGCTGAAGAACTTCCTTTTAATGACCTGATGGGTAAAGACGCTATTTACCAGCAGGTGGATAAACTGAAAAAAGAAAGAGATAAACAGATTGAAGAAATACTCCAGGAAATTTTACCCGAAGCATTTGCTGCAGTAAAAGAAACGGCCAAACGTTTTACAAATAATACAGATATTATTTCCACTGCAACACAACTGGATCGTGACCTCAGTGTCAAAAAAGATTATATAAAGATCGATGGTGATAAATGCATTTTTAAAAATACATGGACAGCCGCAGGAGGTATTGTTACCTGGAACATGGTGCATTATGATGTACAGTTGATCGGTGGTGCAGTTCTTCATTCAGGAAAAATTTCAGAGATGGCGACCGGTGAGGGTAAAACATTAGTATCTACTCTCCCATCCTATTTGAATGCTCTTGCAGGTGAAGGTGTACATATTGTAACTGTCAATGATTACTTGGCCCGTCGTGACCAGGAATGGAACGGCCCCATCTTCGAATGGTTGGGTATTACTGTTGATTGCATCGATAAACATCAGCCCAACAGTGAAGAAAGAAGAAAAGCTTATCTCGCAGATATCACTTACGGTACTAATAACGAATTTGGTTTTGACTATCTCCGTGACAACATGGTACACTCTGCAGAAGAAATGGTGCAACGCAAACATCATTTCGCTATGGTGGATGAGGTAGATAGTGTATTGATCGATGATGCAAGAACTCCATTGATCATTTCCGGTCCTGTTGCTAAAGGCGACGACCAGCAATATCATATTCACAAACCAAGAGTGCTGCAACTTTACCAGGAGCAGGAAAGAATTGTCCGCAATTGCCTGAACGAAGCAAAAAAACGTTTTGCAGAAGGTGATGATGATGCAAAAGGTGGTGGCATGTATCTCTTCCGTGCATTCCGTGGTTTACCCAAATATGGCCCTGTGATCAAATACCTGAGTGAACCTGGTGTAAAAGTAAAAATGCAGAAAGCAGAAAATTATTACTTGCAGGATCAGCAGCGTCATATGCCTATCATCGATGAAGAATTGCTTTTTCATATCGATGAAAAAAACAATTCAGTTGATATGACAGATAAGGGTTTGAACATGATCACCCGTACAGGTGAAGACCCTGATTTTTTTGTATTGCCGGATATCGGCGTAAAACTGGCTGATATAGAAAAAAGCAGTTTAGGTGCCGATGAAAAATTGCAGCAGAAAGAAGTATTGCTGAATGATTATTCTCAAAAAGCAGATCGCATTCACAGTGTTCAGCAATTGTTGAAGGCTTATACATTATTTGATAAAGATGTGGAGTACGTAGTAATGGATGGAGCCATTAAAATTGTAGATGAACAAACAGGTCGTATTCTTGATGGAAGAAGATATAGTGATGGTTTGCACCAGGCGATTGAAGCGAAAGAAAATGTAAAGATCGAAGCGGCTACACAAACTTATGCTACTGTTACATTGCAAAACTATTTCCGTATGTACCATAAGTTGGCGGGTATGACCGGTACAGCGGAAACAGAGGCAAAAGAGTTGTGGGATATTTATAAACTGGATGTGGTTACAATTCCTACCAATATTCCGATGATAAGAAAAGATCAACAGGACCTTGTTTATAAAACCAAACGTGAAAAATATAAATCGGTTATTGATGAAATAGAAGCATTGCGCAATGCAGGTCGTCCCTGTCTTGTGGGTACTACTTCTGTTGAGGTGAGTGAGTTGTTAGGTAAAATGCTATCGGTTAAAAAAATTCCGCATAATGTACTGAATGCAAAACAACATGCAAGGGAAGCACAGATAGTTGCTGAAGCAGGTTTACCCGGCGCAGTTACGATTGCAACAAACATGGCCGGTCGTGGTACGGATATTAAACTCGGTGCCGGTGTAAAAGAAGCAGGCGGATTAGCTATCATTGGTACTGAACGCCATGAATCAAGAAGAGTTGACCGCCAGTTGCGTGGCCGTGCAGGTCGCCAGGGTGATCCGGGTTCATCGCAGTTCTATGTTTCATTAGAAGATGATTTGATGCGGATGTTTGGCAGTGAACGTATAGCCAGTTTGATGGATAAGATGGGTTATAAAGAAGGTGAAGTGATACAGCATAGCATGATCAGCAATAGTATTCAAAGAGCACAACGCAAAGTGGAAGAAAATAATTTTGGTATACGTAAAAGGTTGCTGGAATATGATGACGTAATGAATGCACAGCGGAATGGTGTGTATGGAAAACGCCAGCATGCTTTGTTTGGTGAACGCCTTGCGCTGGATATTGACACCGCTTACTCTGTTGTTGCAGAAAATTTAGTTGCAGGTTACAAAGAGATGGAAGATTATGAAGGATTTAAAATGGCCTGTATTGTAAACTTTGGTCTTGATATAACAATTGATAAAGAAGAATTTTCAAGAACTGATATCAACTCACTGAGCGACCGCTTGTACAATGAAGCAACAGAAAATTATGAATCACGTAAAACTGCATTAAGCAAACAAGCTTTACCTGTATTTAAAAATATCCGGCTGCAGCAAGGTAATCATATTGAGAATGTTTATGTGCCGTTTACAGATGGCAAGAAAGGCCTGAATGTTTTGGTCAATATGGAAAAAACATTAAAGAGTGAAGGTTCTGAGGTTTGTTCTTCTTTAGAAAAAACAATTTCGCTGCAGGTAATTGATGATGCATGGAAAGAACACCTGCGTGCAATGGATGATCTGAAGCAAAGTGTACAGACCGCTTATCTTGAACAAAAAGACCCATTGGTTATTTACAAGATGGAAGCCTATAACCTGTTTAGAAATATGACAGGGGATGTAAATAAAGATATTGTTTCTTTCCTTGCTCATGCATCCCTGCCTATACAACAGGAAAGTACAAACCTGAAAGAAGGCCGCCAGGAAAAAACAGATTACAGTAAGATGCGTGCAAATAAAGAAGAAGTGGATGCTGCAGGTGAAGATTATGCAGCAAATGAAAAAGATAAATTAGTGCCGGTAACAGTTGGCCCTAAGATCGGACGCAATGATCCTTGCCCTTGTGGTAGTGGCAAGAAGTATAAGCACTGTCATGGTAAAGACGCTTAAGCAGATAACAATTTATAGATAATAGTTAAAGCATTCACGAAAATTGTGAATGCTTTTTTTTGTTTTGCTAACCTTGTTTGTACTGTTCGTGCATGACTGATATTTCTTAAATTTGAAATACTTCAAATCAGATTTACCATCATGCCGAATATGAACACTCCCTGGAAGCGTTTTGTGACAAAGCAGGTTCTCCGGTATAAAAAAGCTACGCCGGAAGAAGGCCGTGAGTTCAGTAAATATGAGCTTGCAAAAGCCTACCGTGAATTAAAACTCACTGTTGTTTCTACTATCAAAGACTTTTTTTTCATTTTACTAGGCATCATCTCAGCGGCATTTGGCCTGGAAGGTTTTTTGATTCCCTCTGATTTTATTGATGGTGGAGCCACAGGTATAGCATTACTCGTGAATGAGCTTACTCTGGTTAACTTTTCTTTATTACTCATACTTATCAATATTCCATTTCTGTTACTGGGTTTGAATATTATCGGAAAAGGATTTGCTATCAAAGCGGCTTTATCCATTGGCGGGTTGGCGCTGGCTGTTACGTTTATCCATTTTAAGCCTGTTACTGATGATAAATTACTGGTAGCCGTGTTTGGCGGTTTCTTTCTTGGTGCAGGTATCGGTTTATCTATTCGTGGCGGGTCTGTTATTGACGGTACTGAGATCGTTGCACTTTTTCTAAGTAAGAAGTTAGGGACTACTGTAGGCGATATTATAACGCTTATCAATATCATCATATTTACTGCAGCCGTATGGCTCATCTCTGTAAATGTAGCATTGTATGCCATGATCACTTATTTGGCCGCATCCAAAACAGTTGACTTTGTATTGGAAGGTATAGAAGAATACACAGGTGTTACCATCATTTCATCCCACCAGGAAGAAATAAAAGAAATGGTTATAAATGTTATTGGCCGTGGCGTTACGGTTTATTCCGGCAAAGGTGGTTATGGCAAGGAGGGGCACACTGAAGAAAAAAATATTATTTATACCGTTATCACCCGGCTTGAAATAAGTAAGCTGAATAAGGAGATACAGAAAATTGATCCGAACGCATTTGTAATAATGACGGCGATCAAAGATATCAAAGGCGGTATGATTAAGAAAAGAAGGCTTAAGCATTAAACCAGATGCTTTTCTGAGAGTTACAGTTTCTTTATATCTTTAGTTCCACCAAATTCACAGCTGCTTCATGTATCAGAAAATAAAGAAAGACGCATACATTCTTCTTCATCCCGAATTAGGAGATTCAAAATGGGATAAATTCCTGAATGCATTTATCCTTACATTAATTGTACTGAATGTTATGGCGGTCATATTGGAGACAGTACACCCCTTATACGAGAAATATAAAACAGCTTTTGACATATTTGACCTGGTATCCGTTATCATTTTTACGATCGAGTATATACTACGGGTATGGAGTTGTAATGTTGATAAAAAATATTCTGGCTCTGTAAAAGGAAGACTGAAATACATGTTAACGGGCGGGGCAATAATAGACCTCCTCGCCTTCTTCCCCTGGTACCTGCATCGTATTCTAGGTTTTGACTTAAGAATACTTCGTATTCTGCGGCTACTTCGTTTCCTGCGATTATTCAGGCTTACCGCATATACCAGATCAGCACAGATGATATTTAATGTTTTTAATAGCCGTATCAGGGAACTGTTACTAAGTTTGTTACTGGCCATTTTTCTCATTATCATCTCATCATGTATTGTTTTTTTTGCTGAACACAATGTAGAAGGAACCCAGTTTACAAGTATACCAGCCACCCTATGGTGGGCTGTTGTTACACTTACCACAACAGGCTATGGTGATATGTATCCCGTTACTGCAGTAGGCAGAACATTAACCGGGATAATAATGCTTACCGGCGTTGCTTTCTTTGCATTGCCCGCCGGTATTATCACTGCGGGTTTTTTAGATGAAATGCGGATCATCAGAAAAGGGAAAACTTATAAATGTCCGCATTGTGGTGGTGATATTACCAATCATGTACACAAACATCATCTTGACGATGGAAACAGTTGATCTATTTTGAAAGAAAATATTCCAGCGCAAGCTCATATCCTTTTAATCCCAAACCAAAAATACTGCCGGCAGCTTTACCACTTACATGAGATAATTTTCTGAAATCTTCCCGTGCATGCACATTAGAGATATGCACTTCAACAACCGGTGTTTTAATGGCAGCAATAGCATCGCCAATAGCTACAGAAGTATGCGTATAACCTCCGGGATTAATGATGATCCCATCATAACTAAAGCCCACCCGGTGTAATTCATTGATCAGATCACCTTCCACATTACTTTGATAATAATGAATGTCAGCAGAAGGGTATTTTGCTATTAATGTCTTCAGATAATCATCGAAAGACTGGTTACCATAAATATCCGTTTCCCGTTTACCAAGCAGGTTGAGGTTAGGGCCATTGATAATTGCTATCTTCATCCCCCGAAAATAATCTAATTATTTAAAACCCATCCACCATGAGTTTTTTAGAAGCACTTTACGGAAGCCAATATTATGAAATACAAAAACAAGGTAAAGATGGAAATAAAGGCAGGACGAGTGCTAACTTTTTCCTGGCTGCATTGATCATTCTAATCTTCATTGCAGTGCTAATGATAGGCGTAAGCTTTGTTCCGGGGTTTAATGAAAGTCTTACAAAGTCTATAAGAAATGTATTCGGTTACAGCAGCGGCCGGTCTATTGGCAAATTGCTTGCACTCCCACTTTTCATCCTACTTTATTTTATACTAAGCTTATCAGTTGGAAGCAAAGAGAATTTTAAAATAAAGACAGAGGCCTTTATGCAATATCCGGATGAAGTGAAAAAGAAAGCGAATGCAAAACTCCTTATCCCTTTCTTTGTTTTATTGGCGATTGTTGGAGTGCTGGCCTTTTCCAAGCTTTAGCCTATTGATTTTTTATTGTATCAATAAACTCATCAAACAAATAACGACTGTCCTGCGGACCCGGTGTACTTTCCGGGTGATATTGAACCGAGAAAACCGGTTTGCCTTTCACTTTAATGCCTTCGATCGATTTATCATTCAGGTTCACATGCGTTACTTCAATATGCTTTGCGTTTTTTACAGACTCAGGATCTACACCAAAACCATGATTTTGGGTAGTGATCTCCGCCTTACCGGTCAGTAAATTTTTTACTGGGTGATTTAATCCGCGGTGACCATGATGTAATTTGTAAGTGGAAACGCCGTTTGCCAAAGCAACCAGTTGATGTCCCAAACAAATTCCGAAAATTGGTTTGTTTTCCTTCATTACATCTTTTACCGTTTCAATTGCATAATCCATTGCTGCCGGATCGCCGGGGCCATTAGAAATAAAATAACCGCTGGGATTAAATTCTTTCAGCGAAGCGATATTTGATTTGGCAGGAAATACTTTTACAAAAGCCCCACGTTCAACCATACAATGAAGGATATGCTGCTTTACACCATAATCAAGCACTGCAATTCTCACAGGTGAATTCTTATCACCCATCTCATACGACTCTTTGGTACTTACCTGTGAAGCCAGTTCAAGACCATTCATATCAGGTACTTTCTTCAGCTCTTCTTTCAGCTTTTCTGCATCCAGGATCTCAGATGAGATGATGCAGTTCATAGCTCCCTTGGTTCTGATATGCGCAACTAAAGCTCTTGTATCAACACCTTCGATGCAAACAATCTTATTTGCTTTCAGGTACTCATTCAGTGAACCCTTTGCTTGCTTTCTTGAATACACTTCTTCAAGATTGCGGCCGATCAGGGCACGGATCTTCACCGATGATGATTCCACATCCTCATCCTTCACTCCGTAATTGCCAACATGAACAGAGTTCATGATTAACACTTGTCCATAATAACTTGGGTCGGTAAATACTTCCTGGTAGCCGGTCATTCCGGTATTAAAGCATATTTCGCCACCGGCTGTGCCGATATAGCCAAATGCTTTGCCATGAACTAAAGTTCCGTCTTCGAGAAGGAGTATTGCGGGTTGTTTGGAGTCTGCCATTAGTATTAAAAGTTTTGCAAAGAAAACGAATGAATTAAAATATTGCCTCAGAACTTTTTCACAAAATAAAAAAAGGCAGAACCGCTAACGATCCTGCCTTTGTATGAGTTGGTTTTTTCAATTATTCTTCAGTCTTTGGAGTTTCAGTCGTTGCTTCTGCTGCTTCAGTTGTCTTTTTAGCACGGCCGCGGCGTGTTTTCTTAGTAGCTTCTTTAGCCTCGCCTTTGCCTTTACCATAAATTTCATTGAAGTCAACCAGCTCGATCATTGCTGTTTCAGCATTATCACCAGGTCTTGCACCCAATTTGATAATACGGGTATAACCACCTGGGCGGCCAGCCACTTTTTCAGCAACTGTGCTGAACAGTTCAGTGATCGCAACCTTATCATTAAGATAGCTGAATACCACACGACGCTGGTGTGTTGTGTTCTCTTTACTCTTAGTGATCAGTGGTTCTACATAAACACGCAATGCTTTTGCTTTAGCAACTGTTGTTGTGATCCTCTTGTGAGTGATCAAAGCAATTGCAAGATTGCTTAGCAAAGCATCTCTGTGTGCTTTCTTTCTGCTTAAATTCTTGATTTTGTCTCCGTGACGCATGACGTTTAAGTTTTAGAGCCTTGTACCGTGTCAGGATTTACAAGACTTGCTTTCATAATTTATATAATCAGAAAGCGGTTATTAAAAATAAAGACTATCCATCCTAAGTCTCCCCTTTAGGGGGACAGGGGGTGTCTTAAAAATCTTCTTTATCCAATCCTAATTTTCCGAGATCCATTCCAAAGCTCAAACCTCTTTCAGTCAGCACCTGCTCAATTTCAGCAAGTGATTTCTGACCGAAATTGCGGAACTTCATCAGGTCTTCCTGTTCGTACTGTACCAGTTCGCTCAGTGAATTGATCTTAGCAGCTTTCAGACAGTTGAAGGCACGTACAGAAAGATCGAGATCTTCCAAAGGTGTCTTCAGTATCTTACGCAGTTGCAGTGTTTGCTCATCTACCAGGTCTTCTTTCTTCTCTTCTTTATTATCGAAAGTGATGTTCTCATCTGTAATGATCATCAGGTGCTGGATGAGGATACGTGAAGCCTGCTTCACTGCTTCTTCAGGATGAATAGTACCATCTGTAGAAACTTCCATGATGAGTTTTTCGAAGTCCGTACGCTGCTCCACACGGGTGTTTTCAATTGTATACTTTACATTTTTAATAGGAGTATAAATTGAATCGATAGGAATATAACCGAGCGGTGCTTCTTTTGGTTTGTTTTCTTCAGCAGGAACATAACCACGGCCTTTACCGATAGTCAGTTCTATATCCATTTTAGCAGATGAATCGAGTGTACAGATCAGCAACTCAGGATTCATGATCTGGAAGCTTTGTGTTCCTTCAGCGATCATACCTGCTGTAAACTCAGTCCTGTTACGGATAGAAAGCATGATCCTTTCATTGCTTACTTCATGGTCAACTGCTTTTCTGAAACGAACCTGCTTCAGGTTCAGGAAAATTTCCACTACATCTTCACTCACACCTTTCATGGTTGCAAATTCATGATCAACACCATCCACCTTCACTCCAACAATTGCATAACCTTCCAATGAACTTAATAACACACGGCGAAGGGCATTACCAATTGTAACACCAAAACCGGGTTCCAAAGGACGAAACTCAAACTGAGCTTCAAAATCGTTTGCCTTTTGTAAGATAATTTTATCGGGCTTCTGGAAATTTAATATTGCCATATTGAATGTTTAAAATTTAAAGTGTATTGTTTTTTACCAATCCGCATAGTACCAGTGTCAAAAGTGAAAGGTGAAACGTGAAATTATTCTTTCACATTTGCCGTTTCTCGTCTCACGTTACTTGCTGTACAATTCGACGATCAACTGCTCTTTAATATTTTCCGGTACACTTTCCCTTTCAGGATAAGTGATGAAAGTTCCTTTCATATCAGCTTCACTCCAGTCCAACCAGCTAAACTTAGGATTCTTACCTTTTATTAAGCCTGTAACAGCAGCATTGCCTTTACTTTTTTCTTTCAGTGTGATCACATCACCTGCTGTCAACTGGAAAGAAGGAATGTTTACCACACCACCATTTACCTCGATATGCTTGTGGCTTACGAGCTGGCGTGCAGCAGGACGTGAAGGAGCAATACCGAGACGGTAGATGGTATTATCCAATCTTGCTTCCAGGAGTTTGATCAGGTTTTCACCTGTTACACCTTTGCGGCGTGCTGCTTCTTCAAATGTTTTGCGGAATTGTTTTTCCAATACACCGTAAGTGTATTTTGCTTTTTGTTTTTCACGAAGCTGGAGTGCATACTCACCTAAGCTTTTACGCTTACGGTTTGCTCCGTGCTGACCTGGAGGGTTGCTGTTTTTACCCAACCATTTGCCATTGCCCAGTATGGGCTCACCAAAAATGCGAGAAATCTTGGTCTTTGGACCAGTGTAACGTGCCATAGTTTTTTATTCATTTCCGCTTTTTAAATACCGGTGAGCTGATCGTTGAAAGCGGTAAAAATTAATCAGCCACCCTTTTATTAAAATGAACTGCTTTGATCCTTTCAAAGCAATTATGACTTTCTATTTCTTCTTCTTCTGATAATAATGAAGGCAGAAATTACTGCTATCATTATTATAAATCCCCCTGAATAACCGTTACTCATTATAAATCCGGTTTAGGGGAAAATTTTAAACTCTTCTTTTCTTCGGCGGACGGCAACCATTATGTGGAAGCGGCGTCACGTCTTTGATCATCACGATATCAATACCACTTTGTGAAATGGCACGGATGGCACCTTCACGGCCAGATCCCGGACCTTTTACAAAAACGTCTACTCTTTTCAAACCAGCATCCATTGCGGTTTTAGCTGCATCTGCTGCTGCCATCTGTGCGGCATAGGGAGTGTTCTTCTTAGAACCCTTGAAACCCATTTTACCAGCACTGCTCCAGGAAATAACCTGGCCGTTTTTGTTTGTTAAGCTGATGATGATGTTGTTGAAGCTTGCTGTAATGTGTGCATCACCGTATGAGTCCACTCTTACAACTCTTTTCTTTGCGGCAGCCTTTGCGCTTACCGGCTGCTGTGTTGCTGTTGCTTTTGCCATGTTTTTGTTCTGAGGTAATCTTTTGTTTAAATAATTATCCCGATTTTGTCGGAACTGAATCAACCCTCCTGCTGATCTGTTAAGCTATCTGGTGTCGATTCAAAGTTGTCAGATCTATATAAATTGGCAATTGCTTATCGCATATTGCCAATTGAATATTACTTCTTAGGTGCCTTCTTTTTACCGGCAACTGTTTTACGCTTGCCTTTTCTTGTACGGCTATTGGTTTTTGTTCTTTGACCACGAACCGGTAATCCCTTACGATGACGGAGACCACGATAACAGGCGATGTCCAATAAACGCTTAATGCTCATTTGAACTTCACTACGCAGAGCACCTTCCACTTTCAGTTCTTCAGTGATAGTGTTACGGATAGCATTCAATTCATCATCATTCCAGTCGTTTACTTTCTTGTTAAGATCAATACTGTTCTTACTAAGAATGTATTTAGCAGTAGCCGGGCCAATACCATATATATAGGTAAGTCCGATTTCTCCTCTTTTTTGTTTGGGTAAGTCTACACCGGCGATACGAGCCATAGTTTATTTTCTATTTAAATTTTGAATTTTG